>DASVZX010000380.1:0-27320 GCA_036391435.1 Anaeromyxobacter sp. | reverse complement strand
GGCTGCGCGCGAAGGACCAGGGGGTCGTCTGCCCGTCGACGCTCCCGCGGATCCGCCAGCGGTACGCGCCCGCCTCGAGGGCGACCCGGAACCGCGGCTCGCGCCCGCTGCGTCGCTCGACGATCGCGGCGAACGAAGGGTCGGTTGCGATCTCGAGCTCGTAGGCGTCGGCCGGCGGCGACGGCGCGCACTCGAGCTCGATCTCGGCGCCGCCCCGGACGACCCGCCCGTCGGGCGGCGCGCGGGGCTCGGGCGGACGCAGCACCGGTTCGAGCGCCTTCACCTCGCTCCAGCGGCCCGGGCGCCCGCGGGCGTCCACGCCCCGCACCCTCCACCAGCGCCGCGCGTCCGGCAGCTCGCGCCAGCGATAGCCCGGGGTGGCCACGCGCTCGCTCAGGACGACCTGCCGGAGCTCGCGATCCGCGCCGATCTCCAGCTCGTACTCGACCGCGTCCGCGACCGGCTTCCAGCGCAGCACGACGCTCGCGTCGCGGGCCCGCGCGCCGGCGGGGAGGAGCGCGAGCGCCAGCGCGAGCGCGATCGCGTCAGGGCCCCTCATGCTCCACCTGGACGGTCGGATCGAGCAGCTCCGGGGCCTCGGGCACCGCCGTGTCCACGAGGCGGAACGACGATCGGCGCGACGGCGGCGAGCGGCCGCGCTCGGGGTCCGCGGCGCGCACGCGCCAGTGGTAGGTCCCCTCCGGGAGGTGCGGCTCGATCCAGGCGCCCGGCCGGTCGACGGTCACCGAGAGCGCCACGTCGTCGAACGCGGGGGAGGCGGAGATCTCGACGAGGTAGGTGCTCACCCCGTCCACCTCGGTCCACCAGAACGGCACGGCGCGGCCGGGCGGACCCACCACGATCTCGCCGTCCGCGGGCGACACCGGCACGGGCGGCAGGTCCTCCACGACGACGATCGTCCGCGTCTCGCTCCGCGCGGCGCGCCGGGAATCCACCGCGCGCCAGTAGTAGGTCCCCGCCGACGGCGGCAGGAACACGGCGGTCCCGCTCGCGCCGGGGAGGGTGGCGATCGCGTCGGCGAAGCCGGGATCGCGCGCGACCTCGACGGCGTCCTCCCGCGCGGCCGCCCCGTCCCAGCGGAGCTCGACCGGCGCCGTCCTCCCTGCGAAGTAGACGCGCTGCGACGGGGCCGGGGCGGCGAGCCGCACGGGGAACGCCGTGAGCGCGGCGGACGGGCCGGACACGTCGGCCCCGCCGGAGAGGAGCGCGACGTCGAGCCGCTCGCCGGCCGCCCCGCCCGTCACCCGCGCCTGCGCGCCCGGCCGGAGCGCGGCGTCGCCTCCCTCGGCGTGGATCCGCACCGGCGCCGCGGCGCTCGCGGAGAGGCCCCCGCGCCGCAGCGTGACCGTCGCCGGCTCTTCCGCGCCGCGCCGCGCGGCGAGCACGACGAGCGAGTTCTCCTCGAGCTCGAGCCGGCCGCCGTCCTCGAGCACGACGGACGCCGAGCCTCCCGGCCCGACGAACAGGGACTCGCCGTCGCCGAGCCGGGCGCCGCGTCGGGCGTCGTCCCAGACGAGCGACTCGGCCGGGCGGTTGCGGACCGAGCCGCTTCGCTCCACGACCGTGCCGACGGCGGTGGGCGGGGTCGCGGCCGGCGCGCGGTCGAGGAGGAGCAGCGCCGCGACGACCGCGAGTCCCGCGACGCTGCCGGCCACCATCGCGACGTCGCTCGCCGGCCAGTCGATCGCGGTCGCCCGCATCCGGCACCCTCCGGGCCGCGCGCTACGTGCCGGCGGCCCGGCCGCCGAGGCGCCCGTCGACGATGGCCCGATCCACCGCGTCGATCATCGTGAGCACGCCGAACGGCTTCACGATGTACGCGAGCACCCCGAGCGCCCGCGCCTTCGCGTCGGACTCGTCGCTCGGGTAGGCCGTGATCATGATGGCGCGGAGCGCGGGCTGAGAGGCGCGGACCAGCTTCAGCACGCTGATCCCGTCGATGCCCGGGAGGTTCTTGTCGACGACGAGGACGTCGAACGCCTCGCGGGCGAGGAGCACCAGCGCCTCCTCCCCGCTCTCGACCGCGGACACCGCGTGGCCCGCGTCGCCGAGGACGCGCGAGAGCAAGTCGCGCATCCCGGGCTCGTCGTCGACGACGAGGACCCGGCCGGCATGTGCGGCGCGCTTCCGCATGGCCCGGAATCCTACTCCTCGCGAATTCCCGAAGCACGCGCGATCCCGTCGCGTCCCTCGTCCATGGGGGTGGGGAGGCGTCGTCCCGTGTCGGACCCTGCGCACCGGTGGACGGCGGGTTAAGGTCGTCGCGGAGGAGACATCCATGGCGAAGGCGATCCGATTCCACCAGGCCGGCGGGCCGGAGGTCCTCCGGCTCGAGGACGTCGCGGTGGGCGAACCGGGGGCCGGGGAGGCCCGCGTGCGCAACGCCGCGATCGGCGTGAACTTCGTGGACATCTACCACCGCACCGGGCTCTACCCGCTCCCGCTGCCGTCCGGCCTCGGGGTCGACGGCGCGGGCCTCGTCGAGGCGGTCGGCGCGGGCGTCGCGCACGTCCGCCCCGGGGACCGGGTCGCCTACATGGGGCCGCCGGGCTCGTACGCGGAGGCGCGCGTCATGGCCGCGGACCGGCTCGTGAAGCTTCCGCCCGACATCGACGACCGGACGGCGGCGGGGATGATGCTGAAGGGGCTCACGGTCCAGGCGCTCGTGCGCCGGACGCACCCGGTCCGCGCCGGCGAGACCGTGCTCGTGCACGCCGCGGCGGGCGGCGTGGGGCTCATCATGGTCCAGTGGCTGAAGGCGCTCGGGGCGACCGTCATCGGCACGGTCGGGTCCGACGCGAAGGCCGAGCGCGTGCGCCGCGCGGGGTGCGATCACGCGATCGTGTACACGCGCGAGGACTTCGCGAAGCGCGTGCGGGAGCTCACCGGCGGCGCGGGCGTGCCGGTCGTCTACGACTCCGTCGGGAAGGCCACGTTCGAGGGATCCCTCGACGCGCTCGCGCCGCTCGGGCTCCTGGTGAGCTTCGGGAACGCCTCGGGCTCCGTGCCGCCGTTCGACGTCGGCGTGCTCGCGCGGAAGGGCTCGCTCTACCTCACCCGGCCCACCGTGTTCTCGTACATGGCGAGGCGGGAGGACCTCGAGCGCGGCGCGGCGGAGCTCTTCGACGTCGTGCGCGCCGGCAAGGTGAAGATCGAGGTCTCGCGGACGCTGCCGCTCGCCCAGGCCTCGGAGGCGCACCGCGCGCTCGCGGCGCGCGAGACGACCGGGTCGCTCGTGCTGCTGCCGTGATCCCGGCGTCGCGGTCCGCCGCGCCGTCTGCCGTCCCTGGGTTCACCGAGCGTCGTCGGTCGGATCGGTCCAGAATTGCCGCTCGGCGTCGCGCGCGGCGCTTCGCCGTCCGGTCGAGGCAGGGTAGGATGCTCGCCCCTTAGAACCGGAGGGCATCCTTGACCGCACCGTCCTACGTGAGCGGCACCTCGAGCGTTCCGCTCATCGGCGAGACCATCGGCGAGAACCTGCGCCGCACCGTGGAGAAGTTCCCCGACCGCGAGGCGCTCGTCTCGGTCCACCAGAACGTCCGCATGACGTACCGGCAGTTCTGGGAGGCGACGTCGAAGGTCGCCCGCGGGCTGCTCGTCCGCGGCGTCAGGAAGGGCGACCGCGTCGGCATCTGGTCGCCGAACCGCTACGAGTGGGTGGTGCTCCAGTACGCCTCGGCGCGCATCGGCGCGATCCTCGTGAACGTGAACCCGGCGTACCGGGTGCACGAGCTCGAGTACGCGCTCAAGCACTCCGGCGTCTCGATGCTCGTCCTCGCGAAGGGGTTCCGGCAGGCGGACTACGTCGGGATGGTGCGCGAGGTGCGGATCCGCTGCCCCGAGCTGAAGCAGACGGTCGTCATCGACGACGACTGGGCGGACCTGAAGCACGACTCCGAGCGGCTCTCCGAGGAGGAGCTGCTCCACGCCGAGCGCGACCTCCAGTTCGACGAGCCCATCAACATCCAGTACACGAGCGGGACGACGGGCTTCCCGAAGGGCGCGACGCTCTCGCACCACAACATCCTCAACAACGGCTACTTCGTCGGCGAGTTCTGCGGCTACACCGAGCAGGACCGCATCTGCATCCCGGTGCCGCTGTACCACTGCTTCGGCCTCGTCATGGGCAACCTCGCCGCGACCTCGCACGGCGCGGCGATGGTCTTCCCGGCCGAGAGCTTCGATCCGCAGGCGGTGCTCGAGACCGTCTCGAAGGAGCGCTGCACGTCGCTCTACGGCGTCCCGACGATGTTCATCGCCGAGCTCGATCACGACCGGTTCGAGCAGTACGACTTCTCCACGCTCCGCACCGGGATCATGGCGGGCTCGCCGTGCCCGATCGAGGTGATGAAGAAGGTGCAGAAGGACATGCACATGCCGGAGGTCACGATCTGCTACGGCATGACCGAGACCTCGCCCGTGTCCACGCAGTCGCGGAAGAACGACGCGCTCGAGAAGCGCGTCGCCACGGTGGGCCAGGTGCACCCGCACGTCGAGATCAAGATCGTGGACCCGACGACCGGCCGCGTGCTGCCCCGCGGGACGCCCGGCGAGCTCTGCACCCGCGGCTACTCCGTGATGCTCGGCTACTGGAACGACCCGCACGCCACGCGCGAGGCGATCGACGACGGCCGCTGGATGCACACCGGCGACCTCGCGACGATGGACGAGCACGGCTACGTGAAGATCGTCGGGCGCATCAAGGACATGGTGCTCCGCGGCGGCGAGAACATCTTCCCGCGCGAGGTGGAGGAGTTCCTCTACACCATGCCCGGGATCTCCGACGTGCAGGTGATCGGCGTCCCGGACCGCAAGTACGGCGAGGAGCTCATGGCCTGGGTGAAGCTCCGCCCGGGCGTCGTGCTCACCGGCGACGAGATCCGCGCCTACTGCAAGGGCAAGATCGCGACCTACAAGATCCCGCGCTACTACAAGTTCGTGGACGGCTACCCGATGACCGTCTCGGGGAAGGTCCAGAAGTACAAGATGCGGGAGCAGTCGATCCACGAGCTGGGCCTCGAGAAGGCGGCGGCGATCGAGACGGCGTGACGGCCGGGGCGGCGTAGCAAGGGGCGGCCGGAGCGGGCCGGATTCCGGCACGCCTCCCCGACGGAGCCGCCACACAGGGCCGGGCCACCCCCTCGCGGCCCAAGGAGCGCAGCGCCCCCTCGGCCACGCCGCGCCCACGGACCGCCCTGCAATCGGCGGTACGCCGCCGAGGCGTCGGCCGATCCGCTCGCAGGCGGCGGGCCGCCCGGGATTGCAGGCGGCCCCGAGCACGCGCCGCCGACACACGCACCGGGCACCTCCGGGCGGCGCGGAGCGACGCGGCCGCGAGGGGGTGGAGCCGGCCCCCGCGGCGACGGGTGCCTACCATTCCGGATTCACGCCGGAAATCCGGAGGCCAGCAGGCCGATGCGGCGGCTTGACGCACTCGCCTCGAATCCTTATACGTTGGTTCAGAACGCTGAACCGAGATTCATCCCGATGAGATCCGCTTCACACCACCACGCGTCGCGCCTGCGCGATCGCCTCCGCGAGGAGGCGGCGCGGGCGATCCTCGAGGCCGCCGAGGAGGTCCTCGGCGCGGACGGCATGCAGGCGCGGATGGAGCGGATCGCCGAGCGGGCGGGCGTCGCCGTGGGGACGCTCTACAACCACTTCGAGGATCGCGCCGCGCTCGTCCGCTCGCTCGTCCGGTCGCGCCGCGAGGCCCTCCTCTCGCGCGTGGACGACGCGCTCGCGGCCGTGCGGGAGGCGCCCGTGGACGTGCAGCTCCGGGCGTTCTTCTCGGCCGTCGAGGAGCACGCGCGCGTGCACGGGCGGCTCCTGTCCGTCTTCATGCAGGGGGGCGAGGGCCCGGGCCAGGCCCGGCCGCCGAAGTCCCTGCTCGAGGACCTCGCGCGGCGCGCGGAGGCCATCGTGGCGCGCGGCGTCGCGCGCGGGGAGCTGCGCGAGGACCGGGCGAACGTGTTCGCCCCCTCGCTCGTGGGGATCGCGCGGGTGGTCCTCGTCCGCGTCCTCGAGGGAGGGGACGGGCCCGGAGAGACGTCCGGCGCCATCGTGGAGCTGTTCCTGAGAGGCGCCGCCCGATGAGCACCGCGGTCACCACCTTCCCGGCCCTCGCGCCGCCGCGGCCGGTCACGAACAAGTGGCTCGTGACCATCTCGGTGACCTTCGGGACGCTCATGGGCGCGATCGACGCGTCGATCGTGAACGTCGCGCTGCCGCACATCCGCGGCGCCGTCGGCGCGACGCTGCAGGAGATCACCTGGATCACGACCGGGTTCGCCATCGCGACCGTCATCGTGATGCCCCTCACCGCGTTCCTGGGTCGCCTCTTCGGCCAGAAGCGCGTGTACATGGCGAGCCTGGCCCTGTTCGTGATCTCGTCCGCGCTCTGCGGGATCGCGACGTCGCTCACCGAGCTCGTCCTCTTCCGCGTGCTGCAGGGGTTCGGCGCGGGCGCGCTCCAGCCGACGGAGCAGGCCATCCTGCGCCAGACCTTCCCGCCGGAGGAGCAGGGGACCGCCATGGCGCTCTTCGGCATGGCGGTCATGATCGGGCCCGCGATCGGCCCGACCCTCGGCGGCTACATCGTCGACAACTTCCACTGGTCCTGGATCTTCTTCATCAACCTGCCGGTCGGCGCGCTCGGGCTCTTCATGGTCTGGCGCTTCGTCCACGAGCCGGAGGACGTCCGCGCGGCGAACGCGGCCGGCGCCGCCGCCCAGCGGCGAAACATGGACTGGATCGGCATCGCGCTGCTCGCGATGGGGCTCGCCGCGCTGCAGTTCCTCCTCGAGGAGGGGCAGCAGAAGGACTGGTTCGACTCGGACCTCATCGTGGGCTGCGCGGTCGTCACCGTCGCCGCGCTCGGCCTGTTCGTCTGGCGCGAGCTCGCCGCGCCGGTGCCCGCGGTCAACCTCCGGCTGTTCAAGGACAAGCTCTTCGCGGCCGGGTCCGCCATCGGCGCGGTGATGTTCGCGATCCTGCTCTCCTCCATGTTCCTCCTGCCCGTGTTCATGCAGGAGCTGCTCGGGTTCACCGCGATGCAGTCCGGGCTCTCGCTCATGCCCCGGACGCTCGTGATGATGGTGATCACGCCGTTCGTCGGGCGGCTCTACGGCAAGGTCTCGGCGCGGCTGCTCATCGCGATCGGGATCGTGCTCGTCGCGGCGGGGGCCATCCTGGTCTCGCGCGTCACGCTCGACACGACCGCGTCCGGCATCACCCACCCGATCATGATCCAGGGGATCGGGTTCAGCTTCCTGTTCGTCCCGCTCACGACCGCCGCGCTCGCCGAGATCCCCCGCACGAAGCTCGCCGACGCCACCGGCCTCAACTCGCTCCTCCGCCAGGTGGGCGCGTCCATGGGGCTCGCGATCTTCGCGACGCTCCTCTCCCGCTACGGCGTCCAGGCGCGCTACGCGATCCTGGCCCACGTCACGCCGGACCGGCCCGAGGTGCAGGCCCGCCTCGCCGCCCTGGAGGGCGGCCTCCGGCAGCAGGGCTTCGATCCGGTCTCGGCGCACGAGGCGGCGCTGCGCGCCCTCGACGGGCTCGTGACGCGCCAGGCGATGGTGATCGCCTTCGAGCGCGTCCTCCTCCTCGGCGGGGTCGCGCTGCTGTGCGTGCTCCCGCTGCTCTGGTTCCTGAAGGTCAAGCGCCACCCGGCCTCCCGGGGGCCCCACGTCGAAGCGATGGAGATGTGACCGCCATGACTCCTCCCGATCCCAAGCTGCACGCGGTGACGCCGCCCGCGGCCCAGCACCCGGCGCCGGCGCCCCCGGACGCCCCGGCCGCGCGCGAGGACGCGAGCCCCGCGCGGCGCGGCCGCAGGCGCCGCATCCTCGCCGGCCTCGGCACCGTCGCCGCGCTCGCCCTCGCGGGCTTCGGCGTGCACGCGTTCCTGACGCGCGGCGACCAGACGACGGACGACGCGTTCGTCGAGGGCGACGTCGTCGCCGTCGCGCCGCGCGTCGGCGGCACGGTCGCCCAGGTCGCGGTCGCCGAGAACGCGCCCGTCCGGAAGGGCGACGTGATCCTCCAGATCGACGACGCGGACTACCAGGTCCGCGTGCGCCAGGCCGAGGCCGAGCTGGAGACCGCCCGGGCGCAGATCGCGTCGGCCGACGCCCAGGTGCGCGCGGCCCGCGCCTCCGTCTCCCGCGCCGACGCCGAGGCCGAGAAGGCCCGGCTCGACCTGCAGCGCGCGCAGGAGCTGCAGAAGGGCGGCGCGATCGCCTCGGACCGGTTCGACGCCTCGCGCATCTCGAACGAGACGGCCCAGGCCGGCGCCGGCGCCAACAAGGCGCAGTACGCGGCGGCGCTCGCGAACGCCGACCTCGCCCGCGCCCGGGCGAAGGCGGCCGAGGCGGCCCTCGACGCGGCGCGCCTCCAGCTCTCGTACACCGTCGTCCGCGCGCCCGAGGACGGCGAGATCTCGCGCTTCTCCGTGCGGCCGGGCCAGATCGTCCAGCCGGGGCAGGTGCTCGGCCAGCTCGTGCCGACCCGGACCTACGTCGTCGCGAACTTCAAGGAGACGCAGACGGGCTCCATCAGGCCCGGCCAGAAGGCCGAGGTCGAGGTGGACGCCTACGGCGGGCGGAAGATCGAGGGGCGCGTGGAGAGCGTCTCGGGCGGCACGGGCGCGCGCTTCGCGCTCCTCCCGCCGGACAACGCGTCGGGCAACTTCGTCAAGGTCGTGGAGCGCGTCCCGGTGCGCATCGGGTGGTCGCCTCCCCCCGACCTGCCGATGCGCGCAGGGCTCTCGGCGAACGTGACGGTCTACACGCGGTAGATCGCCGTCCTCCCCTCTCGGAGCCTGCGGATCCCGCGGCTCCGTTCGGCGATCCACGCCGCCGGCTCCTCCCCTCACGGATCCTTCGGATCCCGCGCCTCCATTCAGAGGATCCACGCCGCCGGCGCCCGGCCCCACCGCGTCGCGGCCGGTGTCCTCGGCGCGGAATGCGGGTCAGGGGCGCGCGCGCGTTTCCGATCTCCGATCTCGGCGCTCCGGCGGAAACTCGGATCCGCAGTGCGCTCGCTGCGCTCGCGCTGCGGATCCTCGGACACCCGCCTCCGCGGCACGCGACGCACGCCGCGCGCGCGACTCGGTTCATCACGGCGCGCGCCTGCGGGCGGCCGCTCTGCGGCGGGGCCGGTCGCTTTCGGCGGCTTTGGGTCAGGGACGGCGGGACAGGGCGGGTTCCGCGCACCGACCTCGGTCCGGGGTAACAGTCGGAATCCGCGCACCGACCTCGGTCCGGGGTAACAGTCGGAACCCGCGCACCGACCTCGGTCCGGGGTACCCGTCGGAATCCGCACCGACCTCGGTGCAGGGGAGATTCCGCTCGGCGTCCGATCGACGCTCGGCCTCAGCACGGCATCTCGGCCTTGCGGCGAGCGTAGAACCACCACGTGACCGCGATGCAGGTCAGGTACACCGCGACGAACCCGACGATCGCCGCCGCCGGCCGGCCCGTCGCCCGCATCGACGTCCCGAACGCGCGCGGGACGAGGAACGCGCCGTAGGCCGCGATCGCCGAGGCGAACCCGATCACGGCCGCGCCCTCCTTCGCGGCGTCCTTCCTGGCCTGCTCGTCCGCGGCGGCGCCCCGGCCCCGGGCGCGCCGCTCGTGGAAGGTCGAGAAGATCACCGGGATCATCCGGAACGTCGAGCCGTTCCCGATCCCGCTCGTCGCGAACAGGACGAGGAACATCGCGAGGAACCCCCCGAAGCCCCCGGGCCGCCCCGCGCCGGGGAGGAAGACGACCACGCCGGCCGCCGCCGCGGACATCACGACGAAGTTCCAGAGCGTGACGCGCGCGCCGCCGAGCCGGTCGGCGAGCGCGCCGCCCACGGGCCGGGCGAGGGCGCCGACGAGCGGGCCGAGGAAGGCGTACCGCATCGGATCCACGCCGGGGAACTGGGTCTTCACGAGGAGCGGCAGCACGGCCGAGAAGCCGATGAACGAGCCGAAGGTGCCGATGTAGAGCCAGCACATGAGCCAGCTGTGCTTGCGGCGGAAGACGACGGCCTGCTCGCGGAACGACGCCTTCGCGCTCGCGAGGTCGTTCATGCCGAGCCAGGCGGCGACGGCGGCCGCGGCGACGAACGGCACCCACACGAACGCCGCGTTCTGCAGCCACACCAGCTCGCCGGTCCGCGCGACCACCTGCGGGCCGCCGCCGAGCCTGCCGAACACGGAGGCGGTGACGACGAGCGGCACCACGAACTGCATCACCGAGACGCCGAGGTTGCCGAGCCCCGCGTTGAGGCCGAGCGCCGTCCCCTTCCGCTCCTTCGGGAAGAAGAAGCTGATGTTCGCCATGCTGGAGGCGAAGTTCGCGCCCCCCAGGCCGCACAGGAGCGAGAGGACGAGCATCGTGCCGTAGGAGGTCGCCGGATCCTGGACCGCCCAGCCGATCCCGAGGGCGGGGACGAGCAGCGACGCCGTGGAGATCGCGGTGAAGCGGCGGCCGCCGAAGATCGGCACCATGAACGCGTAGAAGATGCGGAGCGTCGCGCCCGAGAGGCCGGGCAGCGCGGCGAGCCAGAAGAGCTGGTCCGTCGTGTAGGCGAACCCGACCGCCGGGAGCCGCACGACGACGACGCTCCAGACCATCCAGACCGCGAAGGCGAGGAGCAGGGCGGGGACGGAGATCCAGAGGTTGCGGCTCGCGACGGCGCTCCCGGTGGACTGCCAGAACGCCCGGTCCTCGGGGTTCCAGGCCGCGAGGACGCGGCCGCCTTTCCGCGGCGCCGCCGGCGCGTCGATCCCGGCGCGCTCGCCGTTCCACACGACCACCTGGGAGGGCCGCCACAGGTAGGCGAGCGGGACGGTGAGCGCGTGCACGAGGCGCGAGAAGGGGAGCAGCGCGAGGACGAGGAACCCCCCGATCGCGTGGAGCTTCGCGATCGAGGGCAGCACCGCGGCGAGGTCGGTGCGGGGGGCGAGCGCGCCGAGCGACGCGAGCCAGGGCGCGGCCGTGTGGAGGTACCAGACCGAGCCCCAGCGCAGCGTGAGGGACACCCAGGTTCCCATGGCGACCTGCGCGAGCAGGAGCCCGAGGACGAGCCAGTCGACCTTCGTCGTCACCGCGCGCAGGCGCGCGCTCGTGGCGCGGCGCACGACGAGGAGCGCCATCGCGATCGTGGCCCAGAGCCCGAGCGCCGTCCCGGCCATCTCGAGGACGACGAGCCGGACCGGATCCGAGAGGACCCGCCCCCAGGCGCCGGGGACCACCGCGGCGACGAGGTGGGCCGCGAGCACGAGCAGGACCGCGTAGTGCCACGGCACCGATCCCCAGAAGAGCGCCTTCTTCTCGAGGAACTCCGAGGAGCGGGTGCCGAGCGTCGCGGGCATCCGGCGTCGCGCGGCGACGCCGACGCCGGCGGCCGCGAGCGCGGCGTACGGGAACACGCCGAACAGGAACGCGTCGTTCATGGCGCCTCCGGCGCGCGGGCGGCGGGAGCGCCCGCGCGGGGCACGAGCACGTCCACCGCGGCCGCGACGACGTCGGCCCACGGGTGCCGCGCCTCCTCGAGCGCGGCGAGCATCTTCACGAGCGCGGGGCCGAGCCCGTCGCGCAGGAGGTCGTCCCGGACGTCGTCCGGGATCGGCGCGGCGGCGAGCCGGAGGACCTCGGCGACGTGGTCGGCCAGCTCGGGCCCGGGCGCGAGCCCGGCCTCGCGCCCGAGCTCGCGCAGGGCGGAGAGGAGGTGGGCGCGCTCGCGGCTCGCCCCGAAGAGCTGATCGCCGACGTAGGGGCTCGCGAGCGGCGCGACGTCGAACGCCGAGGTGTAGGCCTCCTCGAGCGCCGCGACGCCCGCGCCGAGGGCGAACGAGGCGAACCGCGCGAGCCGCGCGGCCGCGGCGGGGTGCTCCCGCGCGAGCGCCTCGCCGCACTCCGCGACCCGCGCGACGAACCCGGCCGTGGGGTAGGAGAGCGCGCCCGCGAGGCGCTCCAGGAGGTCCGGATCGCGTGTCACGGCAGCGCCCCCGCGGCGTCGCGCGCCGCCGGGCCGAACGCCTCGCCCCGGAGGGCCGGCGGGAGCACCACGCGCTCCTCGAGCGTCGCGAAGGTGGTGAGCCGGTGCAGCTCCGCCAGGTCGCCGGGCGCGCGCCGCGCGGCGCCGAGCGCGGCGTCCACCTCCGCCGCCGGGACGTCGCCCACCGTCGCCGCGCGCCGCCAGAGCCGGAGGGCGACGAGCGTGCGGAGCGCGGCCGCGACCGGCGCCTCGCCGCCGAACAGCCGGCCGAGGTACGCGAGCGGGATCCGCCCGCGCTCGCCGCTCGTGAAGAGCCCGTCGGCGGTGCGGGTCGTCCCGTTCGCCCGCTCCGCGAGGAGCGGAAGGAGCGGCGGGACGTAGAAGACGTTCGGCAGGGTCCGCCACTCGGGGTGGAGCGGGAGCGCGAGCTCCCAGCGCTTCACGAAGGCGAGGACGGGCGAGCGCCGGGCGGCCTCGAGCACGCCGGGCGCGATCCCGGCGCGAGCGGCCGCGGCGGTCACCGCGGGATCCTCGGGGTCGAGGACGAGCTCGCGCTGGGCCGCGACGAGCTCCGGCTCCGGTCGCCCCGCCACCTCCGCGATCCGCTCCGCGTCGTAGAGGAGCACGCCCTGGAAGCGGATGCGCCCGGGGCACGCGGCGAAGCACGCGGGCGCCTCGCCGGACTCGACGCGCGGGTAGCAGCCGATGCACTTCTCGGAGCGCCCCTCCTTCCAGCTGTAGAACACCTTCTTGTACGGGCAGGCGGAGATGCACTGCCGCCAGGCCCGGCAACGGTCGTGCGACGAGAGGACGAGCCCGTCCTCCCCGCGCTTGTAGATCGCGCCGGAGGGGCACGCGGCGACGCAGGCCGGGTTCGTGCAGTGGTTGCAGGTGCGCGGCAGGTGGAAGAAGGCGAGCCGCTCGACGCCGAAGAGCTGGCCGCGCTCCTCCGGGGAGAGCGCCGCGAGGTTCGGGTCCCTGGCGGCGTGGTCCCTCGTGCCGGAGAGGTCGTCGTCCCAGTTCGGCCCGCGCCGCGGGATCATGGGCGCGCCCGTCACGAGCGACACGGGGCGCGCGGTGGGCTGCACGTCCGACGCCGGCGCGTCGAAGAGGTCGCGGTACCGGTAGGTCCACGGCTCGTAGTAGTCGTCGAGCGTCGGCTGGGTGGGGCTGTGGAAGATCCCCGAGAGCGCCGTGCCCCGCCCGCCCGACCGGAGCCGCGGCGCGCCCGCGCCGACCTCCCAGCCGCCCCGCCAGCGATCCTGGTCCTCCCAGCCCGCGGGGAACCCGGTGCCGGGGCGGGTCTCCACGTTGTTCCACCACGCGTACTCGGCGCCCGGACGGTCGGTCCACACGTTCTTGCAGACGACGCTGCAGGTGTGGCAGCCGAGGCACTTGTCGAGGTGGAAGACCGAGGCGAGCTGCGCGCGAACGTCCATGGCGCTCCTCCGCTAGAAGCGCGGCTCGCCCTCGAGCTTCCGGACGAGGACGTAGGTGTCGCGGTTGTTGCCGGTCGGGCCCCAGTAGTTGAACGCGTAGGAGAGCTGCCCGTAGCCCCCCAGCATGAGCGTCGGCTTGAGCCGCACGCGCGAGAGGCTGTTGTGGCTCCCGCCGCGCGTCCCGCCGCGCGACGGCGCGCGCGGCACCGAGATCGTCCGCTCCGGCGCGTGGTACTGGATCGCCATCCCGGCGGGCACGCGGGCGCTCACCACCGCGCGCGTGACGACGACGCCGTGGTCGTTCGTCACCTCGACCCAGTCGCCGTCCTCCACCTCGACGCGCGCCGCGTCCTGCTCGCTCAGCCACAGCGGGTGGAGCCCCCGCGAGAGCGTGAGCATCCGCAGGTTGTCGCCGTAGGTCGAGTGGATGTTCCACTTGCCGTGCGGGGTCAGGTAGTTGAGCCGGATCGACCTGCCGTCCGACACGGTGCGGACGAGGTCCTGCAGGAAGGACGGATCGCAGCGCGGCTTGTACGCGGGCAGCGCCTCGCCGTGGGCGAGGAGGCCGGGGTGGTCGAGGTAGAGGTGCTGGCGGCCGGTGAGCGTCCGCCACGGCACGAGCCGCTCCACGTTGAGCGCGTAGGCCGTGTACGTGCGGCCGGGACCGATGATGCCTGTCCAGCACGGCGAGTTCAGGATCCGGCGCGGCTGCCGGCCGAGGTCGTCGAAGTCCATGCGGACGCTTCGCGCCCCCTCGGCGAGATCGGCGAGCGGCACGCCCACCTTCCGCTCCTCGGCCTGGTAGGCGCGGAAGGCCATCTCGCCGTTCGTCTCCGGCGCGAGCCGCAGCACGAGGTTCGCGGCCTCGACGGCGGTGGCGACCGACGGGTAGGTCTTCCCGCCCCAGGATCGCGACGGGCCGCGCGCGGCGAGCTCGTCCCACACGTCGTCGATGGGCCACGCGAGCCCGTGCGCGCCGATGCCGCCCGTGCGGGCCAGGGGCCCGAACGAGGTGAAGCGGTCGTGCAGGTGGGCGTAGTCGCGCTCCACGACCGCGAGCCCGAACATCGTCTTGCCGGGCACCGGGGCGCACTCGCCCCTGCGCCAGTCGCGCAGCTCGGGCTCCGCCATCTCCCCCGGCGTGTCGTGCTGGATCGGGACGGCGACGAGGTCCCGCACCGGCTCGGGCAGGTGGCGCCGCGAGAGCTCGGCCACCTTGCGCGCCAGCGCCTCGAACGCGTCCCAGTCGCTCCGCGACTCCCAGCACGGCGGCACGGCCGCCTGGAGCGGGTGGATGAAGGTGTGGAGGTCGGTGGTGTTGAGGTCGTCCTTCTCGTACCAGGTGGCCGCCGGCAGCACGAGGTCCGAGTAGAGCGCGCTCGTGTCCATCCGGAAGTTCAGGTCGACGACGAGGTCGAGCTTCCCCGTGGGCGCCTCGTCCCGCCACGCGACCTCCTTCACCGACTCCTTCGCGGTCTCCCGCGCGATCGACGCGTCGTCGGTCCCGAGGTAGTGGCGGAGGAAGTACTCCTGCCCCTTGGCGGACGAGGAGAGGGCGTTGCCGCGCCAGACGATGAAGACGCGCGGCCAGCTCTCCGGCGCGTCCGGGTCCTCGACGGCGAGCCGGAGCCTCCCCGCCCGGAGGGCCTCCACCGTCGCGCCGACCACCTCGGCGTCCGTCCGCGCCCCCGCGGCGCGCGCCTCGGCGACGACGTCGAGCGGGTTGCGATCGAACTGCGGGAAGAAGGGGAGCCAGCCCCGGCGCACCGCCCGGACCTGGTGGTCGACGGTGTGCCCGTCGACGAGCGGCCCGCCCCCGGGCGTCGGGTCGAGCCGCCGCTCGTCGCTCGCGCGCTCGTAGCGCCACTGGTCGGAGTGGACGTAGTGGAACGAGGGCGTGTTCTGGAACCGGGGCGGGCGGCCCCAGTCGAGCGCGCCCGCGAGCGTCGCCCAGGGCGCCACCGGCGCGAGCTTCTCCTGGCCGACGTAGTGGTTGAGGCCGCCGCCGTTCCTGCCGACGCAGCCGGTGACGAGGAGCGCGGTGATCGCGGCGCGGTAGGTGAGGTCGGCGTGGTACCAGTGGTTCACCCCCGCGCCGATCAGGATCGAGCACCTCCCGCCGGTCCGGGCCGCCGTCTCGGCCCACTCGTGGGCGAGCCGGACGACGTCCCGGCGGTCGACGCCGGTGAACCGCTCCTGCCACGCCGGCGTGTAGGGCAGGTCCGGATCGTCGTCGCCCTCCGGGTAGGCGCCGGGGAGGCCGCGGCCCACGCCGAGCTGCGCGAGGAGGAGATCGTAGATCGTCGCGACCGTCGCCGGACCGGAGGCGGTCTCGACCCGCTTCACCGGGACGCCCCTGCGGAGCGTCCGCGCGCCGGCGAAGTCGTCGAAGGCCACCTCGCCGACGGCGTCCTGCGCCCCGAGGAGCGTGAGCGCGGGCGCGATCGCCTCGCCGTCGAGGCCGTCCTTCAGCTGCAGGTTCCACTCCCCTTGCCTCGCCTGCCAGCGGAAGCCGAGCGAGCCGAGCGGCATGCGGGGCGCGCCGCTGCGGCCGTCCCACACGAGGTACTTGAACGCCGCGTTCTCCACGCCGGAGGTCCGCGCGAGCTCGGAGGCGCGCAGGAGCCGCCCGGGCGCGAGCGCGCCATCCCGCTCCTCCAGCCGGACGAGGAACGGCGCGTCGGTGTAGCGCGACAGGTACTCGAGGAAGGCGGGCGCCTTCCCCGCCGCGTGGAAGTCGCGGAGGATGACGTGCACCGCCGCCATCCAGAAGGCGCCGTCCTGGCCGGCGTGCACCGGGATCCACCAGTCCGCGTGCTTCGAGGTGGTGGAGAGGTCCGGCGAGAGGACGACGAGCTTCGCCCCGTCGTGCCGGGCCTCCGAGAGGATGTGCGCGGAGGGCGTGCGGGTGACGTCCGGGTTCGAGCCCATCGCCACGATGTACTTGGAGTGGAACCAGTCGGCGGTCTCGGCGACGTCGGTCTGCTCGCCCCAGGTCTGGGGGGAGGCGTTCGGGAGGTCGCAGTACCAGTCGTAGAAGGAGAGGTTCACCCCGCCGAGGAGCTGCAGGAAGCGGGAGCCGGCGGCGAAGGAGAGCATCGACATCGCCGGGATGGGCGAGAAGCCGACGACGCGGTCCGGCCCGCGCGTCTTCACGGTGTGGACGATGGAGGCGGCGACGAGCTCGAGCGCCTCCTCCCACGTCGTGCGGCGCAGGCCCCCCTTGCCGCGAGCGCGCTGCCACCGCGCGCGCGTCCCGGCGTCGGAGACGAGCGCGGCCCAGGCGTCCACCGGGTCGGGGTGCGCGGCGCGGGCCGCGCGCCACGCGTCGGCGAGCACGCCGCGGACGTACGGGTACTTCACGCGGAGCGGGCTGTAGAGATACCAGGAGAAGGACGCGCCGCGCGCGCAGCCGCGCGGCTCGTACGGCGGGACGCCGTCGATGGCGGGATAGTCGCGCGCCTGCGTCTCCCAGCCGACGATCCCCTCCTTCACGTGGACGTTCCAGGAGCAGCCGCCGGTGCAGTTCACCCCGTGCGTCGATCGCACCACGCGGTCGTGCTGGTGCCGCCGCCGGTAGAGCTCCTCCCAGCGGCGCGACCCCGGGCTCACGACGTCGCGGATCCAGCTCATGGCGTCCTCCCCGCGCCCCGCGCGCGCCGGCCGCGGCCGCGCCTCCCGACGAGGACCACGGCGGCGAGGAAGAGCCCCATCGCCGCGGCGACGCCCGCGGCGAACCCGGGCCCGAGCCGCGCCGGGCCCGGGCCGGCGGACGCCCCGAGGAAGGCGACCAGGTCCGCGCGCTCCTCCTTCGCCACCGGGTGGCCGCGGTAGACCGGCTGCATGGTCGGGAAGACGACGTCCTCGAGCAGCCCGTCGAGCCCGTCGGCGCCGTACCGGGCATAGGCCTGCGAGAGGTCCGGACCGAAGCTCGCGGCGCGAGAGAGCCCGTGGCCCGCGATGCCGTGGCAGGCGAGGCACGGCGCCCCGCCCGCGGCGAGCCGGGCCGAGCCCACGTACAGCGCCTCGCCTCGGCGCGCGTCGCCCGTGGGGACCGCCGCGGTCGCGGCCGGGTCCGCGCCGGGCGTCGCGGCGCCCGGCCACGCGGCGAGCGCGCAGAGCAGGAGCGAGCGGGCGGGATGCGGCATTGGCTTCTCCGGACGCGAGCGGATCGACCGCGGCGCCTGGGGGCGCCTCGCGAGGGCTACGTCCGTTCCCTTGGGGACGGCCCGCGAGGTCCAAAAGTCCCCCACCGCGTGCGCGCCCTTTCTTGGCCGGCGCGCGGTTGATCCAGCGCAAGCGCGGCGCCTCCTCGCACCCTCCCGCGGCCCTCGCGCGGCGGCGCGGGCTTGTCGCGGGACCGGCGCGCGTCAGGTTTGTCGTGAAGCCCGGCCGTCGCCCGGACCCGGCGCCGGAGGCGGAGGATGACTCGAAGGGAGTTCCTGCAGCTCGCGATGGCGGCGACCCTCGCGCCGACCGCCGTCGGCGCGAACGCGCCGGAGGGCCTCCCGCGCCGCAAGCTCGGCCGCACCGGGGCCGAGGTGTCGATCGTCGGGCTCGGCGGGTTCCACATGGGGATGCAGGAGGATCCGGGGGAGAGCGTCCGGATCGTCCGCACCGCGGTCGACGGCGGGATCGACTTCCTCGACAACTGCTGGGACTACAACGACGGCGAGAGCGAGCGGCGGATGGGGCGCGCGCTGCGCGACGGGTACCGGCGGCGGGTCTTCCTCATGACCAAGGTCGACGGCCGGAGCCGCGAGAAGGCCGCCGCGCAGCTCGACGAGTCGCTCCGGCGGCTCGGCACCGACGCCATCGACCTCGTGCAGCTCCACGAGGTGATCCGCGAGAGCGATCCCGGCGGCGCGTTCGCGGCGGGCGGCGCGATCGAGGCGCTCGTCGCGGCGCGGCAGGCCGGCAAGCTCCGGTTCATCGGGTTCACCGGCCACAAGTCGCCGCGCTGGCACCTCGCGATGCTGCGCGAGGCGGACCGGCACGGGTTCGCGTTCGACACCGTGCAGATGCCGCTCAACGTGCTCGACGCGCACCACGAGAGCTTCGAGCGGCAGGTCCTGCCCGAGCTCGTCCGTCGCGGCGCGGGCGTCATCGGCATGAAGCCGATGGCGGACGGGCGGATCGTGCGGCGCGGGCTCGCGTCGGCCGAGGAGTGCCTGCGGTACGCGATGAGCCTGCCCGCGAGCGTCGTCGTGACGGGGTGCGACTCCGTCGAGCGCGTCGAGCAGGCGCTGCGCGTCGCGCGCGCCTTCCGCGTGCCGCGCGAGCCGGAGGTGAAGGCGCTGCTCGCGCGCACCGCCGCCGCGGCGCGCGGAGGGACGGACGAGCTCTACAAGACGACGCGGCAGTACGACGGCACCGCCCAGCATCCCGAGTGGCTGTGAGCGCCCGCCCTCCGTGGCGGCCCCCGGCCGCCTCGCCGCCGGCCCGTCTCCCCCCGTGAGGGGCGCGGGCGCGTGAGGGGGTGAGCACCTTGCGAGCGCGGGCAGGACGGCCCGCGTGGAGGACGACACGATGCGGAAGCTTGCATTCGCTTGTGCGCTCGCCGCCGCTGCGCTCTTCGCGCAGGGCACGCGGGCCGAGAGCACCGGGCAGAAGGCGAAGGGGACGGCGAGCGAGGTCGGCGGCGCCGCCCGGAAGACCGGGGAGCGGTGGCGGGAGGCCGCGGGCCGCGCCGTGAACGGCTCGTCCGCGACCGCGGACGCGAAGGTCTTCGACGGAAAGAAGAACTTCGACGTCGACGGGAAGGTGGCGAAGGTCTCGAAGGACAGCATCACCATCGACCGCGAGGACCTGCCGCCGGCGACCCTCGCGATCGCGCGCGGCGCGAAGGTCCAGCTCGACGGGGACGACGTCTCGATCGAGCGGCTCCGGCCGGGCGAGGACGTGAAGGCGTCCTTCAACCTCGACAAGGACAAGGCGGCGGCGATCGAGATCAAGGCGAAGCGGACCGACGCCGAGAAGGACGCGCAGAAGCGCGAGGCGAAGCCGGAGAACCGGTAGCGCCGGCAGCGGCGGGCGCCGGCCGCGGGGACGACCCGGGGCCGGCGCCCGTCGCGTCAACGGGCCGTGCGGCGCTTCCGGGGCCGCCAGCTCAGGCCTGCTTGACCTCCTGCACGAGCTTCTGCAGCGACTGCTTCGCGTCGCCGAAGAGCATCGCCGCGTTCGGCCGGTAGAAGAGCTCGTTCTCGATGCCGGCGAAGCCCGGGCTCATCGAGCGCTTCAGGACGATCACCTGCTTCGCCTCGTCCACGTTCAGGATCGGCATCCCGTAGATCGGCGAGGACCGGTCGGTGCGCGCCGCCGGGTTCACGACGTCGTTCGCGCCGATCACGAGCGCGACGTCGGCGTCCTTGAACTGGTCGTTGACGTCGTCCATCTCCCGCAGCTTGTCGTAGGGGATGTTCGCCTCGGCGAGCAGCACGTTCATGTGTCCGGGCATCCGCCCCGCCACCGGGTGGATGGCGTAGAGCACCGTCCCGCCGCTCTTCTCGACGAGCGCCGCGAGCTCTCGCACCTCGTGCTGCGCCTGCGCGACCGCCATGCCGTACCCGGGCACCACGATGACGAGGCGCGCGAAGGCGAGCTGGATCGCGGCGTCCTCCGGCGTGATGGACCGGACCGTGGCGTCGGAGGTCTTCCGCGCGCCCGGCGGCGGGGGCGAGCCGAACGCGCCGAAGAGGACGTTCCCGAACGAGCGGTTCATCGCCCGGCTCATGACGATGGAGAGGATGAAGCCGGAGGCGCCGTCGAGCGCGCCCGCGATGATGAGGACGTCGTTGCCGATGGCGAAGCCCGTCGCGGAGGAGGCGAGCCCGGCGTACGAGTTGAGGAGCGAGATGACGACGGGCATGTCGGCGCCGCCGATGGGGAGCACGAGGGAGACGCCGAACACGAGCGCGAGCGCGACCATCGCGTAGAACGCCCGCGGGTTCGCCGGGTTCGCGACGAGCCACGCGAACAGCGCGGCCGCCGTCCCGAAGAACGCCATCGAGAGGACGTTCTGGCCGCGGAACGTGACGGGGCGCGACGGGAGGAGCCCCTGCAGCTTCCCGAACGCCATGAAGCTGCCGGTGATCGTGAGCGCGCCGAACAGGACCTCGAACCCGAGGGCGGCCATCTCGCTCCGCGTCACCGACGCTCCGTCCCCGAGCGTCCAGTACTCGGCGACGCCGACCAGCGTCGCGGCGATCGCGCCGAACATGTGGGAGATGGCGATCCGCTGGGGCATCGCCGTCATGGGGACGTAGACGCCGAGCGGGTAGCCGATGACCGCGCCGAGGGCGAGGCCCGCCAGGATCCAGTCGTAGCGGACGATCTCGTGGTGGACGAGCGTCCCCGCGATCGCGACGAGCATCCCGACCGCCGCGAGCTGCATGCCGCGCCGGGCGCGGTCCGGGACGGTGAGGCTGCGGAGCCCGAGCACGAACAGGATCGAGGCGGCGAGGTACGCGGCCTCGATGAAGAGGGTCCGCGCGTTCACCGGCCCCCGCCCCCCGGCGGCCCGCGGCGGAACATCTTCAGCATCCGGTCGGTGATGATGAAGCCGCCGACGACGTTGATCGTCGCGGAGGTCACCGCGACGAAGCCGAGGATGGTCGCGAGCCGCCCGCGGTCGGCGCCGGCGAGGACGAGCGAGCCGACGAGCGAGATCGCGCTGATCGCGTTCGTCGCGGACATGAGCGGGGTGTGGAGCAGCGCCGGGACCCGCGTGATGGTGAAGAACCCCACGAACCCGGCGAGGACGAAGACGTACAGCTCGAGCACCCGCAGGCCTTGCTCTCCGATCACGCGCCCTCCCTCCCGAGCAGCCGTCCGCCGTGGACCACCAGCATCGCGCCGGCGATCTCGTCCGCGGGGTCGAGCCGGAGCCGGCCGTCCGCGGAGAGGTGCTGGACGAGCGTGGTCACGTTGCGGCCGTACAGCTGGCTCGCGTGGAAGGGCAGGGCGGAGGGGAGGTCGAGCGGGCCCAGGATCGCGACGCCCGCCTCGGTCACCGTCTCGCCGGGGCGGGTCAGCTCGCAGTTGCCGCCCGTCTCGGCCGCGGCGTCGACGATCACCGACCCGGGCCGCATCGATCGCACCATGGCGGCGGTGACGAGCCGGGGTGCCGGCCTCCCGGGGATCGCGGCGGTGGTCACGACGAGGTCCATCTCCTTCACGTGCAGGGCGATCGCGGCGCGCACCCGCTCCTGCTGCTCCGCCGCGAGCTCCCTCGCGTACCCGCCCGCGCCCTCCGCGGCGACCTGCGGCACGTCGAGGAACGAGGCCCCGAGCGACTGCACCTGCTCCTTCACCACCGGGCGGACGTCGAACGCCGAGACGACCGCACCGAGCCGCCGCGCCGTGGCGATCGCCTGGAGCCCCGCCACCCCGGCGCCGATCACGAAGACCTTCGCGGGGGCGAGCGTGCCAGCGGCGGTGGTCATCATGGGAAGGATGCGGGGGAGGGCGCTCGCGCCGAGCAGGACGGCCTCGTAGCCGGCGAGCGTCGCCTGGGACGAGAGGGCGTCCATCGCCTGGGCGCGGGTGGTGCGCGGCACCCGCTCCATTGCGAGCGCGTCCACGCGGCGCGCCGCGAGCCGCTCCAGCACCGCCCCGTTCCGCCACGCCTGGAGGAGCCCCACGACGGCCGCGCCGGGCGGGATCGCCTCCGCCTCGCGCAGGTCGGGGGCGCGGACGCGCGCGACCAGGGCCGCGCCGTCCAGGGCCGCCGCGGCGTCGGGCCGGACGGCCGCGCCCGCCGCCTCGTACGCGGCGTCGGCGTGACCCGCGGCCACGCCGGCGCCGCGCTCGACCGCGAGCTCGTGCCCCTGCTTCGCGAGCCGGGCCACGTTCTCCGGGACGAGCGCCACGCGCCGCTCGCCGGCGGCCGTCTCTCTGGGGACCGCGATGCGCATCGTTGGGTGGACCCTCGTGCCCCCGACCCGGGCGGTGGGCGGCTCGCCCGGGACGGGCCCGGCGGGCGGTCGGTCGCAGCAGAAGATACGGTCGGCCCCGGTCAGGGGGGAGATGACGGATGGCCAGCGAGACACCCGAGCGGCCCGGCGAGAGCGGCCCGGAGATCCCGTCCACGCCGCGCCCGCGGCCGGAGCTGCCGGGCCGCGCCGGCGCGCCGCCGGGCCCGGAGGTGCCCGGCATCCCGCGGCCGCGGCCCGAGCTGCCGGCGAGGAAGCCGCGGCGGCCCGACGCGCCCTTCGACCCGAACGCGCCCGGGCAGTGAGCGACGCTCTACCTCCCCTCGATGTACGTGTGGAGCTGCTCGATGAGGAACTGCTTCTCGTCGAGCATGAGCTGGATGATGTCGCGCATCGAGACGAGGCCCACGACCTGCCCCCTGTCCTCGACGAGGAGGTGGCGGGTGGTGTGATCCCGCATCATCGCCGCGCACTCGACCTCGGTCGCGTCCGCGGCGATGCGCGGGATCCCCGGGCGCATCGCCTCGCGCAGCGGCTGGTTCGAGTCGCCGGCGCGGGCGAGGACGGTCAGGACCAGATCGCGCTCGGTGACGAGCCCGACGAGCTTGCCGTCCTCGCGCACGGCCACCGACCCGATCTTGCGGTCCGCCATCATCCGGGCGGCGTCGCGGATCGGCGCGCCGGCGTCGAGGGTCACCACGTCCCGGGTCACGTGCTTGCGGATCGCCGCCATGGGAGCCTCCTCGAAAGGCGAAGAAGCTCGTCTAACGGCGGAGCGCGCCCGCGGAGGACGCGCCCGGAGCGGGAATTCGGGGCGCCGCGTCCGGGGGGCGCCGGCGCTCAGAAGGAGTTCCGGTGGACCGGCCACATCCCCGCGACGATCCCGCGGTACCGCGCGACGCACGAGGGCGCCGCGTCCGGCCGGTCCCACACGATCCCGGCGAACTGCGCGTCGACGCTCCCCCACCGGTCGTTCGAGTGCATGGGGTCGCCGAGCTCGTAGTGCCCGAGCTCGTGCAGCAGCTCCGCGGCCTCGAAGCAGTCCGGGGCCTCCGGCGGGAGCCGCACCGAGAGGGTCTGCTTGGCGTAGTCGGTGCAGCCGTCGTTGTTCTCGACCATGTAGCAGGGGTAGTCGGCGCTCGCCCGGTACTGGATGCGCCACCCGGAGAGGCTCGAGAGCCCCCAGTACGGCAGCTCGAGCTCGAGCAGGCGGTCCATCCGCCGCTGCGCGTCCCGGAGGTCCGCGGGCTGCTGGACGAACTCGACGCAGGCGCCGTGGCTGTAGAAGTCGCAGGACCAGGGGCTGCAGCTCGCGAGCGAGGCGGCCGCCGCGCACGCCCAGATCGCCGTCGCCCCCCGCCGCCGCCCGCCCACGTGCGAAGCTAGGTCCCACGGGCGCCGGTCGGCACGGCCCCCGGCGAGCGAACGGCGCGGCGGGCGTACCGGACCGGGGCCGATCGGCGCGCGGCCGGAGGGGTCGCGTCGCGGGGCGGGCGGCCTTACGAACTGTCGGAGGCCCGGGGGAACGCATGGCGAGGAACCAGCGCAGACGGACGCAGGACCCGCTCTGGTTCAAGGACGCGGTCATCTACGAGACCCACGTGAGGTCGTTCTTCGACTCGAACGACGACGGGATCGGGGATCTTCGCGGGCTCGTGCAGAAGCTCGACTACCTGCAGGACCTCGGCGTCACCTGCCTGTGGCTGCTGCCGCTCTTCCCGTCTCCGCTCAGGGACGACGGCTACGACATCTCCGACTACAAGGCGATCCACCCCGACTACGGGACGCTCGAGGACTTCCGCGAGCTCGTCGCCGCGGCGCACGCGCGCGGCGTCCGCGTCCTCGTCGAGCTCGTGGTGAACCACACCTCGGACCAGCACCCCTGGTTCCAGCGGGCGCGCCGCGCGCCCGCCGGGTCGCCGGAGCGCGCGTACTACGTCTGGAGCGACACGGACGAGAAGTACAAGGACGCCCGGATCATCTTCACCGACACCGAGAAGTCGAACTGGACCTGGGATCCGGAGGCGAAGCAGTACTACTGGCACCGCTTCTTCAGCCACCAGCCGGACCTCAACTTCGACAACCCCGCCGTGCTCCGCGAGATGCTCGACGTGCTCGGGTTCTGGGCCGAGCTCGGCGTGGACGCGTTCCGGCTCGACGCGGTGCCCTACCTCATCGAGCGGGACGGCACGAGCTGCGAGAACCTGCCCGGCACGCACGAGGTGATCCGCGCGCTCCGCCGCCACGTGGACGAGCGCTTCCCCGGCCGGATGCTGCTCGCCGAGGCGAACCAGTGGCCCGAGGACGTGCGCCCGTACTTCGGCGAGGGCGACGAGTGCCACATGGCGTTCCACTTCCCGCTCATGCCGCGCATCTTCATGGCGCTGCGGCTCGAGGACGTGGAGCCGATCCGCGAGATCATGCGCCGCACCCCGCCCATCCCGGACACCTGCCAGTGGGCGCTCTTCCTGCGCAACCACGACGAGCTGACGCTCGAGATGGTGACGAGCGACGAGCGCGACTACATGTACCTCGCCTACTCGCAGGACCCGCGCATGAAGCTCAACGTCGGGATCCGCCGCCGCCTCGCGCCGCTCGTCGACAACTCCGTCCGGCGGATGGAGCTCCTCAACTCGCTCCTCTTCTCCTTCCCGGGGACGCCGATCGTCTACTACGGCGACGAGATCGGGATGGGCGACAACATCTACCTCCACGACCGCAACGGCGTGCGCACGCCCATGCAGTGGAGCCCGGACCGGAACGCCGGCTTCTCCAGGACGGACCCCGCGCGCCTCTACTCCGCGCCCATCTCGGACCCGGTCTACGGGTACCAGGCGGTCAACGTGGAGTCGCAGGCGCGCGACCCGTCCTCGCTGCTCCACTGGATGCGGAACATCATCGCGCTCCGCAAGATCTTCAAGGCGTTCGGCCGCGGCACGATGGAGTTCCTCCCGGTGAAGAACCGGAAGGTGCTCGCGTACGTGCGGCGGTACGAGGAGGACGTGCTCCTCTGCGTCGCGAACGTCTCGCGCTTCGCGCAGCCGGCGGAGCTCGAGCTGTCCACGTTCGAGGGCTACGTGCCGATCGAGGTCCTCGGGTACACGGAGTTCCCGCGCATCGGCAAGCTGCCGTACTTCGTGACGCTCGCGCCGTACGGCTTCTACTGGTTCGAGCTGAGGAAGCCCGCGGAGGCGGGCACGGGAGGCATCCGATGATCTGCGAGCACGTTCGGGCGATCCGGGACGTCGCGCCGGACTCCTACGAGGGCTGCCGCGAGTGCCTGGCGACGGGCGACACCTGGGTGCACCTGCGGATGTGCCTCATCTGCGGGCACGTCGGCTGCTGCGACTCGTCGAAGAACCAGCACGCCCGGCGCCACTGGGAGCGGACGCAGCACCCGATCATCCAGTCGTTCGAGCGGGGCGAGGACTGGCGCTGGTGCTACCCGGACGAGGACTACCTCGACGCCGAGGGCGCGCAGCCGGGCGTCTAGACGCTCACGTCGCGTCGAGCAGGGCGGTGCGGCTCCGCCACATCCCGGGGCCGGGCGAGCGCCGCAGCCCCGCCCGCGCGGCCGCGGACAGGCTCGCCTCGAACGCCTCCGCGGACACGTGGCCGGACGGCTCCGCGACGAGCACCTTGCCGCCGGGCGCGAGCGCCCGCCGGACCTCCGCGAAGAAGCGCCCCGCGTCCGGGAGCTCGTGCACGAGGAGCAGCGCGAGGACGAGGTCCACCTGGCCGGCCAGGTCCTCGACGCCGAGCGAGTCCGGGCGGCCCTGCCGCGCGTCGATCCGGCCGGCGAGCCCGGCGCGCGCGGCCCGCCGGCGGAGCCCGGCGAGCATGCGCGGCTGCAGGTCCACGGCGACGACCCGGCCGCGCGGGCCCACCCGGCGCGCCGCCTCGAGCGTGAAGAAGCCCATCCCGGGGCCCGGCTCGAGCACGGTCATCCCCTCGCGGACGAGCGGGCCGAGGATCGCCGCCGGGTCCTGCAGGAGCTTCCGCAGGGGCGAGGCGAGCAGGTAGCCGATCCACCAGGGACAGACGTGCTCGGGCATGGGCAGGGCTTACCCCGGACGTGCGGCGGCGGCCAGGGCCGGGACGTCGCGGCGCGGGCGGGCCGGTTTGGGTAGACTGCTCGCCATGCCCGTCCACGAGCCCGCCCCCACGCAGCCGACGAACACGTGCCCGAAGTGCGGCGCGGAGGGCGTCGTGCAGCAGGTGGTCGGCCCCATGAAGACGTACGTCTGCCCGAAGTGCGGCGCGCGCTGGGTCGGGCCGGCGTGACGTCGGCGCGCGCGGGCGCACCCACGAGAAACGTGCCCGCCCGCCCGCCGTTCCGGCATGATGCCGCCCGGGACGGCCGCCCCCCGGCGGCGCCCGCGACGCCATGAACCATCTCCTCGCGTTCGTCGTCCGCCTCGTCGCCTCCGCGGCGGTCCTCTGGCTCGCCGTCGCCTGGGTCTCCCCCGGCAACCCCGCGAACACCTTCGGGCGCGCGGTGGTGGTCTCGATCGTCCTCTCGATCGCCTACTTCATCACGCTCGCGCGGTTTCTGTGGTTCCTCGTCCTGCCGTGGCTGCTCTACGTCGTCGTCTGGCTCGCGGTGGTCATGGGCAACTACGGGCTCGGCTTCTGGCACGCGCTCCTGCTCGCGCTCGCGCAGGCGTTCCTCTCCTGGATCGTCGCCACCCTGTTCGGCGTCCGGACGCTCCGGTCCGATCCCGGCTAGGTCATCCGCCGGCCGCCGTCCCGTCGCGCTCGTACAGCCGCACGAGCTCCGCGAGCCGCCGGGCGTGCTCGGGGAGGAGGGCGGCGTCCCGGAACCGCCAGCGCCAGTTCCGGCCGAGCGTCGCGGGCACGTTCATGCGCGCCTCGCTGCCGAGGCCGAGCACGTCCTGCAGCGGCACGATCGCGGTGTCGGCCACGGAC
>DASVZX010000379.1:0-5612 GCA_036391435.1 Anaeromyxobacter sp. | reverse complement strand
CCCTTCCGCGCGGACGCGCGGCCCCGGACCGCGCGGCGCGCCCTCGTCGCGGCGGGGCGCGAGGACCGGATCGCGCCGCCGGCGGGCGCGGTCGCGCTCGCGCGCGCGTGGGGGGTCGCGCCCCGGCTCTACGGCCGCGGGCACCTGACGCTCCTCTTCG
The DNA here is from genome assembly GCA_036391435.1 of Anaeromyxobacter sp. Classification (GTDB taxonomy): domain Bacteria; phylum Myxococcota; class Myxococcia; order Myxococcales; family Anaeromyxobacteraceae; genus Anaeromyxobacter. The sequence goes on along the minus strand of DASVZX010000379.1, from coordinate 5,452 downwards.
CGAGCCGCGCCGTCCGCCGCGACGTCGCGCGGTTCGTGTCGGGCGGCTGAGCGCCTACCGCTTCGAGGCGGCCCCGCCCCGGCACTGATCGCGCGCGGCCTTCACCTGGTCGAAGAACGGCGCCGGGACGACGCCCCCGCGCACGATCGGCCAGGTCTTCTCCATCGCGGCCCGCCACGGCGCCGGATCCGTGGGGACGACCTTCAGCCCCTGCTTCTGCATCGCCGAGATCGCGTCGGCGTTGAGCCGCTTCACCTCGGCGTCGACCTTCTTGCCGAGCTCGGTCGCGACGGCGAGGAGCTTCGCGCGGAGGTCGGGGGCGATCTTCTCCCAGGCGTCCTTGCGGACGAGCGTCGCGCCGACCATGTGGCTCCACGGCGCGTCCATCATGTAGTTCGCCTTCTCGAAGAGCCGCGCCGTCAGCACGTAGAGCGGCACGTTGGGGACGCAGTCGATCATGCCGGTCTGGAGGGACGGGATGATGTCGGTCGCCGACAGGACCACCGGGTGGAGCCCCACCGCGCGGTACGCCTCCACGCTCTTGGGATCGCCCTCCCACGCCCAGACCTTCGCCTGCCCCGCGTCGGCGGGCGTGCGGCGCGGCTGATCGCAGAACAGGTAGATGGAGCCGACGCGGCTCCACTGGAGCGCGACGAGGTTCCGCCTCGCGAGCGCGTCCTCGAGCGCCGGCCGCAGCTTCGCGAAGGCGCAGTCCATCTGCGCCTCGTCGTCGAAGAGGAACGGGACGGAGAAGGCCTGCGGCTCCGGGATGACGTCGTGCATCCCGATGTTCGAGATGGCCGCCGCCTGGAGCTGGCCGATCGCCATCTTGCGGACCATCTCGCCCTCGCTGCCCTGGGCGCCGCCCGCGTAGATGCGGAGCTTCACCTGGCCGCCGGAGACCTGCTCCCAGCGCTGCGCGAGCTCCTTCAGGATGTCGTGCCAGGAGGAGCCCTGGGGGGCGAGCGTGCCGAGCTTGATCGTGACCGGCTCGGCCCGCGCGGCGGTCGAGAGCGCCGCGACGACGGCGGCGAGGAAGAGCTTCTTCACGTGCCTCTCCTTGGCAGGGATCAGAGGAACAGGTCGTCCGCGTGGGCGAGCAGCAGGCGCGCGCGGCGCTGCGCGAGGACGTTGGCGAGACGGTACGGCGGGGTCTCCTCGGCGTTCGCGCGCAGCACCTCCTCGAGGACGCGCGTGAACTCCGCCCGGTCCTGCTTCTGGACCAGCACGCCCTCCGCCCAGGAGACGCGCGGGGCCAGCTTCTTGTTCATCGAGAGCTGCAGGGCCCGATCGAGGTGGGCCTTCGCGCGCTCGGCGCCTCCCCCCTCGGCGGCGCTCCGCGTGGCGTCGTAGGTGACGAAGAACTCGTGGATCGCGCCCGAGTCCCACGCCTCGTCGAGCGCGAGCGCGCGATCCATCATGGCGACGGGGGTCGGCAGCTCCGCGACGAGCGCCATGTCGGTCTTCCCGTTCGAGATGGCGAGGGCCCAGGCGGCGGCGGTCCAGTAGAGGAGCGGGACGTCCGCCTTCGAGTCCGCCGCGCGGAGCGCGTCCTTCACGCCCGGCCCTCCCGCGCGCAGCTTCGCCGCGAGCCCCTCGTGTCGCACGTCGAGGCCGCGGAGCCCGTACTCGCGGGCGCGCAGGAAGAGCTTGCGGGCGCGGTCGCGGCCGGCGCGCGCCCGGTCGAGCTTGCCGTCGAGGTCCGCCGCGTCGGCCTCCTGCTGGACGAACGCGTAGCCGTACTGCGTGAAGCCGCTCGCCAGCGACGTGAGGAGCCCCTCGTGCCGGGGCTTCCCCTCGAGGATCCCCTCCATCGTCTTGAGGCCGAAGGGGACCGCGTCGCGGACGAGCTCCGGGTCGTCGTCGGACGCGTACGCGTTGCCCGTGCCCGAGCCGGAGAAGGCGCCGGCGGCGACGGACAGCGCCGCGGAGCGGCACCCGGACAGCGCCGCGACCATGACGCAGAGTGCGGTGGCGAGGACGAGGCGCTTCAATGGTGGGAGGCCCGGCCGCGAGTTCGTGGTAGTCATAGACGCCCCTCGGAGAGGGGTCAATCGGCTTTCGCGTGACAGCCCCGACATCCGCGCCCACCTCCCCGTCCGAGCCCGAGAAGCTCGGCACGTCCGTCGAGCGGTTCCTCGTCGCGTTCCTCCTGCTCGCGATGATCGTCCTGCCCGCGGCCTCGACCCTGTCGCGCCGGCTCGCCGGGCGCGAGCTGCCGGGCTCGGCGGTCCTCGCCCAGCACATCACGCTGTGGGTCGGGTTCCTCGGCGCGCTGCTCGCGACGGTGAGCGGGCACCACCTCGCGCTCTCGACCCTGGACGCGATCCCGGGCGGCTGGCCGCGGCGCGCGGCGCGCTTCTTCGGCGGCGCGGTCTCGGCGGCCGCCTGCGCGCTGCTCGCCTGGGCCTCGGTCGAGCTCGTGCGCGCGGAGTGGAGCGGGTTCGGCGTCGTCGCGTTCGGGATCCGCGTCGCCTGGAGCCAGCTCGTCATGCCGGCCGGCTTCGCGGTGATGGCGCTCCGGTTCGCCTGGCGGGCCGGCGACGTCGCGGAGGGCCCCCGCGCCGCGGCGGCCGCCTGGGGGTACCGCGGCGCCGCGCTCGCGCTCGCGCTCGCCGCGTTCCTCCTCGGCCGGGTCGAGCCGGGGCGCGGCCTCGTCACCGTGCTGCTCCTCGTCGTCGCGGCGGCGTTCCTCCTCGGCGCGCCCGTGTTCGTCGTGATGAGCGGGTTCGCGATGGTCCTCTTCTTCCGGGAGGGCTCGGGGATCGCGACGGTGCCGAACGCGATCTTCAGCGTCGTCTCGCAGACCTCGCTCCCGGCGATCCCGCTCCTCACCGCCGCGGGCTACGTGCTCGCCGAGGGGGCGGCGCCGCAGCGCCTCATCCGCGCGTACAAGGGGATCTTCGGCTGGATGCCGGGCGGCGTCGCGGTGATGGCGACGTTCGTGTGCGCGGTCTTCACGACGTTCACCGGCGCGTCCGGCGTCACCATCCTCGCCCTCGGCGGCCTCCTCCTGCCGACGCTCCTCGAGGAGCGGTACCCGGAGGACTTCTCGGTCGGCGTCGTCACCGCCTCCGGGTCGCTCGGGCTGCTCTTCCCGCCGTCCCTGCCGGTCATCCTGTACGCGGTGGTGGCCGGCGCGCCGGTGAGGGAGCTCTTCATCGGCGGCCTGCTGCCGGGCCTCCTCATGATCCTCCTCGTCGCGGCGTACGGCGTCTACGTCGGGGTCAAGGCCGGCGCGCCGCGCCAGGCGTTCCGGGGGCGCGAGGCGCTGGCGGCGCTCTGGGACGCGAAGTGGGACCTCGGCCTCCCGACGCTCGTCGTGGTGGCGGTCGGGAGCGGGTTCGCGACCATCGTGGAGGCGGCCGCGCTCGCGGCGGCGTACGCGCTCGTCGTCGAGCTGTTCGTGTTCCGGTCGATCCACCCGCTGCGGGACCTGCCGAGGGTCCTCGTCCACGCGTCGTCGCTCGTCGGCTCGGTCCTCATCCTCCTCGGGACCGCCTACGGCCTCACCTCCTGGTTCGTCGACGCGGAGGTGCCGACGCGGGTCGTGACGTGGATGACCGGCCACGTGCACAGCCCGGCCCTGTTCCTGCTCATGCTGAACGCGGTGCTGCTCGTGATCGGCAGCGTGGTCGAGATCTACTCGGCCATCGTGGTGCTCGCGCCGCTCGTCGCCCCGCTCGGCGAGGCGTACGGGATCGAGCCCATCCACCTCGGCGTCGTGTTCCTCGCGAACCTCGAGCTCGGGTTCCTGTTCCCGCCGATGGGGCTGAACCTGTTCCTGTCCGCGTCGCGCTTCGGCAAGCCGCTGCCCTACGTCTACAAGAAGGCCTTCCCGTTCCTCGTCATCATGGCGGCGGGCGTCCTCGCGATCACCTACCTGCCGGCGATCACCACCGGCGTCGTCCACCTCCTCACGAGGTGAGCGCGCCGCGGCCCCTACGCGGGCCCGAGCAGCGCGTGCAGCGCGTCCACGAGCGCGCGGCTCGCGCGCGCGTGGTTCGCGCTCCACTCCTCGTGCGCCGCCGGACCGACCCGGTTCGCGACCGCGAGGACCGCCCCGGCCTTGACGCCCGCGTCGCGGCACGCCGCGAACACCCCCGCGAGCTCGAGGGCCTCGGCGGGCGCGACGGCCGCGAGCCGCGCCGCCCCCTCCGCGCTCCGCGTGATCGCGGGCGGCACGGCGACGTCGTGCGCCGGGAGGCCGCCGACCGTCCAGGTCGCCTCGAACCGGACCACCTCGAGCGCCGGCCGGTAGGCGCGCCCGTCCAGCTCCTCGAGCGAGGTCGCGATGGCCGCGCGCGCCGCGATGACGTCGAAGATCGCGAGCCGGTCGTCGTACGCGCCGCACGTGCCGACGAAGAGCACGCGCGAGGGGCGGACCGACTCGACGAGCCGCGCGGTCGCCGCGGCCGCGACGACCGCCCCCACGCCCGTCGTCGCGACGCGCCAGCCCGGCGGCGGCGCGACGTCCAGTCCGGCGAGCTCGGGCGGGAACGCGGCGAGGAGGAGCGAGAACGGCATCGGGGTGGATGCTGGCCCCCTTTCCCCGAAAGCGCCACCCGATTCGGGGCCGGCGCGTCCCGCTCGGGCCCCTGCAGCGGACAAATCGGGGTGCGCCCGCTGCGCCGGCCGGCGACCGTCGAGAAGCTTGAGGCATGCGCGAAGCCGCCATTCCCGTGAAGGTGCTCGAGGGCCTCGTCCGCGAGGTCGTGAAGTGGATGGAGGTTCACCGTCCCGTCGACGCGAGCCGCGAGGAGACGACGCAGTGGGTGCTCTCGGCCGCGTTCTCCTCCGTCGCGGTCGCCGGGGCGGCCTGCGCCAGCATCGGCGCGCTCGGCGGCGAGATCAGCGAGGACGAGTTCGTGGACCTCGCGCGCGAGGCCTTCCGGCGCGCGCGGCCCGCCGACGCGACCCCCCCGTCCCCCGACGCCCGGGCCTGAGCCGCGCGGCGGACGCCGCGCCGTGCTAGGGCGCCGCGCGCCGCGGGGGCCAGCCCTCGCGCAGCGCGAAGACGGCGATCGCGACCGCGTACGCCCCGATCACGTCGATGGTGTAGTGCAGGTGCGCGAGGAACACGGACGCGACGACCGCGAGGTGTCCTGCCACGGCGAGCCCGCGCAGCCTGCGGTAGGGCCAGAGGTAGAGCAGGATCAGGAACGTCGTCGCGGTGTGCCCCGAGAAGAACAGGTCCTTCGTGAGGTACGCCGCCATCGCGTCCTTCGCGAACACCTGCCACGGCGACAGGAGCTCCGCGAACGCCTGGAGCGGGTCGTGCCCGGCGATGCCGGGGCCCGCGTGCGCGGGATCGGGCACGCCGAGCCCCGTCGCGAGCAGCGTCACGCCGCGCGCGAGCGACACGATCCCGGCGGTCACCGTGTAGCGCGCGAACCGGCGCGCGGAGAGCCACAGCAGGCCGAGCGAGAGCGGCAGGTAGACCGCGAGCCAG
>DASVZX010000378.1:0-3793 GCA_036391435.1 Anaeromyxobacter sp. | reverse complement strand
CGATCGGTGAAGTGCATCCGGTACTCGCCCTCCTCCCAGCCGAACGCGGAGTAGGCGATCGCCTTCACCTGCTGTGCGACGTAGTAGATCTTCTCGGTGTCCTTGAGGAGCTTCATCTCGACGAGGATGTCGCCGGTGCGCCGGCCGGTCTGGTCGGCCGCGGCCTGGCAGAGCTCGAGCTGCGCGAGGGTGATCTTCCCGACGCGCACGAGGAAGGGGCCGAAGCGGTCGGTGACGAGGTTCGAGATCGCGAAGCAGGGGCGTCCCCGGTCGAAGAAGAGGGTCTTCTTGACCTTGCCCTTCTGCAGGGTGAGCTCGCCCGTCTGCTGCGCGAGGTGGAAGGCGTTGATGAGATCGGGGAGGTTGTCCTCGAGGCGGCCCACGTCGCCCGGCGGGCGCGCGGGGACGGCGACGACGCCCGGCGCGGCGGGCCGGGCCCGGACCTCGGGCGGCCGGAGCGGCGGGGGACGCGCCGGCGCGCCGACGGGGGCGGCGTGGACCGTGGCGCCCTTCAGCACCGCGGACATCCCGTCCTCGGTGAGGACGACGTTGCCGGTGAGGTCCATCGCCTCGACCGGATCGTCCGACTCGACGGCGACCTCGACGTCGAAGTCGCTCACGTCCGGCGGGGCCGCGCGCGGCGCGGGGGCGGCCGGGGCCGGCGGCGCGGCGGACGAGCCGGGGAGGAGCAGGCGCACCGCGTCGATGAGCTTGCGCGCCTCGAAGGGCTTCTCGAAGTAGCCGGCGGCGCCGTGCTGGGCCTTCGCGTCGTTCGCGGCCCGGGCGCCCTTGAAGACGCCGGTCATGAAGTAGAACGGGACGAGCGCGCTCCGGAGCGCGCCCGCGACGTCGTAGCCCATCATGTCGGGGAGCAGCACGTCCACGACGGCCGCGGCCGGCCGCTCGGCCGCGATCGCCTCCAGCGCCGCCTTCCCGCGGTTCGCGAGGACCGGCTGCCAGCCCTCCGCCTCGACGAGCCGCGCGAAGAGCCCGAGCAGCTCCTGGTTGTCGTCGACGAGCAGGATCTTCGGGGCCACGCCGGGGGCCACGATACCGGCGCGGCGGGGGGCGATCAACGGGTGAGCGCGTGTGGCAGCGGCGGGGGAGGCGTGCTACGACACTGCCGAGATCTCTGCGAATTCCGGAGGTGCCCATGCGGTTCGCTCGCGCCATTCCGATCGCCCTCTCCCTGCTCGCCCTCGCCGCCTGCGAGAAGAAGAAGCCGGCCGCGGACGCCGCATCCGGCTCCGGCCCCGGCGCGGCGCCGGCCGGGGACGTCGTCATGGTCGGTCACGTCGCGTCGCTCACCGGCTCGGAGGCGACGTTCGGGACCTCCACCGACCAGGCGATCCAGCTCGCGATCGAGGAGACGAACGCGAAGGGCGGCGTGAAGGGGAAGCAGCTCCGGCTCAAGACCTACGACAACCAGGGCAAGCCGGAGGAGTCCGCGATCGCGGCGACCCGGCTCATCGTGGACGACCGGGTCTCGGTGCTCCTCGGCGAGGTCGCCTCGTCGCGCTCCCTCGCGATGGCGCCCAAGGCCGACCAGTACCAGGTCCCCATGATCACGCCGTCCTCCACGAACCCCAAGGTCACGAAGGAGAACGGGAAGGTCCGGCCCTTCGTGTTCCGCGTCTGCTTCATCGATCCGTTCCAGGGGACGGTGATGGCGAAGTTCGCGAGCGAGAAGGGGATCAAGAAGGTCGCGGTGCTGCGCGACGTCGGCAACGACTACTCGGTCGGGCTCGCCGACTACTTCCTCACCAAGTTCAAGCAGCTCGGCGGCACCATCGTCGACGACCAGAGCTACAAGGCCGGCGACCAGGACTTCAAGGCGCAGCTCACCGCCATCAAGGGCAAGGGGCCCGAGGCGATCTACGTCCCCGGCTACTACACCGACGTGGCCCTCATCGCGCGCCAGGCGCGCGAGCTCGGCATCAAGGCGCCGCTCATGGGCGGCGACGGCTGGGACTCGCCGAAGCTCTACGAGATCGGCGGCAAGGCGCTCGAGGGGAGCTACTTCTCGAACCACTACTCGCCCGAGGACCCGTCGCCCCGGATCCAGGACTTCGTGAAGGCCTACCAGAAGCGCTACGGCGTGGTGCCGGACGGGCTCGCCGCCACCGGCTACGACGCCGCGAAGATCGCGTTCGACGCCATGGCGCGCGCGAAGGACCTCACCGGCCCGTCGATCCGCGACGCGATCGCGGCGACGAAGGACTACCCGGGCGTCACCGGCGTCATCTCGATCGACCAGGACCACAACGCGGTGAAGCCGGCCGTGGTCCTCGAGATCCGGGGGGGCCAGGGGCGCTACGTCGCGACCGTCCAGCCGGACGCGCCGGCGGCCGGCGCGCAGCCGGTCCCCGCCGCCGTCCCCGCCGCCGGGACCCCCGCGCACTAGCCCGCGAACGGCGCACGCACCGCCCGCGGACGACGCCGAGTGACCGAGTTCCTCCAGCACCTCGTGAACGGCCTGTCGGTCGGGACGGTCTACGCCCTGATCGCCCTCGGCTACACGATGGTGTACGGCGTCCTGAAGCTCATCAACTTCGCCCACGGCGACGTGTACATGGTGGGCGCCTTCGCCGGGTACTACCTCGGCACGACCTTCGGCGTCGATCGCGCGCCGAGCGTCGCGGGCGCCGCGGCCGTCACCATCGGCGCGATGGCGATCTGCGGCGCGCTCGGGTACGTCATCGAGCGGTTCGCCTACCGCCCGCTCCGCCACCGCGCGCGGCTCACCTCGCTCATCACCGCCATCGGCGTCTCCTTCCTCCTCGAGTTCGGCTTCCAGCTCCCGCCGCTCGTCCGCTCGCCCATCGAGTTCCCGCCCGGCCCGAGCCCCCGCTTCTTCCCGGCGCTCCTCGAGCTCGGCGAGCCGTTCGACCTCCTCGGCGCGACGCTGCCCCGGATCGACGCGCTCGGGTTCGTGGTCGCCCTCGCGCTCATGCTCGGGCTCCAGTGGATCGTCTACCGGACGAGGTTCGGGACGGCGATGCGGGCGGTGTCCTTCGACCCGACCGTCGCGGGCCTCATGGGGATCCCGGTGAACCGGATCATCTCCTGGACCTTCGTGCTCGGGAGCGCGCTCGCCGCCGCCGCGGGCATCATCAACGCGTCCTCGCGCCCGCGCATCGAGCCGCTCTTCGGGCTCATGAGCGGCCTCAAGGCCTTCGTCGCCGCGGTGCTCGGCGGGATCGGCTCCGTCCCCGGCGCGATGGTGGGCGGGCTCGTCCTCGGCCTCACCGAGGAGTACGTCGCCGGCTACACCTCCTCGCAGTACCGCGACGCGATCGCGTTCGCGGTCCTCATCCTCGTCCTGCTCGTGCGCCCCGAGGGGCTCTTCGGCAAGGGCCAGGTGGAGAAGGTGTGAAGGCGATCCTCCGCTCGGTCCTGCCGTTCCTCGTCGCGGCCCCGCTGCTCGTCCTCGTGCAGTGGGTGGTGCCGCAGGGCTACGCGCTCATCGTGGTCTCGATGGGCGTGAACGTCGTGCTCGCCGTCTCGCTCAACGTCGTGAACGGCTTCACCGGTCAGTTCTCCCTCGGGCACGCCGGCTTCATGGCGGTCGGCGCCTACACCGCCGCCAAGATCACCCTCGCGCTCGCCGACGTGAAGCTCGCGTTCCTGCCGGCCGCGCTCTCCGACCAGCTCGTCTTCGCGGTCGCGCTCGGCGCCGGGATGGGCACCGCCGCGCTCGCCGGCTTCCTCGTCGGCATGCCGTCGCTGCGGCTGCGCGGCGACTACCTCGCCATCGTCACGCTCGGCTTCGGCGAGATCATCCGGTCCGTCA
>DASVZX010000377.1:0-2767 GCA_036391435.1 Anaeromyxobacter sp. | reverse complement strand
CCGAGGGCGCGCTGCGGGAGCCGGGGAGCGGCGGGAGCGCGCGCCGGCGCCGCTGCGGGGGCCGCCCGGTCGCCCTCGGCGAGCTCGCCGATCTGCGCGACCCGGGCGGCCGCGGCCGCCTCGAGCTCGGTGAGGTACGCGTTCTCGGCCTGGCGCGGGTTGCGCGCCCGCGCCGTCCGCCCGAGCTCGAGGGCCGCCTCGGCGAACGCCCGCGCGAGCTCGAGCGGGGCGCAACTCACCGGCGTCGCGCCGGGGGCCGCGACGGTCCGGCCGGCGAGGTCGATCGCGAGCGCCGGCGCCGTCCCCCCGCGGCCGTGCGCGAGGGGGATCTCGAAGGACGGCTCGCCGCGCCGGACGGCGCCGAGGAGCCCGTCCGCGGCGGCGCCGAGGTCGCGCAGGAGCAGGAACGGCAGGCCCGGCAGGGCGAGGATCTCGCGGCCGTCGGCGGCGCGGAGGGTCAGCCGGCCCGGCGAGAGCAGCGATCCGAGGTCCGGGCGTCCGCCCTCGTACGCCTCGAGGAGCCCGTCGTCGTCGGCGAGCTCCACCGCGCAGGCGACGCGGCCCGAGGGCCCGGCCGGACGCGGCGCGCGGACGCGCGGGCCCGCGCGCGGTGGCCGCGGGGGCGCCGACTCGGCGCGGCGGAGGTCGCGGGCGGCGGCGCGCAGCCGGCGTGACTCGCGATCGGCGTCCCGCGGGATCACCTCGGCGAGCTCGCGGCAGAACGTCGCCGAGGCCTCGAGCGCCGCCGCGGCCAGCTCCTCGACGTCGACCTCGACGTCGCTCGCGAGCACGCGCGACGGGCGGGAGAGCGCGACGATCGTGATGAGCGCGCTCGGACCCCTGCGGCGGAGGACGATCTCGAGCTCGCCGTCCGGGAGGGTCACCGTCGCGTGCGAGACCCCCGCGACCACGCGCGCCACGGCGCGGAGGAGCGCCTCGAGGGTGGGGAGGAGCGGCCCCTCCGCGCGCCCGGCGGCCAGGTCGATCCCGTCCACCTCGAGGGCGAGGGCGTCGACGACGGCGCGGGCGGCGGCGGCCCGGGCGCGCCCCTCCGTGCGCCGCAGGCCAGCCCGCAGCCGCGGGTCGTGACGCCAGCTCGATCCCGTTCGGATCCGGATCATCCCACGTGGAGCATCACCGCGGAATCAGGGCGTTTCAACGTTGACAGCGCCCGGGCCGGGCACCAAGATGGCGGCCAATTCTTTCAGAACAAGGGTGTTCATGACGTTCACCGAAGCCGCGATCGAGGTCCTGCGGCGCGAGGGAAAGCCCCTTCATTTCGGCAAGATCGCTGAGATCGCCGTCCGGGAGAACCTGCTCGACCACGTCGGCAAGGTCCCGGAGGAGACGATGGCCGGCCAGCTCGCGGCGCACTGCCGCCTGCCGAGCGCCGACCGCCGCGTGATCGCCGTGCAGCCGGGCACCTTCGCGCTCGTCGAGTGGGACCTCGAGGAGGATCCGGCCGGGCTCGAGGGGCTCGTCGAGGCCCCGCCGGAGCAGGAGCTGCCCTACCGGAGCAAGGAGCGCCACCCGGTGCCGTCGCGCGACCTCTCGCGCGCGTCCGCCCGCGAGGGGCGCGGACGGCGCCGCGAGGAGGAGGAGCGCCGCGGGCGGAAGTTCCCGCCGCCCGCGGAGGTCGCCTACGAGATCCTCGCCGGCGCGGCGCGCCCGCTCGCGCTCGCCGAGATCGCCGCGCAGGGCGCGGAGCGGCTCCTCATGCCGGACGCGTTCGTCCGCGACGTGGGATCGCTGCGCGCGGCGCTCTCGGAGGACAACCGCCGCCGCGAGGCGTCCGACCGCAAGGCGATGTTCCAGATCGACGGCGACACGGTGACGCTCGTCGCGCGCCCCGAGCCGGGCGAGCGCGTCGCGGTCCCCGCGCCGGTGATCCGCGCCGCCTCCACGCCGCAGGAGCTCCGCCGCGCGGGGCTCGCCGCGATCCGGCGCCGCCTGCGCGAGTGCGACGGACCGACCTTCGAGCACGTCGTCGGCAAGGTCCTCGAGAAGCTCGGGTTCCGCGAGCTGAAGGTGGCCAAGCGCGGCCGCGAGCACGTCGTCTACACGGCCCGCCGGCGCATGGGGCTCGCGGACGTGCGGCACGGGATCCGGATCCTGCGCGGCGGGGGCGACGTCGCCCGCCGCGAGGTCGGCGACCTGCGGCGCGACCTCGGCCACTACGGCGCGCAGATCGGCGTCATCCTCTCCACGGGCGACGCCGCGCGCGACGCGCGCGGGGACGCCAGCGCCGCGGGCCAGCTGCCGGTCGTCCTGTACTGCGGCGAGGCGCTCGCCGAGGCGCTCGTGGACGCGGGGCTCGGGTGCGTGCCGGTCGTCGTGCCGGACGTCGACGAGGAGTTCTTCCGCGCCGCGGCGGAGGCCGCCGAGCAGGAGGAGGCCGCCCGGCGCGCGCGCCGCGAGGAGCGCGAGCGCCGCGAGCCGCGCGAGGGGCGCGAGGGCGGCGAGCGCCGGCGCGAGGAGCGCGGCGGCGCGCACGCCCAGGAGGCGGAGCGCGCGGAGCCGGCCGCGGCGGCCGAGCCGGGCGCGGAACCCGCCATCGTCGAGATCGACCTCCAGAGCCCCCGTCTCTCCGCGGAGCCCGGGCCGGCGCCCGAGGACGACGCGGAGGGCGAGGGCGAGGACGAGGGGCCGGACGACGAGCCCGAGACCGGCGCCCGTGAGGCGGGGACGCAGGAAGGCGCCGCGGAGGGCGCCGAGGGCGAGCGCCGTCGGCGCCGCCGCCGGCGCCGCAGGCGCGGCGGACGCGGCC
>DASVZX010000376.1:0-2999 GCA_036391435.1 Anaeromyxobacter sp. | reverse complement strand
GGTGCGCGAGCTTCGCCGCGCGCCCCGGGTCCCCCGCCCGCGCGCGCTCGGCGCAGCGCAGGAGCGCCTTCGCGGCGACCGGCCCGCCCGCCCACGCCGCCGCCTCGTCGAGGCGGTCGGCGAGGCCGGGGTCGTCCTTCGAGACGAGCTCCGCGGCGCGGTACGCGATCGCGGCCCGGAACGCGCCGGGCTCGATCCACGCGCCGAGCTCGAGCAGCACCGATCGCGCGGAGGCGGCGTCCTGCCTTCCGAGGTGCTCCCGCACGAGCCGCTCCACGAGCGGCGTCGCGCGCTCGCGGTCGAAGGCGGCGGCGTGGATCCGCGCGAGCGCGAGCGTCGAGGCGAGGTCCCGCGGGTCCTTCGCGATCGCGGCCTCGAGGTGGTCCCGCGCGTCGCCGACGCGCCCCGCCGCGAGGGCGTCCGAGCCGCGCGAGGCGGCGGCGGTCCGGCCCCAGCGCGGCGCGTCCTCGGGCGCGATCCGGTCCTCGAGCCCGGTCGCGCGCACCCCGAGCGCGACGGCGAGGCCGAAGAGGAACCCGCCCACGTGCGCGCCGTACGCGACGCCGCCCGTCACGCCCTGCAGCTTCAGCCCCAGGAGATCGCCGCCGAGCCCGAGGAACGCGTAGAGCCACGCGGGCACGAAGAACGTCCCGCGCAGGAGGAGGAAGAACCAGTAGAACATCCGCACGCGCCGGTGCGCGAAACGGAGCGCGAAGGCGCCGAGGCACGCGGAGATCGCGCCCGACGCCCCGAGGACGTGGACGGGCGAGTCGCCCATCGGGATCACCTGCGCCGCGCCCGCGACGACGCCGCCCACGAGGTAGAAGCCGAGGAAGAAGAGCCTTCCCCAGGCGTCCTCCAGGAACGGCGCGACGACGAGGAGGAAGACGAGCATGTTGCCGAGCAGGTGCCCGAGCCCGCCGTGCATGAACTGGTGGGTGATCCACCCGCGCTGGGCGAGGCCGCGCTCGGGGACGAGCGACCAGCGCCGCTCCGGCGTCGCCTCGTACGCGTCCACGAGCTCCGCGGAGAGCGCCTCGATCCGCGCCCGGTCGGCGCTCGCCCCCGCAGGCGCCTCCGGCGGGATCCGGGTCCGCGTCGCCCGGGCGAGCCGCTCGCGCGTGATGCCGAACCGGCGCTCCAGCTCGGGGGGCACCTCGAGGTAGGGGTGCGCGCGCCAGTACTCGACGAGCGCGTCGAGGCGCGCCTCCGCCTCTGCGTCGGCGCGGCTCATCGACGTCGCGGCGAACGCGGCGACGTTCACGGCGAGGATCGCGATCGAGATCCACGGCACGCGCGAGAGGCGCGTCTCGTCGAGCCCGATGGGGATGAGCACGCGGTCCCTCCCGCGCCGCGCGGCGCTGGCATCCGTGTAGCACGACCGGTACGCGGCGTGAACGCCGGGCGTCCGGCCGGGGGAGCGCCGGGGCCTCGCGGACGGGCCGGGAGGGCCGTAGAATCGCCTCGCCGCGAACGGCGCGGCCCACGACAGGAGCCTCCCGCATGGCCACCGCCACCGGACTCGCCGCCTCGCCCGCCGCCGCCGCGGCCTCGCGCGTGCCTGCGTCCTTCTTCTCGATCGTCACGGGCCTCGCCGCCCTCGGCGCCGCCTGGCGCTCCGCCGCGCGCGCCTACGGCGTGTCGGACTGGCTCGCCGACGCGCTCCTCGCCCTCTCGGCCGCGCTCTTCCTCGCCGTCCTCGCGGCGCAGGTGCTCCGCGCGATCCGCGGCGGCGTGCTCCGCGCCGAGCTCGAGCACCCGATCGCCGGGAGCCTCGCCGCGCTCGGGCCGGCCTCCCTCCTCCTGCTCGCCGCCGGCGTCTCGGTCCACTACCGGGACCTCGCGCTCGTGCTCTTCTGGATCGGCGCGGCCGGGCAGGCCGCGCTCGGCGTGTGGCTCGTCGGGCGGTGGCTCCTCGCCGCCGCGGAGCCGCGGTCCGTCACGCCCGCGCTCCACCTCCCCGCCGTCGGGTTCCTGATCGCGGCCCTCGCCGCGGGCGCGGTCGGCCGCGCCGACGCGGGCTGGCTCTTCTTCGGCGCCGGGATCGTCCTCTGGCTCGTCGTCGCCGCCGCCCTCCTCGATCGGTACGTCTCGGCCGGCGAGCTGCCCGCGCCGGTTCGCCCGCTCCTCGCGCTCGAGATCGCGCCGCCGGCCGCCGCGCTCCTCGCGTGGCAGTCGCTCGAGAGCGCCGCGCCCGACGTCGTCTCGCGGATCCTGCTCGGCGTCGCGCTCTTCCAGGCGCTGGTGGTCGCGCGGCTCCTCGGGCGGCTCCGCGACGTCCCGTTCTCGCCGTCCTTCTGGGCCTTCGCCTTCCCGCTCGCGGCGCTCGCCGCGGGCGCGCTCCGCCAGTCGGCGGCGGCGCCGGGCTCGGTCGCGGGCGCGCTCGCGCTGCCGCTCTTCATCGTCGCGAACGCGGTGGTCGCGGCGATCGCGTGGCAGACGATCGTGGCCGCCTCGCGCGGGAAGCTCTTGCCGCCGGAGTAGAAGGGCGCTCGCGGAACCTGCGCCCGAGCGCAGGCGCAGCCGGACGAGGCTGCGCCGGAGCGAGCGCCGGGGGTTCGGGGGGTCCCGAGCCCCGCGCCGTTCGGCGCAGGGCGAGGGCCCCCCGAGTTCAACGGTGCGCGTGCACCTTCGCGAAGAGCGCCGCGTCGGCCTTCGCGCCGTGGCACTTCTTGCACGCGCCGAGGTCCGGGATGACGAGCCCGGCGGCGGTCGCCTTCGCGAGATCGCGCATCACCGCCGGGGACCAGTAGTCGCCGCCGTTCCCGTGGCAGCCCTCGCAGTCGAGCCCCTTCGTCTTGTGCGGGCTCGCGGCCCAGGAGTCGTACTGGAGCCGGTGGCACATCTTGCACTTCTCGGGGCCGACCTTCGCGTGCGCGGACGCGGCCGCATCGGCCGGAGGCGGAGCGGCCGGTGGCGCCGCGGCGGCGGGCGGCGCGGGAGGCGCGGCCGGGGGCGGAGCGGGAGGGACGGCCTTTGGCTTGTCGGCCGGCCTCGCC
>DASVZX010000375.1:0-19757 GCA_036391435.1 Anaeromyxobacter sp. | reverse complement strand
GGCCCCGCGCCCGACGCCGCGATCGGGGCCGTGCGCGAGCAGCCGCTCTCGCCGGACGCGGAGCCCGCGTTCGTGTTCCGCGCCGGCGCGGCGAGGCCGGGGGAGCCCTAGTGGCGGCGGGAGCGGACATCCTCTTCGGCGGCCTCGGCGCGCTCTCGGAGGGCGTGCGGACGCGCCGGGTCTCGCCGGTCGAGCTCGTGGAGGTCGCGCTCGCCCGCGCCGACGCCGCCGCGCGGCTCGGCTGGATCGTGACCGCGACGCCGGAGCGGGCCCGGGCCGCGGCGAAGAACGCGGAGGCGGAGATCGGGACCGGGCGCTGGCGCGGTCCGCTCCATGGGATCCCCTGCGGGCTCGAGGACCTCGTCGACACGGGGGGCGTGCGGACGACGCGCGGCGCCCGCCCCTACGCGCAGCGCGTGCCGGAGCGGGACGCCACGATCGCGGCCCGCCTCGCCGCCGCCGGCGCGATCCTCGTCGCGAAGCTCGCGACGATCGAGCTCGGCGGGCGGCTCGGCTACGGCCTCGCGGCCTCCTCGATCACCGGGCCGTGCCGCAACCCCTGGGACCCGGGGCGCTGGGCCGGCGGGGCGTCGGGAGGCGCCGCCGCGGCGGTCGCGGGCGGCGTCGTCCCCTTCGCGCTCGGCGTCGATCTCGACGGCTCGCTCACGGGCCCGGCCGCGTTCTGCGGCGCGACCGCCCTCCGCCCCACCGCCGGCGCGATCCCGCGGACCGGCGTCGGGATCGGGGCGTACACGCTCGGCGCGGTCGGCCCCGTGGCGCGCTCGGCCGAGGACTGCGCGACGGTCGTCTCGGTGCTCGCCGGACGGGATCCGCGCGACCCGTCCTCGATCGCGCCCCCGCCCGGGCTGGAGCGGCCTCGCCCCGAGCTGGTGCGCGGCCTGCGGATCGGCGTCCTCGCCGCGCCGCGGACCGCACTCCCCGCCGCGTCCACCGCGCTCGCCGCCGCGCAGGACGTGCTGCGCGCGGGCGGCGCCCTCGTCGCGGCCGCGGAGCTGCCGGCGCTCCCGTACGCGGAGGCGCTCTCGGTCCTGCTCGACGCGGAGGCGGCGAACGCGCTCGAGGACCTCGTGCGGAGCGGGCGGACCCGCGAGCTCGACGATCCGTCCCACCGGGCGAGGCGGCCGGACGACTACGCGCCGCGGGCCGGCTCCGCCGACTACGTCCGCGCCGCGCGGATCCGCGGAGAGGTCCAGCGCGAGCTGGCACGCCTGCTCGCGCGCCACGATCTCCTGCTCGCCCCGAACCTCCCGCTCGCGCCGCCGGAGGTCGGCGAAACGCTCGCGCCGCTCCGGCGCGCCCGCGATCCGCTCGGCGCCGCGATCGAGCTCGCCGGCCTGCCCGCCGCCGCGATGCCCATCGGCTTCGACCGGGGGCTCCCGCTCTCCGCGCTCGTCGTGGGGCCCGCCCTCGAGGACGCGCGGCTCCTCTCCGCGGCGGCGTCCTACCAGGCGCGGACCTCCCACCACCTGCAGCGGCCGCCGGAGCCCGCGGCGAGGCCGGGCGGCGCCGCCGTGACGCGGCGGTGACCTTCCCGGAGGAGCATCCCGACCCGTGAACGTCCTGCTCGCGATCATCGGCTATCCGGTGGCGATCGCGCTCATCGTGCTCGCGCTGCCGGTGCAGGCCGTCCTCCTGCTCCTCAGCGCGCCGTTCGATCGCAACCGCGCCGTGCCGGGGCGCTTCCTGCGCTTCGTGGGCGTCGCGATCTCCGGGACGTTCCCGCCCTGGCGCCTCGGGGTCGAGGGGACCTGGCCGGCGGGCGGGCCGTTCGTGGTCGTCGCGAACCACCAGTCGATGCTGGACATCCTGCTGCTCTCGCGGATGCCGCGCGAGATGAAGTGGGTCGCGAAGGAGGAGCTCTTCAAGATCCCCTGGGTGGGCACGATGCTGCGCATGAGCGGCGACATCGCGATCCGGCGCGGCGACGCCGAGAGCGGCGGCGAGGCGCTCGGGCGCGCCAAGGCGTACCTCCAGCGCGGCATGAGCGTCATGATCTTCCCCGAGGGGACCCGCAGCAGGACCGGGGCGCTCCTCCCGTTCAAGTCCGGAGCCTTCCGGCTCGCCCTCGACGCGGGCGTCCCCGTCCTCCCCGTCGCCGTGCACGGCACCGCGCGCGGGATGCCCAAGGGCGGACCCTGGGTGAACCCCTGCCGCGCCCGCGCGCGGATCCTGGCGCCCGTCGCGATCGAGCCCTACGCGGGCGACGCGGTCCGGCTGCGCGACGAGGTGCGCGCCCGGATCCAGGCGGCCGAGCGCGAGCTCGCGGCCGCGCTCGACTGATCCGGCCTCACCTCCGTCGAGGACCGCCGGGCTCGCCCGGCGCGGGCCGCCGTGGCAAGCTTCCCCGCCATGCCGGTCCTGCTCGGCTGGGGTGCCCGGCCGCTCGAGTGCCCGCAGCCTTCGGGCGTCCGCCTCCGCCTCCTCGGGCCGCCGCGCCCGCCGCCCGTCCCGGACCTCGGCGCCGCGCTCGACGCCGCGCTCGCCCATCCGACCGGCGCGCGCCCCCTCTCCAGCGTCGCGACGGCCCGCACGCGCGTCGTCGTGGTGCTCCCGGGCGCGGGGCGCGACGCGCCGCGCGCCGAGCTCTTCGCGGCGGTCCGGCGCGCGCTCGCGGTCGTGCCCGACGATCACCTGACCGTCGCGATCGCGAACGGGGCGCACGCCCCGGGATCCCCGGGCCGGCTCGGGCTGCCGGACGAGGTCCTCCGGCGCCACCGCCTCGTGAACCACGACGGGCGCGACGCGGCGGCGATGGTCGAGATGGGGCGCACGAGCCGCGACACCCGGGTCCGCGTGAACCGCTGCGTCGCCGAGGCCGACCTCGTCGTCGCGACCGGCGACGTGCGGCCCCATCGCGTCGCCGGCTGGGGCGGCGGGGCCACGGCGATCTTCCCCGGGCTCGGGTACGAGGAGGACGTCCGCCAGAACCGCGCCCTCGAGGCCGATCCCGCGTCGTTCCTCGGGCGCGCCGACGGGAACCCCTGCCGGGAGGATCTCGAGGAGGCGGTGCGGCGGCTCGGCCGCGACACCTACCTCGTCGGCGCGGTCGAGGCCGGCGGCGCCGCCCTCGGGGCCGTGGCGGGCGACGTCGTGCTCGCGCACCGCGAGGCGGTGCGGATGGCGCGGCCCTGGTGCGAGGTCGAGGCGGAGCCGGCGGAAGCGGTGGTGGTCTCGGCGCCGCTGCCCGCGTCGGCGTCGCTCCACCGCGCGTCGAGGCTCCTGCCGGCGGCCGGGCTCCTCCTGCGCGAGGGCGGCACCGTGATCCTTGCGGCCGAGTGCCCCGAGGGCGCCGGGCAGCCGGCGACCGCGAGCGAGGGGTTGCTCGAGCCGGGGATCCGGAGGTACCTCCCGGAGCGGCACGCGCTCCTCGTCGTCTCCGGGACGGACGAGGCGACGGTGCGGGCGGCCGGGGCGAGCTGGGCGCCGAGCGTCGCGGCGGCGCTCGAGCGGGCGCGGGAGCGCGCGGCGCGGGAGGTGCTCGACGCGCTCGTCCTGCCCGACGGCACCGATCTCGTGCCGGTGAGGCCCGCCGTCGCGCCGCCGGCCGGACCGGCCGAGCCGCGGGGCTGAGCGGCCCGGGCGCCGTCCCGGCGGGTCACATCCTCCCGCCCGCGCTGTCACGTCATCAGCCGCGCGGGGGGTGCGTCCGAGCTTTCGGGGGGGCGCTCGGACCACACCCCTCGCCGGCCTTCGGAGAGCCGCGCGGCGCGCGCGGACGGCCGTCGTGCGCGCGGCGCTGTCATGGGTCGTGCGGGCCCGGTACCATGTGGGGCCATGGAGCCCCAGGATCCCGAGGACCCGAAGCGAGCCGGCGAACCCGGGCATCGGAGCCATCCCCAGGAGCCCCGGGACGCGGCGCAGGGCGAGCGGCAGCTCCGGGCGCTCGTCGCCGCGGGGGACGAGCGCGCGGCGGCGACCGAGGCGATGCGGGTGCTCGGGCCGAAGATCCTGGGATACCTCCGCTCCATCCTCCGGGACGAGGCGGACGCCGGCGACGCGTTCTCGGTCTGGGCCGAGCACCTCTGGCGCGGCATCGGCTCGTTCCGCGGCGACTCCTCCTTCCGGACGTGGGCGTTCAAGATCGCCTACAACGCGGCGCTCAACGTGCGGAACGAGGCGTGGCGGCGCCTCGGCCGGCCGTTCGAGACGGGCGAGGCCTCGCGGCTCGCCGACGAGATCCGGACGCGCACCGCCGTGCGCGAGGAGCGCCAGCGCACGAAGCTCGACGCCATCCGCGAGCAGCTCACGGCCGAGGAGCAGACCCTGCTGACCCTCCGGATCGACCAGCAGCTGTCCTGGGAGGACATCGGCGACGTCTTCTCCGCCTCGAACGGCGGCGCGCGGGTGGACGCGGCCACGCTGCGGAAGCGCTTCCAGCGGCTCAAGGATCGCCTCGCCGAGATGCTCCGGGAACGCGCCGAGTAGCGCGTCACACGTCCGCGGCACGGCTGTCCGATCCGGGAGGAGGCCCCCGCCCGCCCCGCCATGCCCTCGCGCGCGTCCATGACCCTCGCCGATCTGGTACAGATCTCGGTCGCCGTGGCGCCGGAGGAACGGATGGCGGAGGACCGAGGCGACGGAGGCGGGGCGCCGACGTCCTCCGCGCAAGAGGACGAGGACCTGCGCGACGTCTCGGCCGAGCTGTCGCGCCTCCTCGCACAGCTCGCGAGGACGCCCGAGGCCGAGGTCGACGTCGCGGCGGGCTGGACGCCGGCGCTCAAGCCGGGCGACGTCGTGGCCGGCCGCTTCGAGCTCCGGCGGGAGCTGGGCCGGGGCGGGTTCGGCGTCGTCTACGAGGCGCTCGACCGCGAGCTCGGGCGCGAGGTCGCCTTCAAGGCGGTGCTTCCGGGCCGGCGCGTCGCGAGCCGCGACGCGGACTGGGTTCAGCGGGAGGCGAAGGCGGTCGCCTGCCTCAACCACCCGAACATCGTCACGCTGCACGACCTCGGCGCCGCGCCGTCCGGGCCCTACCTCATCTTCGAGCTGCTCCGGGGGGAGACGCTCGCGAAGCGGATGCGGCGCGGCCCGTTCGCGCCGCGCGAGGCGATCGCGCTCGCGACGCAGGTCGCCCGCGTGCTCGACCACGCGCACCGGGCGGGGGTGGTCCACCGCGACCTCAAGCCCGGGAACGTCTTCCTCTGCGAGGGCGGCCGGGTGAAGGTGCTCGACTTCGGGCTCGCCCACCTGTTCGGCCGCGGGGGCCCGGTGAGCGGGGGGACGCCGGCGTACATGGCGCCCGAGCAGTGGCGCTCGGAGCCCGGCGACGAGCGGAGCGACCTGTTCTCCCTCGGCGTGCTGCTGCACCGGATGCTCGCGGGGGGCGTGCCGTACCCGGTCTCGCGCGACGGCTCGCGCGAGCGGAGCGCGGCGGAGCAGCCCGGGCCTCCGCCGGAGCTGCCGAAGGGCGTCGCCCCGGAGCGCGTCCGCCGCCTCGTCCGCCGGCTGCTCGAGAAGGACCCGGCGCGCCGGCCGCAGCGGGCCGCGGACGTGCTCGCCGAGCTGGAGCGGGTGCAGCGACGGCTCGACGGGAAGACGGCCCGCGCGCGCGCGGCCTGGGCCGGCGGGCTCCTCGCGCTCGCGTTCGCGGGAGCGCTCGCGTGGGAGGCGTTCGCGCCCCCCTCGGTGCCGTTCGTCGTCGCGGTCGCGGACTTCGACAACGGCACCGGCGAGCGGGACATGGACGGACTCTCCGGGCTGCTCACGACGTCGCTCGAGCAGTCGCGGCAGCTCCAGATCCTCCCGCGCTGGCGCCTCCTCTCGCTCGTCCGCGAGCTCAAGCTGCCCGACTCCTCCCGCATCGAGGGCGACGTCGCGCGGTCGCTCGCCCGCGCCGCCGGGGCGAAGGTGCTCCTGCGCGGCGCGGCGCGGCGCGTCGGCGACGCGTACGCCATCGAGCTCGAGGCGGTGGATCCGGTCGCAGACCGCGGCATGTTCTCGCTCGTGGAGCGCGCGCCGATGAAGGCGGGCGTCTTCGGCGCGCTCGACCGGATCGCGGACGGCGTGCGACGGAAGCTCCACGACGCGACGGAGGAAGGGAGGCCGCTCGACCGCACCGTCACGGCCAGCATCGAGGCGTACCGCGCCTACTGGGCAGGGGTGGACTGCCTCGAGCGCCCGAGCGCCGGCGGCAGCTGGATCTCCGCCGGGCGCTGCGCGGTGCACTTCCAGGAGGCGCTGGCGCGCGACCCGGGGTTCGCGCTCGCCAGCTACCAGCTCGCGTTCCTGCTCTACACGGAG
Source organism: Anaeromyxobacter sp. (assembly GCA_036391435.1). Lineage (GTDB taxonomy): Bacteria > Myxococcota > Myxococcia > Myxococcales > Anaeromyxobacteraceae > Anaeromyxobacter. The sequence goes on along the minus strand of DASVZX010000375.1, from coordinate 13,499 downwards.
GATCGTCCGCGCGAGGACGTCGACGCGAACGTCCAGGCCGCGCTCCGGGGCGTGGACCGGATGCCTGCGCGGGAGGCGGCCCTCGTCCGCGCGTGGGCCGCGCACGTGGCGGGCCGCGACGACGAGGCGCTCGAGACGTACCGCTCCGTGCTGCGGGACTTCCCGGACGATCGGCAGGCGCTGTACCTCGCCGGCCACGTGCTCTTCGTCGCGCGGCGATGGGCCGAGGCCGTGCCGTACCTCGAGAAGACGCTGCAGGTCGACCCCGGCGCGGAGTGGCCGCTCGACGACCTCGTCACCGCGCTCGCGGTCCTGCGCCGGCGCGACGAGCTGACGAGCCTCGTGGACCGTTCCGAGCGCGCCCCCCCGGCGCCGGCGCGGAGCCACGCCGTGGTGCGGGCGCGCGTCTGGCTCGGCGACACGGCGGGGGCCGTCGCCGCGGCGCGGGAGGCCGTCGAGCAGGGGTGGGGGCCCGCCGCGGAGCTGGATCTCGCCGGCGCGCTCTTCGTGACGGGCGAGCTCGCGGAGGCGGAGGCGGTGCTCGAGAGCGTGCGCGCCCAGCAGCCGACCGACGGCGGCACGGCGTACGCGCTCGCGCGGGCCATGGGTGCCCAGGGTCGGATCGCCGACGGGCTCGACGTGATCGATCGCCAGGCCCGGATCGCGGATCAGTCGTACGAATGGGTGCCGCACTACGTCCGGGCGATGTACGTGGCCGGCAGCGCCGAACCGAAGGAGGTCTGGCGCGAGGCCGCGAGCGCCCACGCGCTCGATCCTTCCGGGGCGTCGGAGCTGGCGGTCGTCCTCGCGATGCGTGGGGACCTCGAGCACGCCGCGAAGCTCGCGGGCGACCTCGCCCCCGGGTCGGCGGCGGCCGAGGAGCTCGCGGCGATGGTGGCGTGGCGCACGGGCGACGCCGAGGAGGCAGCGGCTCGCCTCGCGGCGGTGGAGGCGCACGACCCGTGGCCGCCGGGCGTCCCGCCCCCCGCGTACCTCCTCGCGGAGGTGAGCGCGGGCATGCAGGATTGGCGAGGCACGCTCGCTGCGGTCGAGCGGTTCCGGGCGCTCTGGCCGCGCGGCGTCTCCGGCGCGTGGACGCTGCCGAGGGCGAGCTACCTCGCGGCGCTCGCGCACGAGCGGCTCGGGGACGCGGACGCCGCTCGCGGCGAGGCCCGCCGGCTCGCGGGCTGGCTCCGGCACGCCGACCGGGGTCACCGGCTCGCGGAGGATGCTCGCACCTTGCGTAAACGACTCGGACCGTGAAGGACGGCTGCGCTGCGACCACTCGAGGGAGGTGCCAAGTGCCGGGAACATGTGACGGGAAGGACGTCCAGCAGCTCACCGCGTTCAGCGCCGGGATGACGTCGACCGCGGCCCAGGACGACTGCGCGAACCCGGGCGGGAGCCCCTGCCCGGAGGACCTCTGCGGCTGGTCGGGCGCGTTCAGGCCGAGGAGCCAGCACCCGCCGCTGTGGCAGCCGCATCCGAAGCCTCCGCAGGGCCCGGCGCCCGATCCGGCGCAGATCGACGGAATCCGGACGAGGCGGAAGACGGCGGTGGGCGAGATCCGGCCGAAGCTGAAGGCGCTCGTCGGCGCCATGCAGCGGGCGAGCAAGCAGCGCGTCCTCGCCGGCGACGAGGAGGCGCTCCTCGAGGCGCTGGGTCGGTGGCAGGACGCCCTGCCGGGCGCGGGTCCGGCCCGCACGTCCCGAGCGCGCAAGGGTCCTGCGCGCCGCAGGAGCGGCGCGCGCCGCAAGCGCCGGTGATCGTCGCCGTCTCGCACCGAGGCGATCCCCACGCGCGCGCGGTGCTCGCGCGCCTGCGCCGCCTCGGCGCGAAGGCGATCCTGCTCGACCTCGCGGAGCTCCCGGGGCGGGGGCGGATCGCGCTCGCGTTCGGCCGCGGACGGCGCGACGCGGTGGTCGCGACGCGCGCCGGGGTCCTCCGCGCCCGCGACGTCTCGGCCGTGTGGTGGCGCCGCCCGCGGCCGCTCCGGGCGGATCTCCGGCTCGCCCCGGGCGACGCGGCGTTCGCGGTCCGGGAGACGGCGGAGGTGCTCATCGGGCTCGCGGCGTCCACGCGGGCGCGCTGGGTCAACGACCCGTGGCGCGACGGCGTCGCCTCCCGCAAGCCGCACCAGCTCGCCCTCGCCGAGCGCTGCGGCCTCGCGGTCCCCGCGACGCTCGTGACCAACGACCCCCGACGCGCCCGCGCGTTCCTCACCGCCCGCTCGCGCGCGTTCGTGCACAAGGGGCTCGGCGCCTTCCCGGAGGACTGGCGTCCGACGCGGCTCGTCTCGTCCCGCGACGTGAGCCGGTTGCCCGCGCTGCGCTTCGCCCCGGTCGTGCTCCAGGAGTACGTCCCCGGGGTGGACGTCCGGGTGACCGTGGTGGGGCGAACGCTGTTCGCGACCGAGATCGACGCCCGCCGGACGACGTCGCCGGAGGACTTCCGGCCGGTGCTCGCCGCCGCACGCGTGCGCCCGTGCGCCCTCCCGCGCGACCTCGCTCGACGGCTGCGCGCGCTCGTCTCCGCGCTCGGCCTCGCCTTCGCCGCCGTCGACCTCCGCCGCCGCGACGACGGCGAGCACGTGTTCCTCGAGGTGAACCCCTCCGGCCAGTGGCTCTTCCTGGAGGAGCGGACCGGTCAGCCGATCACCGAGGCCGTGGCGCGTCTCCTCGCGGGCGGTGGAGTCAGCGGCCGCGCCCGCCGGGCCCGGCGCCCGGGTCGTGCGGGTGCGCGTGCCCGTGGTCGTGCGAATGGGCCGGCGCGGGCCGGCCGCCGGGGACGACCGCGGCCCTGAGCTCGGCGATCCACTCGACCCAGGCGTCGATCCCCGCGCCGGCGCGCGCCGACACCTCGACGACGCGCGGCCGCGGCATGACGCGCGCCAGCGCGTCGCGGACCTTGCCGAGGTCGACGTCGAGGTGCGGGACGAGATCGATCTTCGTCAGGAGGACGAGGTCGGCCGCCTTGAACATCACCGGGTACTTGAGCGGCTTGTCCTCGCCCTCGGTCACCGACAGCACCACGACGTTGGCCGCCTGGCCGAGGTCGTAGATCGCGGGGCAGACGAGGTTCCCGACGTTCTCGATGAAGAAGACGTCGACGTCGCGCCAGGGGACGTCGTGCAGCGAGCGGTGCACGAGCTCGGCGTCGAGGTGGCAGGCCTGCCCGGTCGTGATCGCCCGGGACGGGATGCCGGCCTTCTCGAGCCGGCGCGCGTCGTGGTCGGTCGCGAGATCCGCCGACACCGCGGCGAGGCGCCACCCCTTCGCCGCCGCGGCGCGCGCGGTCGCCTCGAGCACGGCCGTCTTGCCGGACCCGGGGGAGCCCATGAGGTTCAGGGCGACGACGCCCGACGCGAGGAAGTGCTCGCGGTTGTGGCGGGCGGCGCGGTCGTTGCCGGCCAGGATCTTCTCGTGCAGCTCCACGGGAACCAGCTCGGGATCGCCGCAACCGCAGGTCGTGCACATCAGGGCACCTCCAGCTCGATGCCGTCGAGGGTGAGCGCGTCGCCGCCGTCGTCGAGGCGGGCGGGCGCGTCGCAGGCGGGGCAGCGCAGGATGGCGCCGCGAAGGATCTGCCGCCCGCACTCCGGACAGGACCAGCTCGCCGCGACCGTCGTCACGGCGAGCGGCGCCCTCGCGCAGATCGTCCCCTCGCGGAAGGTCTCGTAGGCCGTGCGGAAGAGCTCGGGGTCCACCCCGGACAGCTCGCCCACGCGGACCGAGAGCCGGTGCACGGCGATCGCGCCGCGCGCGCGCGCCTCCCGCTCCACCCGCTCGACGAGGCTCTGCACCAGGGAGTACTCGTGCATGGGGTCCTAGCAGATCCTCGGCAGGAGCTCCCCCTCGGGCTCCGCCAGCATCCGCTTCCCGAAGCCGGTGTCGAGGATGACCGCGCCCGGGCGGTCCGCGATGGCGGTCGCCACGATCGCCGCGTCGCGGCCGAGCGGGTGCGCCCGGAGGGCCGCGAGCACCCGGTCCGCCGCCGCGGCGCGCACGCCGATGACGGCCTTCCCCTCGTTCGCGACGAGGAGCGGGTCGATCCCCACCATCTCGCTCGCCGCGCGCACCTCGTCGCGCACCGGGAGGGCCCGCTCGTCGAGGACGATCCCGACCTTCGCCTTCGCCGCCATCTCGTGGAGCACGCCGGCGACGCCGCCGCGGGTGGGATCCTTCATCGCGACGACGTCCTCGCCGCCCGCCCCGAGCGCCGCGCGGACGAGGCCGTTCAGCGGGGCGACGTCGGAGCGGAGGTCGCCCTCGAGCCCGAGCCGGTGGCGCAGCGACATGATCGCCATGCCGTGGTCGCCGATGGTGCCGGTCACGATGAGCCGGTCGCCCGGGCGCAGGCCGGCGTCGGTGACCACCCGGTCCGCGAGCGCGACGCCGGCGGTGTTGAGCACGATCCCGTCGAGCTCGCCCTTGCCCATCACCTTCGTGTCGCCCGTCACGACCGGGGCGCCCGCCTCGCGCGCGGTCTCCCGCATCGAGGCGACGATCCGCTCGAGGTCGGCGCGCGGGAACCCCTCCTCGATGATCGCCGCGCAGGTGAGCCCCAGCGGCTCCGTCGCGCCCATCATGGCGAGGTCGTTCACCGTCCCGGAGACCGAGAGCCGCCCGATGTCGCCGCCGGGGAAGAAGATCGGCTGGACCACGTGCGAGTCGGTGGTGAGGACGAGCCACCGGTCGCCCACCCGGATGGCCGCGCCGTCGTCGAGGGCGGCGAGGCCGACGCCGTCCACCGGCGAGGCGAGGGAGAGGAACACGTCCTCGATGAGCTGGCGCATGGCGCGCCCGCCCGAGCCGTGCTTCATCGCGATCCGGGCGCCGGGCTTCTCCATCTACGTCCCCACCTTCCCGAGATCGGGCGTCCCGCCGTAGGTGTGCCAGATCCGGCACTGTCCCTCCGACGACACCATGCACGCGCCCACCGGAGACTCGGGGACGCACGTCCTCCCGAAGAGCGGGCAGTCGGTCGGCACGCCGAGGCCGAGCATGATCCTCCCGCAGATGCAGCCTCTCGACGCCTCCTCGGCGTCGTCGTCGCGGACCCCGGAGGTGTCGATCCGGAAGCGCCTGCGCGCGTCCACGGCGGCGAGCTCCGGGCGCAGCTCGAGGTTCCCGTCCTTCACCCGGGCGATGCCGCGCCAGGTGCCGGTCACCTTCCGGAAGGCGCCCCAGAGGCTCCGCTGCGCGGGGAGGTTTCCCTCCCGCGTGACGCAGCGCGGGTAGGCGTTGAACACCTCCGGCCGCTGCTCCCTCACGAGCTCGGTGAGCTTCACGATGGCGGCGAGGATGTCGAGCGGCTCGAAGCCGGCCACGACGACGGGCGATCCGGTGCGCGCCGCGAACGGCTCGAAGATCCCCCAGCCGGTGATCGTCGCGGCGTGCCCGGCGGCGAGGTACCCCTCGATGCGGGTCTCCTCGCTCTCCGCGACGACGTCCATCGCGGCCGGCACGTACTTGTGCACCGACAGGATCGAGAAGTTGCGCGGGACCGGGGCGAGCGCGATCGCGGCGGTCGCGACCGCGGTCGTCTCGAAGCCGCTCCCGAGGAAGACCACCTCGTCCGCCGGGTGCGCGCGGGCGAGCTCGAGCGCCTGCGCGATCGAGTAGACGATCTCGACCTTGCCGCCGTCGGCCTGCGCGTCGGAGAGCGAGCGCGCGGTGCCGGGCAGGCGGAGCATGTCGCCGTAGGTGCAGACGCGGACGCCCTGCGCGGCGAGCGCCACCGCCTCGTCCACCTCCGGGCCGTCGGTGACGCACACCGGGCAGCCGGGGCCCATGATGAGCGTCAGCTCCGGGGGGAGGACCGCGCGCAGCCCGAACCGCGCGATGGCCTGCTCGTGGCTCCCGCAGACGTGCATCACCGAGACGGGTCGCCCGATCGCGGCGACGTTCCGCGCGAGCGCGCCGGCGAGCGCGCGGGCGCGCGCCGGGTCCCGGAACTTCAGCTCGGCGAAGAGGTCCTTCGTCACGGCTTGTCCTTGCCCGCCGCGATCTCGCCCCGCACGTCGGCGGCCATGAGGTCCTCCTTCGCGCCGCTGACGTCGAGGATCTGGTCGAAGAGCGCGAGGGTCTCCTGGACCTCCTCCGGCGGGATGCGCCGGATGGCGAACCCGACGTGGTTCAGCACGTAGTCGCCGATCTGGACGGGCTCGTCCACGATGTCGAGCCGCAGCTCCTTCCTCACGCCGAAGAAGTCGACCGTGGCGTTGAGCCCGTCGATCGCGACGACCTTCCCTGGGACCCCGAGGCACATGCGGTTCATCCTCCGTCACGTCGGCGTCGCGTCGGCGACGACCGCCTGGCCGAGCGCGATCCCGCCGTCGCCGGGGGGCACCTGGCCATGTGGGTATACCGCGAAGTCGCCCGAAAGCTCGCCGAGGATGCCCTCGGCGAGCCGCGCGTTCTGGAAGCACCCGCCCGTCAGGACGACCGGCATGGGACCGAGCCGGCGGGCCGCGCGGCGCACGAGCGCGGCGCCCCCCGCGACGAGCGCCGCGTGGAAGCGGGACGAGATCGCCGCCGGGTCCGCGCCCGCGACCGCGTCGCGCGCGAGCGCGCGCCAGAGCGGGCGCAGGTCGAGCACGTCGAGGCCGTCCTCGGCCGCGACGTCGAACGGGTAGGGCGGCTCGGGCGCGCCGGCCGCAGCGTCGAGCGCGAGCGCCACCTCGCCCTCGAAGCGCGACGACGGGCGGCCGAGGGCGAGCGCGCCGGCCGCGTCGAAGGTCCGCCCCGCGCCGTGCGCGCGCGGCGCGTTGACGCCGCCGGCGATCATGCGGCGCGCCACCTCGATCTCCCTCGGATCGAGGGCGCGGAAGAGCGGGATCCGGTCGAGCGGCGCGTCCTCGCCGAACGCGTCGAGGAGCGCGGCGAGCGCGATCCGCCAGGGCTCCCGGATGGCGCGGTCGCCGCCCGCGAGCGCGAGCGGCCGGAACGTGCCGAGCCGCTCGAACCCGGCGCGCTCCACGAGGAGCAGCTCGCCGCCCCAGGCGGTCCCGTCGGTGCCGAGGCCGGTGCCGTCCCAGGCGAGCGCGAGCGCGGGGCCGTCGAGGCCGTGCTCCGCCATCGCCGCGACGGCGTGGGCGTGATGGTGCTGCACCGGCACGAGCGGCACGCCCAGCGCGTTCGCCCGCTCGCGCGCCCAGCGCGTCGAGAGGTAGAGCGGGTGGAGGTCGCAGGCGATCGCCTCGGGCCGGAACGCGAGGAACTCCTCGAGCCGCGCGATCGCGGCCTCGAAGGCGGCGTAGGTCTCGAGCGCGTCGAGGTCGCCGACGTGCGGGCCGAGCACGGCCTCGTCGCCGCGCGCGAGGCAGACCGCGTTCTTGAGCTGCGCGCCGACGGCGAGCACCGGGCGCGCGAACCGGCGCGCCACCTTCACCGGGCGCGGCACCCACCCGCGCGCGCGGCGCATGACGAGCGCCTTCCCCGCGACGACGCGCGCGACCGAGTCGTCGCAGCGCGACGCGATCGGGCGATCGTGGACCAGGAACAGGTCGGCGATCCCTCCGAGCCGGCGGAACGCCTCGTCGTCCTCGAACGCGATGGGCTCGTCGGAGAGGTTCCCGCTCGTCATGACGAGGGGCACGCGCGCCTCGCCGAGGAGGAGGTGATGGAGCGGGGCGTACGCGAGCAGCAGGCCGACGAGCGGGCTGTCCGGCGCGATCTCCCGCGCGAGCGGCGCGCCCGCCCGCCTGCGGCAGAGCACGATGGGCCGCTCGACCGAGGCGAGGAGGGCCTCCTCCGCGGGCGTCGTCCCGGCGAGCGCCCGCGCCGCGTCGAGGTCGGGGACCATGACCGCGAGCGGCTTCGCCTCGCGGCGCTTCCGCTCGCGCAGCGCGCGGACGGCCGCGGGCGAGGTGGCGTCGCAGGCGAGGTGGAACCCGCCGATCCCCTTCACCGCCACGATCCGCCCCCGGGCGAGCGCGCGGCCGGCGAGCGCGATCGGGTCGTCGCCCGCGACGGGCGCGCCGGACGCGTCCCGCAGGGCCACCCGCGGCCCGCAGGCGGGGCAGGCGTTCGGTTGCGCGTGGAAGCGGCGGTCGAGGGGGTCCTCGTACTCGCGCGCGCAGGCCGGGCACATCCGGAACCCGGCCATCGTGGTCGCCGGCCGGTCGTACGGGGCCCCGAGCGCGACGGTGAAGCGCGGCCCGCAGCCCGTGCAGTTCGTGAACGGGTAGCGATGGCGGCGGTCGGAGGGATCGCGGATCTCGCGCAGGCAGTCGGGGCAGGTGGCGAGGTCCGGGGGGATGGCGGCGCGCCGCTCGGCGGCGCCGCCGCTCGCGACGATCTCGAAGCCGGCGACGGCCTCGGCCGCGATCGGCGCGGCGCGCAGGTCCTCGACCACCGCGGCCGGCGGGTGGTCCGTCCTCAGGCGCGCGACGAAGCGATCGAGGACGTGAACGGGTCCGAACGCGTCGATCGTGACGCCGCCCGCGTCGTTGCGGACGCGGCCGCGGACGCCGACCTCGCGCGCGAGCCGGTAGACGAAGGGGCGAAACCCGACGCCCTGGACCGTGCCCGTGAGCACGATCCGCCGCCCCTCCCCGGGCCCCGGCCCGCCGTCCCGGGTCTCCGGGGTCACGCCCTCTCCCACCACAGGTCGGGCGCGCGCGGCGGCGCGCGCTCCGCGACGGGCACGCCGAGCGCGCGGAGCTCCGCGGCGACGCGCTCGACCGCGGCGGGGATCGCCGCCCGCACCTCGGCCGAGAGCCCGATGCCGGTCCCGGTGCGCGCCGGGACGACGCCCACGAGCCGCACGACGGGGGGCGCGACCCCCATGAAGTCGGCGTGGAGGAGCGCCTCCCGCACGCCGGGCTCGTGCGGGCTCACCGCCAGGATCGGCTTCCTCGAGAGCAGCTCCGCCTTCTCGTACACGCGCACCTCGCCGGGCGCGGCCCTCGCCTTCACCGCGTCGACGAGGAGCGCGGCCTCGAGCCCGACGAGGAACGCGGTGAGGTCGTAGCCGGGCGTGCCGGCGTCGATCACCTGGACGTCGGCGGGGAGCGCGTAGCGCGCCTCGACCACGCGCACGACGTGCGGCCCGACGGCGTCGTCGCCGGTGAGGACGTTGCCGATGCCGATGAGGGCGACGCGCGGGGCCACGGCTGCGATGCTACTCCCGCGCGAGCCCGCGTCCGAGCCCGTGCCCGGCCTTGCGTGGGGGCCCGGCCGCGTTCAGGCCTTGACCCGCGCGATCTCCTCGCCCTCGTCGTCGACCGTGTGGATCGCGCAGGCGAGGCAGGGGTCGAACGAGTGGATGGTGCGCAGCGCCTCGAGCGGCAGCTTCGGGTCCGCGATCGGGTTCCCGACGAGCGACGCCTCGTAGGGGCCCTTCTGGTCCCTCCCGTCGCGGGGGCCGGCGTTCCAGGTCGACGGCACCACCGCCTGGTAGTTCGCGAGCCTCATCGTCTTGCCGTCGCTCTCGATGACGCTCCAGTGCGAGAGCGCGCCGCGCGGCGCCTCGTGGAACCCGACGCCGCGGTACGTGCCGGGCTTCAGGTTCTTCATCGGGTCGACGAAGATGGCCGTGTCGCCCCTGCCGATGTTCTCGGCGAGGAGCTTCCAGTGCTTCTGCGCGAGCTCGGAGAGCGTCGCGGCGCGGACGGCGCGCGCGGCGTGGCGGCCGAGGGTCGAGTGGAGCGCGGCGGGCGTCAGCTTCACGCCCGCGATCTTGCCGGCGGTGCCGAGCATCCAGTTCGCCCACCGGGTGATGCCCTCGTGCCCCTGCGCGTAGCCGACGAGCACCTGCGCGAGCGGGCCGACCTGGACGGGCTTGCCCTCGAGGCGCGGCGCCTTCACCCACGAGTAGCGCTCCGGCGCCGGGTCGCCCTGCTTCCAGTCGCCCGCGTACCTCGGCTTCGTCTCCTCCTCCCACGGGCCCTTCGCCCAGTCGCCGTCGTAGTGGGCGTGGGCGATGGACTCGGTCACGTTCTGCTTCAGATAATCGTCGTTCCAGCTCGCGACCGGCCGGACCTTCGCGAGGTCCCCGTTCCAGACGACGCCGCCGGGGAGGTCGAACCTCGTCATCTTCGCGTCGACCGGCATGTCGGGCACGGCGAGGTAGTTCGTGACGCCCGCGCCGTACTTGAGCCAGTCGGGGTAGCTCGCCGCGATGGCGGCCACGTCCGGCAGGTAGACCTGCGTGACGAACGCGGCCACCTCGTCGAGGTGCGACTTCACCTCGTACAGCTTCTGCATGTTGAGCGCGGCCGGGCTGTCGAGGTTGATCGCGTTCGCCACCCCGCCCACGGCGAGGTTCTGGATGTTCGGTGTCTTCCCGCCGAGGACCGCGACCGCCTGGTTCGCCCGGCGCTGCACGTCGAGCGCCTGGAGGTAGTGGGCGACGGCGAGGAGGTTCACCTCCGGCGAGAGCTTCATCGCGGGGTGGCCCCAGTAGCCGTTCGTGAAGATGCCGAGCTGGCCGGCCGCCACGAACTCCTTCACCTTCTCCTTCACGGCGGCGAGCGCGTGCTTCGAGTTGCCGGCCCAGGCGAGCCCGAGCGCGTCGGCGAAGGCCGCCGCCTTCTCCGGCGAGGCCTCGAGCACCTTCGTGACGTCCACCCAGTCGAGGGCCGACAGGTGGTAGAAGTGCACCACGTGGTCGTGCAGCGCGTGCGCGCCGATGAGGATGTTGCGGATGAGCTGCGCGTTGAGCGGGACCTCGAGCCCGAGCGCGTTCTCGACCGAGCGGACCGAGGCGATCGCGTGGACGGTGGTGCAGACGCCGCAGATGCGCTGGGTGAACACCCAGGCGTCGCGCGGGTCGCGCCCCTTCAGGATCGTCTCGATGCCGCGCCACATCGTCCCGCTGGACCACGCGTTCTTCACCGCGCCGCCCTCGACCTCCACGTCGACGCGGAGGTGGCCCTCGATCCGCGTGACGGGATCGATCGTGATGAGCTTGCCCATGGACGTTGACCTCTATCCTTTCAGCGGGCGGCGGCGGAGTGCGCGCCGGCGTCGGTGTGCGTGCGGACGTCCTCGACGACCACCACGGGGAAGAGCCTCGAGACCAGGAGGAAGACGGCGACGCCGATCGCGGCCATGCCCACCGTGACCGCCAGCTCGCCGAGGGACGGGAAGTAGCTCCAGCCGGCGGGGACCGGCGTGCCGTCCGCGCGCCAGCCGGCGGGGCGGTACATCGTCATGTAGGCGTCGACGCGGTAGACGGCGCCCGCCCAGAGCGAGAGGAGCGCCGCGCCGAACAGCCGGCCGCGGTTCGCCTGCACCTTCGGGAGGAAGAACATGACCGCCGGGATCGCGAAGAGCGCGAGCTCGATCGCGAAGAGGAGCGTGGGCCCGTTCGCGCCGAGGTAGCGGAGCTTCCCCTCGACGGCGACGTCCCCGAGCCGGAGGACGAGGTACGCGACGAGGAACCCCGCGTTCACCTTCGACATCCTCGCGAGGAGCGCCTGGTCGTGGCGTGCGTTCCAGCCGAGCTTCAGGAGGTTCACGAGCACGACCACCGCGCCGAAGCCCATCGAGAGGCAGGAGAGGAGGAACAGGAGCGGGAGGAGCGCGGTGTGCCAGAGCGGGTGGACCTTGGTGGTGGCGAGGAGCATCAGCCCGCCGAGCGAGCTCTGGTGCATCGTCGGGAGCAGGATCGCGAGGGCGATGACGAACGGCATCCTCTTCGCGAGCCACGCGCCCCAGCGCCTCCCGAAGGCGGACCAGCGCGGCGACCTCGCCGCGGCGGCGCCGTCGAGGACCGCGGGCAGCACCTCGATCCAGAGGACGAACACGTAGGCCATCACGCAGACGGCGACCTCGAGCAGGACCGAGGCGAGGTTCCACCACGGCACCACCGGCAGCATGATCGCGTTCCAGTACCGGCCGAGGGCGACGACGATCGAGCTGCCGCCGAGCGTGTAGGCGATGGCGCCGACGAGCACCGCGGGGCGCACGAGCCAGTGGTACTCGCCCCGGTTGAGCAGGTAGGTGAGGAGCCCGACGCCGAACGCGCCGGCGCCGATGCCGGTGAAGCAGACCACGTTCACCGGCTCCCAGATGCCCCAGGTGAAGCCGTCGGTCATGTTCGACACCGGGCCGATGCCGAACACGAACCGGTACGCCATGACGAGCGCCGCGACCCCGAACAGGGCGAGCAGCGCGAGGAACGTGCGGTCGAAGTAAGGCCCCCCGACGGCGCGGGGCTGGGCGTGGGCGCTCATTCCGACTCCTCCTCGCCGGCCGCGACCGCGGCCTCTTCCCTCTTCCTGTTCCGGTCGATGACGAAGGCCATCGCGGCGTAGAGCACGACCGGGGTCACGCCCAGCACGTACGGCGCGTGCGAGACGCTCTCCGAGAACTGCGCGGCGGAGCGGTCGGGGAGCGCGGGCAGGCCCATGTCGTCGAACGCGACGCCCGCCGGCGCGAGGTACAGCACCTGGGTGCCGCCGCCCTCGCGCTCGCCGTAGACGTGCTGGAGGTAGCGGCCGGGGTGGGCGGCGAGGCGCCGCCTCGCCTCGGCGAGGAGCGCGTCGCGCTTCCCGAAGACGACCGCCTCGCGCGGGCACACCTCGGCGCAGGCCGGGTTCGCGACCGCGAGCGGGCCGTCCTTCGTCGGGTCGGCGCGGTGGCGGCAGAGCTCGCACTTCACGATCGAGGGGAACGCCGCGGTCCACTCGAACTTCGGCACGTTGAAGGGGCAGGCGATCTGGCAGTAGCGGCAGCCGACGCACGTCCACCTGTCCCAGAGGACGATCCCGGAGCCCTTCTTCTCCCCGTCGATGTGCCGCTTCGCCTCGCCCTCCTTGTGGAGCGCGCCCAGCATGCAGGCGGACACGCAGGCGGGGTCGACGCAGTGCATGCACTGCTGCTTCACGAAGACCTGCCCGCCGTCCGCGGTCGGGAGCGACTTGATGACGTTCTTCGTCGTGCTGTTGAGGTCCACGGGCGCGTCGTAGACGCCCCCGTTCGCCTCGACCGTGTCGGCGGGCAGCTTGTTGGCGGCCTTGCACGCGGTCTGGCACGCGCGGCAGCCGACGCAGAGGGTGGAGTCGAAGAGCATCCCGACGGCGTCGGGGGAGGGCTTCCTCTCGTGCCGTGCCTCGGCGCGGCCCGGGATCGCGGCCGCGGCGCCGGCGGCCGCCGCCCCCTTCAGCAGATCTCGTCGCGTGACGCGCATGGCTACTCCTCAGGCCGATCCTTCTCGGAGTCGGCGGTCATCTTCCTGGAGGCGACGAAGCCCGCGCCGGCGATCGCGCCGACGATCGCGCCGCCGACGCCGACCGCCACCGCGCTCTTGCCGACGACGCCGTGGTCGGGGTGGATGGCGGGGTACGCCATCGGCGCGGTCGGCGCGTCGATCGGCAGGTTCCGGTGGATCGGGACCTCGAAGCCGACGCCCTGCTCGGTGCAGCCGACGCAGGGGTGGCCGATGCCGACGGGCCAGGCGCCCGGGACCTCGCAGAAGGGGAGCAGCGAGCAGTTGGCGTGGGTCTGCGGCCCCTTGCAGCCGAGCTTGTAGAGGCACCAGCCGTTGCG
>DASVZX010000374.1:0-25516 GCA_036391435.1 Anaeromyxobacter sp. | reverse complement strand
CGCCGCGCGCGCGCTCGACGCGGGCGCCCCTCGCCTCGAGCGAGGCGAGGACGCGCCGGAGCACCGGATCGAGCGACGGCTCCGGCGCCGCGACGCGGATCGCGAGCGGCTCGGGGAGGGAAGGCGCCCGCTCGATCTCCGCCGCGAGCGCCGCGAGCACGTCCTCGGCGCCGGGGAGGAGCGGCGGCAGCCCCGCGCCGCCGGCCCGCTCCGCCGCCGCGAGGTCCGCGAGCCGCGGCGAGCCGTCGAGGTCGCCGCCGCCCCACTCCAGGCCGCGCAGCCCGTCGCGCAGCCCGAGGAGGAACGCCGCCACGCCCCACGGGTCCTCGCGGCGGGATCGGGAGAAGGAGCGCGTCCCGTCGTCGAGCCGGGCGAGCCGCGCCGCGTAGGCCGCGAGCCGCTCCGGGTGGGGCGCCGGCTCCCCGCGCAGCCCGTAGAGCCGGCCGAGCCGCTTCGCGAGCCCGAGCGGCCCCACGCACTCCCACCCCGCGCGCGCCTCGCCCTCGGCGAGCAGGTGCCGCCAGGCGGTGCCCCCGTCGGAGGCCGTGAGGAGGAGCTCGAGCATGAGGGCGCCGGGAGAGCGACATCATACGGCGCGGACGGACGGGGAGCGGGGAGGCCGGCCGGCGAGAACCCGCCGGGCTCCGAACCCCGGGCTCCCCGCCGAGGCTCCCACGGGTGACATGACCAAGATCGGCTTGCCGGTCACGCGGATGGACCTCGACGCTCCTCTCGCGAAGCACTTCGGGAAGGCGAAATGGCTCGCGATCCTGGAGCCGCCGGGCCGGTGCCAGTTCGTGCGGAACCCCTGGGTGGACGGCGGGACGGTCGCCGCCGAGCTCGCCTCGCGGGGCTGCACCGACGTGGTCGCGCGGCGCATGGGCTGCGGCGCCTACGCCCGGGTCGCCGCCACCGGGATGCGCGCCTGGGAGGGAGACGACGCGGTGACCGTGCGCGTCGTGGCGGACCGGCTGGCGAGCGGGAGCCTGCGCCCCCTCTCGCTGTCGCAGGACTGCGGCGAGCGCGGGTCGCACCTCGAGGAGTACCGGAACCTGCACTGAGGGAGGCCGGCGGCCTGGCGCGCCGGTGACCCGGGGGGAGCTATCTTCCCGGGCGCGGCGGGCGTACAAGGTGGCATGCCCACACCGACCGACAAGCGGAAGCAATCGCTGTACTTCCCGGAGGAGATGCTGCGCGAGATCCAGGAGGAGGCGACGCGGCAGGACCGGTCGCTCTCGTGGATCGTCCAGCAGGCGTGGCGGGCGGCGCACGCGACCATCGCGAAGATGCCCGGGATCGAGGATCTCGGCGCGCGGCCGCCGACCGCGAGCGCCTGAGGCGCGGAGGTCCCGATGGAAGGCGAGCTCTGCCGGATGTGCGGGGGCGACGGGCGCATCGGCAACGCGCTCGGCGGCAGCACGGCGACGTGCCCCAGCTGCCACGGGTCCGGCCGCCGCGCCGAGTCGTCGTACGGGTTCCACGACGTCACGAAGACGAAGCCGTCGCACCACCGGCCCGCGCCCGTCGAGCCGGCGGGTCCGAAGGTCCCGACCACCGGCGAGGGCGCGCAGCTCGCGGCCGAGGTGAACGCCTCGCCGATCCTCTCCGCCGACGCGAAGACGCGGCTGGTCGCGGAGATCGTGAACCACGAGAGCACGCACGGGCGCTGCACGAAGACCTTCGTCAAGAAGGTCCGGAAGCAGACGCGCCCCGCCGGCGGCTCCTAGCGCGCGGCGCCCCGCCCGATCGCGTAGCGGGACTCTGCACCCCCGTTGCAGTTCTCGTCACCCCCTCGGCGTGATGTAAGCCTGCGCCGTTGCTTCGGTTTCCTGACGAAGCGCCCCGACCCGCTGCGGTTGTCATCGATCCGGCCCCGCGGCCCGGGTTCGCGCGAAGCCGCGTCCGCGGCTCAAGTCTCCGGAAGGAGACGCTGATCCGGCGCGCCCGAGCTCTGGCCCCCGTCTTGCGATGAGGAATGCCCGAGAGCAGTCGCAAGACCTCGAACCCGCAGCCGAAAGGAGCACGCCATGATGTTCGCGTTCGCGCTCGCCCTCCTCGGAACGGTCGTCCTCGGCAGCCTCGAGATCGCCGCGGCCCGCTGAAGCCACACGAACGGCGGCGGACGACCGGAGCACGCCATGACGCACGACTTCCTGTCCATCTACGGAGCGAAGACCCTCGAGTACGTCCTCGCCATCGGGTACCTGCTCCTCTTCATCCCGTTCTGGCGCTACGTGCAGGGCGGCAAGCGCGCCGCGGTGGTCGCGCGCGCGACGGCTTCGCCGCGCGCCCTCGCGGAGGCGGCGCGGCCGTCGGGCGCGACCGCGCTCCGGCCGACCTCCGGCTGGTTCCAGGTCCCCGCCGGCGTCCGCCTCCACCCCGGCCACACCTGGGCGCGGCTCGAGCCCGACGGACTCGTGACGGTGGGGATCGACGACTTCGCCTACAAGCTCGTGGCCCCGACGGCGCTCGACCTCCCCGGCCTCGGCCAGCACGTCGCGCAGGGCGAGCCGGCGCTCGCGGTGTGCGACGAGGGGCGCGCCGTCCCGATGCTGTCGCCGGTCGACGGGACGGTCGTGGCGGTGAACGCCGCCGTGAAGAAGGACGCCGCCGCGCTCGCCGAGCCTTACGGCGCGGGCTGGCTCTTCAAGGTGAAGGCGCCGCGGCTCGCCGCGAACCTGCGCCAGCTCCACGCGGCCGCCCCCGCGCTGCGCATGCTGGAGGACGCCGGCGAGGCGCTCGCGCGCCGGATGGACCCCGAGCTCGGGCGCGTGCTCCAGGACGGCGGCACGCCGGTGCACGGGATCGCCCGCGCGCTGGCCGGCGAGGGCTGGGACGCGCTCGCCCGCGAGTTCTTCCTCACCTGAGACCGGAGGGCGGCCGGCACCGGGACGCCGCGGCGAGCGCCGCCGGCGTCCCGGCGCCTTCGGGGCCGCGGCGTCCGCGCCACGCAGGCCGACGCGGGATCGAGGCGCGGCAGGGCGACGGACCGCGCCCCGGCCGGGTCGCGCGCGGGCGTTCCCCCGTCTCGCCCGGACCGGGCACCGCACGCGCCGTGTACGATGGGCGCCGGGCGGGCGGAGAGCGGACGGGACGCGCTCCCTCCCCCCGCTCCGGAGGACGGAAGATGCCCGAACGCATGCCGCCGCCGCCCCTCGCCGCGCTGCTCTGCGCGGCCTGCGCGCTCGGGCTCCCGGGCTGCGCCTCGCGGGGACCGGAGGCGTTCGCCGGCTTCGTCGACGCGCCGGTCGCCGCCGTCGCCGCCCAGGTCGCCGGGCGCGTCGCGGCGATCCCGGTGCGCGAGGGGGACGCCGTGACGAAGGGGCAGGTGCTCGCGAGCCTCGACGCGCGCGATCGCGAGGCGCAGGTGGCGCTCGCGCGCGCGAACCTCCAGCAGGCGCAGCGGGCCCTGGCGGAGGCGGAGGCGAACCTCCGGGCGGTCCTGCCGACCGTCGGCGGCGCGGGCGCCGACATCGCGCGCGCGCAGGCGACGCTGGACGAGGCGCAGCAGAACTTCACACGGACGGAGGAGCTCGTGAAGGGCGCGGCGGCCTCGACCCAGCAGCTCGACGCGGCCCGCGCCCGGCTCCGCGAGGCGCGCGCCGGGCTCGACTCGCTCACCGCGGGCAAGGCCGCGGTGCAGGGGAGGGTCGGCGCCGTGGCGGCCGCGGTCGCGAACGCGCGCGCGGCGGTGGGCGTCTCGCAGGCCGCGGAGCAGGTGGCGGAGGTCCAGCTCGCGCAGGCGACGGTGGTCAGCCCGTTCGACGGCGTCGTCGTGAACCGCAACCTCGAGGAGGGGGAGTGGGCCGCGCCGGGCACGCCGGTCGTCTCGGTGGAGAACCACGAGCGGCTCTGGGTGCGGCTCGACGTCGAGGAGACGCGGCTCGCCCGCGTGCGGGTCGGGCAGCCCGCCGAGGTGTCCGTCGTCGCCGCTCCGGGGCGCCGGTTCCGGGGGCACGTCATCGAGATCGGCGCGGAGGGCGAGTTCGCGGTGAACCGCGACGTGAAGCGCGGCCGCCCCGACATCCGGACCTTCCGCGTCCGCGTGGCGCTCGACGAGCGCGCGGACGAGCTGCGCCCGGGGATGACGGCGGAGGTCACCCTCGGCGCCCCGGGGCCGGCCGGCGACGCCCCGGTCGCGAACGAGAGATGACGCACCGTGAACGGATCCGCGAACGCCATCGAGGCGCGCCACCTCACGAAGCGGTTCGGCGAGCTCGTCGCCGTCGACGGCGTGGATCTCGCGGTCCGGCCCGGCGAGCTCTTCGGGCTCCTCGGCCCGAACGGCGCGGGGAAGACGACGCTCGTCCGGATGCTGTGCGGCCTCGTCCCGCCGACCTCGGGGGAGGCCTTCGTCGCCGGCGTGGACGTCCGCCGGCACCCCGACCAGGCGCGGCGCGCGCTCGGGGTCGTCCCCCAGGCGCTGACCTCCGACCTCGAGCTCACCGGCCGGGAGAACCTCGACGTGTTCGCGCGGTTCTTCGAGATGACCCGGGCCGAGCGGGAGCCGCGGATCGAGGAGCTCCTCCGGCGCGTCGCGCTGTGGGACCGGCGCAAGGACCTCGTGCGGACCTACTCGGGCGGCATGCGGCGGCGGCTCGAGATCGCGCGCGGGCTCATCCACAAGCCGCGGGTGCTGTTCCTCGACGAGCCCACCATCGGCCTCGACCCGCAGAGCCGCCGCGTCATCTGGGAGCTCCTCGCCGACCTGCGGAAGGGCGACGAGATGACCATCTCGCTCACGACGCACTACCTCGACGAGGCGGAGACCCTCTGCGACCGGGTCGCCATCGTCGACCACGGCAAGGTCGTCGCGCTCGGGACCTCGCAGGAGCTGAAGTCGCTCGTGCCGGGGAGCGACACGCTCGAGCTGACGCTCGGGGGACCGCTGCCGGACGGCGCGCGCGAGGCGATCGGCGCGATGCCCGGCGCGCGCAGCGTGGACGCGCTGCCCCGGGGGGTCCGCGTCCGCGCCGACGGCGGCGCGGCGCTCCTGCCGCGGGTCGTCGAGGCGCTGCGCGACGCCGGCGTCGAGGTCGCGACCGCGAGCCTCTCGCGGATCACGCTCGAGGACGTGTTCATCCACTTCACCGGCCGGACCCTGCGCGAGGAGGCGCCGGCGAGGCCCGGACCGCCGCGGAGGTTCACGTGAGGATCTGGGCGGTCATGCTCCGCGACCTCCTCCGCATCTGGAGGAACAAGGTCTCCCTCGTCTCCGCGGTCGTGCTGCCGCTGCTCTACCTCGTCATCCTCGGCAACTCGCTGCAGGGTCCGCTCAGAGGCCTCCCGCTCGGCGTGGTGAGCCTCGACCAGGGGCCGCAGGCGCGGGCGCTCATGGGCGCGCTGCAGGCGGTGGAGCGCGGGCCGGGCACCGTCACGCTCGTGCTGCTCCACGATCCCGTCGAGGGCTTCGGGAGGCTGCGCGCGGGCGAGCTCTCCGGGCTGCTCGTCATCCCGCCGGACTTCTCGCGCGACCTCTCGCGCGGCGTCTCGGCGGCGGCGGGCCTCTACGTGGACAACGTGGACGCGATCGCCGCCGCGGCCGTCGAGGCCGCCAGCGCCGGGGCGCTCGCGGCCATCCGCCAGCCGCTCGCGCGGTACGAGCGGACGCTCGGCGGGGCGCAGCTCCGGCCGCAGGAGATCTACCCGCGCGTCGACTACGACACCTCGCTCATCCCGGGCGTGGTGGTGCTCTCCATCTTCATGGGCAGCATGATCACCGGCGCGTTCAACCTCGTCATGGACCGCTTCCTCGGCGTCCACGAGAGCTACCTCTCGACGCCGCTCCGCCGCCTCGACATCAACCTCGGCGTCCTCCTCAGCGGGACGACCGTGACGCTCTGCTCGAGCGGGCTCGTCCTCGTGATCGGGTTCCTCCTCACCGGGTCGGTCGTCCACGGCGGCGTCCTCGGCTACCTCGCCGTGGCGGGCGTCGTCGTCCTCACCGCGCTCGGGCTGCTCGCGATGATGATGGTGATGCTCGGGCGCGCGAACCACCCGCGGGTCACGGGCGTCGTCACCGGCTTCCTGAACATCCTGCTCTTCTTCCCGAGCGGCGCGCTCTACCCGCTCGCGAGCTTCCCGCCCTGGCTCCGCGCGTTCGCGCGGGTGGACCCCGAGACGCACGCGGTGGCGGCGCTGAAGGCGATCCTGTTCCGCGGGGGCGACCTCGGCGCCGCGGGGGCCCACGTCGCCTACCTCGCCGCGTTCGCCGGGGCGATGCTGCTCGTCTCGACCTTCACGCTCAAGCGGACGCTGTGAGCCGCTCGCCGGGGTCCTCGGCGGCCGCGCCGCCGTCCCGGGCGAGGAGGCTCCGCGCCGCGGCGAGCCCCGACGCCATCGCGTCGTCCATGTTGTCGTACCGGTGCGTGCCGTTCCGGCCGGCGAGGCGGAGGTTCTCGAGCCGGTCGAGCGCCGCCCGGATCGCGCCGACGCGCGCGCGGTGCTGGCCGTCGTAGACGGGGTAGGCGTCGCGCATCCGGATCACGTGCCCGGCGACGACGCGGCCCGGACGGAACCTCCCGAGCCGCGCGAGCTCGTCGGCGGCGAGGCGCACGAGGGCGGCGTCCGGCTGCCGCCAGAGGTCGTCCCCGACCGAGCAGAAGTACTCGACCCCGACGCACGCGCGATCCGGGAAGGGCACGAGCTCCGGGCTCCACGCGCCGAAGTTCTGGACCCGGCCGGCGCGCAGCCCGGGGTCGTGGACGTAGAGCCAGGTGTCCGGGAAGGGCGGGGGGCCCTCGAGGACGAGCGCGACCTGCAGGAAGTCGCGGTAGCGGAGCCCGCGCGCGGCGACGGCCGCGCCGGCCGGGAGCGCGGGCGCGAGCGCCGGCACGAGATCGCGCAGCGCCACGGTCGAGACGACGCCCGAGGCGCGGAGCGCGCGCGCGCCGTCCGGCCCCTCGACGACCACCTCGCGCACGGCGCCGCGGTCGTGGTGGATCGCGGCGAGCCGCGTGCGCAGGAGGACGCGGCCGCCGCCCGCCTCGATCCGATCGCGGATCCGCCCCCACAGCATCCCCGGCCCGAGGCGCGGGTAGCGGAAGCGCGTCGAGAGCGTCCGCTGGCCGCCCGAGCCGCGCCGCAGCATGTCGACGATCGCGGTGCAGAGCGAGAGCCCGGCGATCCGCTGCGCCGCCCACTGCGCGCCGATCTCCTCGCAGGGGATCCCCCACACCTTCTCGGTGTAGGGCCGGAAGAACGTCTCGAACATCCGCCGCCCGAACCGGTTCACCACCCAGGCGTCGAGCGTCTCCTCCGGGCGCAGCGGGCGGATCCGGGCGGCGAGGAAGCTCGCGAGCATGCGGGCGCCCTCGAGCGGTCCGAGGCCGCCGAGCGCGCTGCGCGCCGTCAGCGGGTAGTCGAAGAGCTTCCCGTGGAACAGGATCCGCGAGCGGCGCTCGCGGACGAGGAGATCCGCGCCGAGCAGCTCGTCCCACAGCGCCTGGATCTCCGGGATCCCCGTGAGGAAGCGGTGTCCCCCGATGTCGAAGCGGTACCCGTCGCGCTCGACGGTGCGCGCGATCCCGCCGACGCCGTCCTCGCGCTCCACCACCGTCACGGGGCGGCCGGCGCGCACGAGCGCGAGGGCGGCGGCGAGGCCCGCCGGCCCGCCGCCGATCACCACCGTGGAATGGCCGCGTCCGCGCATCCTCACGCCGCCCCGAGCATAGCGCGGGCTCGCGGTCCCGCGCCCGCGCCGCGCTCATTCCCCCTCTCCCCCCGGCAGCGCCCGGGGGAGAGGGACGGGGAGAGGGACGGAGGACGACCGCACGCGCCCGGCCGGCCCTACGCCCGGTTGGCCGCTTCCTGCGACTGGTAGTACTGCATGAGGATGCTCGCCACCTCCGGGCGGCTGAACTCGACGGGGAGCGCCATCCCCTTCGAGAGCATCTCGCGCACCTTCGTGCCGGAGAGGTTCACGAAGTCCTCCGGCTTGTGGTCGGGGGCGTCGCGCATCATGACGACCCGGTTCAGCTTCTTCGACCACGCCGTGTTGTCCGCCCGGAAGGTGTCGATGCGGAGCGCGCCGGTCGGGACCTCCTGGTCGAAGATGGTCTGCGCGTCGAACGGGCCGTAGTAGCTCCCCACGCCCGCGTGGTCGCGCCCGATGATGAGGTGGGTGCAGCCGGTGTTCTGGCGGAAGATGGCGTGGAGCACGGCCTCGCGCGGCCCGGCGTAGAGCATGTCGAAGCCGTAGCCGCTGATGAGCACCGTGTTCTTCTCGAAGTAGACCTCGACCATCTTGCGGATGGCGCGGTCGCGCACGTCGGCGGGGATGTCGCCCGGCTTCAGCTTGCCGAGGAGCATGTGGATGAGGACGCCGTCCGCCTTGAGCTGGTGGAGCGCCATCCGGCACAGCTCCTCGTGCGCCCGGTGCATGGGGTTGCGGGTCTGGAACGCGACCACCTTGTTCCAGCCGAGCTTCTGGATCTCCTCGCGGAGCTGGTACGCGGTGCGGAAGGTCTCCGGGAACTCCTTCTCGAAGTAGGAGTAGTTCAGGACCTTGATGGGCCCGGAGAGGAAGAGGTCCCCCACCGAGTTGAACGTCGCGACGCCGGGGTGCTTCGGGTCGGTCGTCCGGAAGATCTTCTGGGTCATGTGCTGCATCTGGTCGGCGGTCGCCTGCTCGATGTTCTGGAGCTCCATGACGGCGATGACCGGGGTGCCCGGGACGTTCGGGTCCCGCAGCGCGATCATCTTGTGGCCCCGCACGGCGCTCGCGTCCTTCACGACGTTCACGACCGGGACCGGCCAGAAGAGCCCCTTGCGCGTGTGCATCCGCTCGGCCACGTCGATGGCGTCGGGGAGGCCCATGTAGCCCGTGAGCGGCGTGAAGTAGCCGCCGCCGAGCATCACGGCGTTCGCGGCCGCGGCCGACGACACGACGAGCGAGGGCAGCTTCTCCGCCTCCTTCGTGAGCGCGGCGCGCTCGTTCGCGTCCATCACGAACAGCGGCCTGAGCTGCTCGGCACCATGCGGCTTGATCACGACGGGCTCCTTTCAGACACCAGGCGCTCGTGCGCCATGGCGAGCGTTCGGTACAGCGCGTGGGCGAACTTCGAGAACGGGAACGTGAGGAAGAGGGTGAGGATCGAGCCCAGGTGGACGAGGTAGACGGCGATCGCGGCCGCGGGCGGGAGGAACATCCGGAAGAGCTCGGCGCCGACGCCGGAGAGGATCACGAGCGCCACGAGGGAGAGGAAGAAGCCGTCGTAGGCGCGGGTCCGCCCCGCCCCGCTCCCGCGGACGCGGTTGGCGACGAGGAGGGCGAGGCCGACGACGAGCAGCACGGCGGAGACGTTGCCGATGATCTTGATGACGTTGCCGGGGGGGAGCGGGGTCCTCACCTCGAGCACGTCCATCGCGACGCCGAGCAGGGTCGTCGTGAGGAGCGCGCCGAGGAAGCCGAGGACGAGGACGAGGTGCCCGCTCCGGCGCGGGCGCGCCTCCCCGCAGCGCTGGAAGCGGCGGTGCGCGAGGATGTCGGTCGCGACCCCGGCGAGGCCGGCGACGAGCCCGCCCCGCCGCTGGCCCGCCGCGCCCCACGCGGTCCAGGAGCGGCGCGCCCCGACGAAGGAGGCGACGACCGCGAACGCCGCGGCCGGCAGGAACACCGAGTAGATCATCCACTTCGCGACCACGGCGCCGTACGAGAGCGGCGCGGGCGGCACCACGAGGCCCGTCACCGCGCGGACGTACAGCACCCAGAACAGGATGGGGACCCCGAGCAGGATGGGCCACGTCGTCCGGGCGTTGGCGACGAGCCGCGCGAGGGGCCGCGGCGAGCCGAGGCGCTCGATGACGAGCGAGCGGATCGCCTGCATCGCGTCGCCCGGCGCGGCGTCGCGCGGGCAGCGCACGGTGCAGTCGTTGCACTGGTGGCACAGCCAGATCGAGGGATCCGCGGCGAGCCGGTCGGCGAGGCCCCACTGCGCCCAGAGGATCTGGCGGCGCGGGAAGGCGACGTCGGCGGTGGCGAGATCGCACACGCTCGAGCAGGTCGCGCACTGCATGCAGCGCGCGGCGTCCGCGCCGCCCCGGCGGAGCAGCTCGCGGCGGAACCCGGGGACGGGGGACAGCACGGTGACGGCCTCGGGCATGGGCGGTCCTCCCTAGAAGCCCTTCAGCGGGTTCGCGCCGAGTTCCTCGAGCCTCTCGGCGAACTCGTCGAACAGGACCGGGATCCGGTCGAGCTCGTTGCGGGCGAGCTCGATCACCCGGACGCGCTCGGCCTCGAGAGAGAGGCGCGTCAGCGTCTCCTGGATGTTCTCGAGCCGCTTGTGGGCGAGCTCGGACCCCTTCACGTAGTGGCACTGGTAGTCGTCGCCGCGCTTGCAGCCGATCAGGATGACGCCGTCGATGCCGCGCGAGAGGGACTCGGCGATCCAGACGATGTTGACCGAGCCGAGGCAGCGCACCGGGATGACGCGCGTCCACGGGTTCCAGCCCTTGCGCTTCAGCGCCGCGTCGTCGAGGGCGGGGTAGGCGTCGTTCTCGCAGAGGAGCGCGAGGATGCGAGGCTTCTCCTCGTCCTCCTCGGGGACCTCGATCTCCTTGATCATGCTGGCGACCGCGTCGACCGAGTAGTCCGCGTAGGAGATGATCCGCTCCGGGCAGGCGCCCATGCAGATCCCGCAGCGCCGGCAGCGGAACGCGTTGTACTGGGGCGTCCCCTTCTCGTCCTCGTCGATCGAGCCGAACGGGCACTCCTCCGTGCACCGCTTGCACTGCGTGCAGCGCTGCAGGAAGAAGTCGGCGGCGGCGAAGTCGCCGGAGCGCGGGTGGACGGTCTCGCCCTTCTGGATCGAGGCGATGGCCTGGACCGCCTTCATGGCGGCGCCCCAGCCGTCCTCGGTGGCCTGCCCGGCGTCCATCGGCGCGCGCACCGCGCCCGCCGTGTAGATGCCGGTCCGCCGCGTCTCGTAGGGGAAGCAGATGAAGTGCGAGTCCGCGAAGCCGGACTGCAGCACCGGGAGGTCCGGGCCCTGCCGGTAGGCGAGGTTCAGGATCGCCGTGCCGTCGTGGCGGGCGAGGCTCGCCGCGACCTCCTCCGCCGCCTTCCGCTGGGTGTCGGACTCGTTCTTCTCGATCCGCTTCCGCGCGTCGCGGAGCTGGCGGATCGCCTCGCCGTCGGCGGAGTTCGGGACCATCCCGACCGCGAGCACGACGAGGTCCGCGTCGATCGCGACCCGCTCGCCGAGGAGGCTGTCCTTGAGCCCGACCCGGAGCTTCCCGCCGGAGGCGGTGACGCCCTCGACCGTGCCGCGCGCGAGCATCACGCTGCTCCGCTCCTGCACGGCGCGGTAGAAGTGCTCGCCCTGGGCGGGCGTGCGGACGTCCTTGTAGAGGACCGCGCACTCCACCTCGGGCCAGGCCTGCTGGATGGCCATGACCTGGCGGAGCGACGTCCCGCAGCACTCGCTCGAGCAGTAGGGCAGGTGCGCGGGGTCGCGCGAGCCGGCGCACTGGATGAAGACGACGCGGCCGGGCCGCTTGCCGTCGCTCGGGCGCACGACGTCGCCCTTCGCGAGCATCGCGTCGAGGTCGGCGGAGGTGACGACGTCGGGCGACGCGCCGAACCCGAGGTGCCCGAGCTTGCTCGCGTCGTAGGGGTGGCCGCCGGTCGCCTGGACGATCGCGCCCGCGGAGAAGGACTCCTTCCCCTTCGGGCCCACGACCTCGACCGCGAACTTCCCCGGCTGCCCGGCGATGCGGCCCACGGTCGACTCGAGGAAGACGCGGATGCGCGGGTCCTGCGAGACCGCGCGGACGAGCTCCGGGACCGGGCTCGGCTGGAGCCGGTCGTAGGGCGGGACCTGCGGGACGACGTCGCGGACGTCCGCGAGCCAGCCGCCGAGCCGCGCCGAGCGCTCCACCACCACGACGGGGTTCCCCATGTCGGCGGCCGCCTGCGCCGCCTGGAGCCCGGCGAGCCCGCCGCCGACGACGAGGACGGTCCGGTCGATCGCCTCCTCGATGCGCTTCGCCGGGATCATCTTCTTCGCGCGGATGACCCCCATCCGCAGCAGGTCCTCGGCGAGCGCCTGCGTGTCCTCGTGCTTGGGCGCGTGCGTCCAGGTGACCTGCTCCCGCAGGGCGACGCGCTCGACCTGCGCGACGGTCGGGTCGAGGCGGAACTCCTCGATCTTGTGGCGCTGCGAGCAGCCGGCGAGCACGACGCCGTCGACGGTCTTCGCGTCGACCGCCTTGTGGATCGACGCGACGCCGTCCGGCGCGCACAGGCACGGGCTCGACTCGAAGTGGACCGCGCCGCTGCTCTTCGCGAGCTTCTCGAGGGCCCCGGCGTCGAGGCTCGAGCCGATCTCGCACCCGGTGCAGAGAAAGACGCCCACGCGCTCCATCAGACGCTCCTCGGCGCGGCGGCGGCCCTGGCCGCCGATCCCGCTGCATCGCGGCCGGACGAGACGCTCCTCGCCGCGCCCACCGCCTTGGCGGCGGCTCCCGTCGCGTCGCGCACCGACGCGGCCACGTCCTCCGGCCTCCGTGCCACGCCGGCCACGAACAGCCTGGCCTCGCGATCGTCGAGCGCGAACCCGTCGCCGTCCCGCTTCACCGCGATCGGCAGCTCGCCGTTGCGCGGCGCCATCCCCGTCGCGAGGACGACGA
The DNA here is from genome assembly GCA_036391435.1 of Anaeromyxobacter sp. Classification (GTDB taxonomy): domain Bacteria; phylum Myxococcota; class Myxococcia; order Myxococcales; family Anaeromyxobacteraceae; genus Anaeromyxobacter. Next base: position 12,886 of record DASVZX010000374.1, on the reverse strand, counting down.
GGTCCGCCTCGGCCTCGAGGACCCGGCCCGCCTCCACGTCCTCGACGCGCAGGGCGAGCGCGCCCCCAGGGCCCGCGGTCACCTTGCCGACCTTGCCCTTCACGAAGCGGACGCCCGCCGCCTCGGCGCGGCCGAGCATCGCCTCGTTCCGGCCGGGCATGCGCCGGTCGATGTAGTAGATGGTGACCTCGGCGTCGGGGAGCTGCTGCTTCACGTAGAGCGCCTGCTTCGCCGAGGCGAGGCAGCACACCGCCGAGCAGTACGGCAGGTGCTTCACGTCGCGCGAGCCGGCGCACTGGACGAACGCGACGCGCTTGGGCGCCGCGCCGTCGGACGGCCGCACGATCTTCCCGCCGGTGGGGCCGGCGGGCGCGGCGAACCGCTCGAGGTGCACGTTCGCCACCACGTCGGCGAGGAGGCCGCCCCCGAGCTCGGGCAGCTTCTCGAGCGGGTAGGGGGCCCAGCCCGTCGCGACGACGACCGCGCTCGCGTCGATCCGCTCCTCGCGGTCCTTCGCGTCGAGGTCGATCGCCCCGGGCACCTTGCAGGCGTCGGCGCACGCGCGGCAGCCCGGCGCGCACGCCGCGCGGTCGAGCACGTACCGGCGGGGCCACGCGTCGACGTGCGGGATCCGGATGGCCGGGACCTTCCCGAGGCCGAGGTTGAAGGGGTCGGCGACCGTCGCGGGGCAGACCTTGGTGCAGTCGCCGCAGGCGGTGCAGGCGCTCGTCACGTGCTCGGCGCGCCGCCGCACGGTGACGCGCCAGCCGGCGCCGTCGCGCTCGGCGGCGGCGACCTCGGAGCGGGTGAGCACCCGCACGAGCGGGTTCTTCGCGAGCCGCCGGGTGTTGATCTCCATGCCGCAGGAGGGCGGGCACATCTTCGGGAAGTACTGGTGGTTCTTGAGGACGCGACCTCCGACGCTCGGGTCGCGCTCGACGAGCACGACCTCCTGGCCGGCCTCGGCGGCCTCGAGCGCGGTCGTGATGCCGGCGATGCCCGCGCCGACGACGAGGAGCGGGCCGCTCATGGCCGGGCCCCCGCGGTCATGATCGAGGGCGCCGGCGGCGGGCGCAGCCGCATCGTCGGCTCGCCGAAGAGCGCGTAGCGCAGCCAGCGGAAGGAGAACCGGAGCAGCGCGCCATCGTCGGTGCGGAGCGCCGCGACGAGCCCGTCCTCGAGCTCGAAGCGCTTCACGAAGGTGGTGGAGAAGATGAACTCGCGGAAGGTGTCGAGGTCGTAGGCGGCCATGAAGAAGAGCTCGACGCGCCGCGGGTCGAGCTGGCGGCCGCCGATGAACCAGGGGTGGCCGACGAGGTCGCGGAAGCCCTTCTCGAGCTCCTCGCGCTCGCGGAGGCCCTGGTCCGTCTCCCAGCGGTCGACGGTCCAGGTCCGCGCGCCGCGCCGGCCGTGGCAGAAGTCGTCCTCGAAGAGGAAGTGGACGGGCTCGGGCGCGACGCCCGAGCGCGCCGGGGGGAGCGCCGTTCCCACCGGGTACATCCGGCAGGCCCAGGGCCGCGCGTCGTAGACGGAGCAGCCCTTCCCGGTGACGAAGGGGCAGGGCTTCTCCGGCGCGTCGCCCATCTTCAGCATCACGACCGGGAGGTGGAGCTGCTTCGTGATCGGCGTGAGCGTGTGCCGGTCGAGGAACTCTCGCGTCGTGAGGCCGCGCGCCCGGGAGAGGCCGAGCACGTCCGCGGGCGTGAGCACGATGTTCACGTCCGAGCAGCAGCGCGTGAAGCACTCGAGGTCGGGGCGGCAGTCGAAGCAGAAGCTCGAGCTCGCGTCGAGCTGGCGCTTGCCCTGGAGCGGCTCGGGGAGGGGAGGGGTGGAGGGCTTCGCCGGCGGGCGCGGGGTCGTCACGGTCACTCCTTGCCGGCGCCCTGCGACGCCACGTCGGGGAGGATGCTGCTGCGGAGCGCCTCGGGCGACCAGACGGGGACGGGCGTCTCGAACCCGCTCCCGCCGTCGATCCGGAAGCGATACGAGGCGTGGACGCCGTACTGCTGCTCCATCCACGTCCACCCGCGGACGTAGTACGAGCACTCGTCGTTGAAGCAGACGAGGTCCCACGGATGATCGCAGACGAGCTCGTTCAGCTCGACGCGGGCGAGGGGACCCTGGCAATGGGGACACGTCTCTCTACTCGTTCCGGACATGGCAGTACCCAGAAACGCGGAAGGACCGAGAGGAGGACCGCTCCGGCGGCGCGGCGGCGTGAGGGCCGCCGCCGCGCCGCGGAGCGCAGCCGCTACACGAACGTGGACTTGAACGGGATCTTCTTCAGCTCCCAGGCCTGCGTCTTCGGATCGATCTTCACGTTCACGAAGCAGGTCCAGTTCGCCTCGTCCATCTTCGGCATGTCGGCGCGGAAGTAGTACCCGGGCCAGCGCGTCTCCTGGCGGAACAGGATGGCGCGGACGTGCGCCTCGGCCTGGTACATGCGGTGCGTGTTCTCCCACGCGCGCATCAGGTCGTGGATGTCCCGGGCGCCGAGCTTCTCCTGGTCCTCCTTGAGGAGGGCGAGCAGCTCGAGGCCGCGCTTGAGGAGCGGCTCGGTCGTGGTGAACCGCATCGACACGCCGCCCGCGTACTCGTCCATGATCTTCTGCAGGCGCAGCATGAACATCTTCGGGACGAGGTAGTTCGGGTTGACGTTCGGGTCGGTCGTCTTGCCCTTGTTGTCCTCGTAGAGCTTGAGGGGGCGGAAGACGATCTCCTTCATCTTCTCCATCTCGGCCGGGTCGACCTTGGGGGCCGCGGGCTTCTCGTTCACGAGGAAGCGCACCGCGCTCTTGCCGGCGAGGCGGCCCTCGGTGAAGGAGCCCGACGAGAACTTGTGCGGGTTCGCGCCGGACGCGTCGCCGGCCATGAAGAGGCCCTTGACGGTCGACATGTTCTCGTAGCCCCAGAAGAACTCGGGCGGGGCGAGGTCCTTCGGGCCGGAGACCCACGCGCCGGAGCCGCCGGAGTGCGAGCCGATGAAGTACGGCTCGGTCGCGCCGATCTCGGAGCTCTTCACCTCGGGCTCGACGTTGTTCGAGGCCCAGAGGAGCGCCTGCGAGATCGTCATGTCGAGGAAGTCCTCCCACGCCTCGGACTCGAGCTCCTTCAGCTTCTTCTTGGCGGCCTTCTCGTCGGGCGAGCTGGACGCGATCTTCTGGATCGCCTCCTCGGTCCGCATGTAGATGGGGCCCTTGCCCTCGTTCTCGTCGAGCATGCCGAGGTAGTTGCGGAGGTTCGCCGGGATCGGCTTCACCTTCCCGTACGAGCCCCACTTCTCGAGCTCGGGCTTGCGCTCGACCATGTACTCGCCGCCGAAGGCGTTCGTGGCGCGGCTCTTGAAGAGGAGGAACCACGCGCCGACGGGGCCGTAGGCGTCCTTGAACCGCACCGGGACGAAGCGGATCTCCTGGCCCGTGAGCTCGGCGCCCGCCTTCAGGGTGAAGTACGTCGAGGAGCCGGCGTTCCACGGCGGGTACCACGCGCGGCCCATGCCCTCGCCCATCGACCGGGGCTTGAACACGTGCACCGCGCCGCCGAGGGCGAGCATGACCGCCTTCGCCTTGAAGACGTAGTACTTGTTCTCGCGGACGGAGAAGCCGAACGCGCCGGCGATGCGGTCGCCGTCCATGATCGGCCCGACGATGAAGACGCGCTCGTAGATGTTCTCCTTCCCGAGCGCGTTCTTCGCGGCCTCCGCCACGATCGGCTTGTAGCTCTCGCCGCTGATCATGAGCTGCCAGCGGCCCTCGTGGACGTACTCGCCCTTCTCGTCCTTCCAGATCGGCAGGCCCCACTTCTCGAACATGTGGACGGTGCCGTCGACGTGGCGGGCGATGTTCGCGACGAGGTCGTCGCGGGCGATGCCCATGAGGTCGTTGCGGACGTACGTCACGTAGTCGTTGACGGAGTTCTTGCCCTCCGCCAGGCCGACGTACTGGTTGATGGCGGAGAGGCCCATCCCGACGGCGCCGGAGCGGTCCATCGCCGCCTTGTCGACGAGGGTGATCTTGATGCCGTTCTTCTTCGCCCAGTAGGAGGCCTCCACCGCGGCCCCGCAGGCGGCCATGCCGCCCCCGAGGATCAGGAGGTCGGTCTCGACGTTCACGGTCTCGTAGTTCGTCATGTGCGGGCTCCTCTACGACTTCGTCCAGACCTTCGGGAGACGCAGCGACTGCGGCTCGGTGAACAGCGAGAGGCCGTTCAGGCCCTCGCTCTCGGCCGCGAAGCCGCCCGTCGGATCGGCCTTCCCCTCCGGCGTGGTCCGGTTCGGGAACTTGAAGCGCTTCACCATCCCGTTGCGGAACTTGACCGTCCACATGATCGAGTCCGTCGAGCGGAGCGGGACCACCGAGCCGCCCATCGGGACGAAGTCGGCGTAGCCGCGGACGTCGATCGCCTGCTGCGGGCAGATCTTGACGCAGCTGTAGCACTCCCAGCACATCTCCGGCTCCTGGTTGCGAGCCTTCATCTTCTCCTTGTCGAGGACCATGAGGTCGTTCGGACAGATGTACATGCAGGCGGTCTTGTCGAGCGCCTTGCAGCCGTCACACTTCTCGGGGTTCACGAAGCTGGGCATCTCGTCTCCTTCAAGGCGCGCTGGCCCGCAGATTGGTGGCGCTTGCGCAGGATGACGCAACGGTGCCCGACGCGCCGGGGGAGCGTCAAACCCGATAGTTTCAATGTGGTGATAAAGGAGGTTGATGCGGCGGAACGCCGTCAACCATTGGCATTTATCGACACGGCGCCGGGCCAGGTGCTGCTCTGGCGGCGCACCTCCTCGACGACGGCGGCGACCGCCCGCGAGGAGGGGACCTCGTCCCAGGTCACGAGGACGACCCGCCGGACGAGCGGTGGGTCGATCTCGCTCCGGAACAGCCGGGCGTCCGGGTTGGCCCGCGTGACGATCTCACGCTGGGTGACCATGTCCGGCAGGAAGGCGGCGCCGATGCCCATCTCGGCCATCCGCTTCACGGTCAGGACGTCCTCGGTGGACACGACCGGCTCCACCCGCGCCCCGAGCCGCTCGAGGTACTTCTGCACGAGCGTGCCGGTCGGGGTCTGCGGCGAGAGCGCCACCAGCGGCGCGCTCTCGAGCTGCTCGGGCCGGATCGTCTTCACGCCGAAGAACGGGTGGGAGCGGCTCGACACGAGCGACACGCGCTCCTCGAACAGTGTCTCGTAGTGAAGGCGCTTGTCGATGCGCGGATCCGCGAGGATCGCGAGGTCGACCTGGTTCGCGAGGAGCGCCTCGATGTGATCGTCCGAGCGCGCGCGGTAGAGGATCGGGATCGTCGCCTGGTGGCGATCGTGGACGGCGGAGAGCACCAGCGGCAGGAAGTAGGTGCCGATGCTGTTCACGGTGCCGATGCGGACCTCGCCGACGGCGGGGAGCTCCTTCACCGCCTCCTCGGCGCGCCGGACCGCGGCGGAGACGCGCTGCACGTGCGCGTAGAGCAGCCGCCCGGCGTCGGTGAGCGAGACGCCGCCCGGCCGCCGCACGAAGAGCTGCACCCCGAGCTCTCCCTCGAGGTGCTTCATCTGGTAGGAGAGCGCCGGCTGCGTGATGTGGAGGCGCGAGGTCGCGCGCTTGAACCCGGACTCCTGGACCACGACCTCGAAGCAGTGGAGGCGGTTCAGCGAGGTGAGGCCGGTCTTGCCGCAGGCGAGCTTGTCGGACGCGGGATCCTCGACGGTCTTCTCGGCGACGGGCGGCGGGACCTTCCGCACGGCGGCGGCGGTACGCGTGGACGCGCGCATGTCGAGTCCTCCTGAACCCATGGCCGGAAAAGCAATGCGACAAAATGTACCACGTTCTGGGCTCCAGCTCACTTGACGCCCCGCAAAACCTGCCGGCGCCCGGGGAGAGGACGGCCGAGCGGCTGCCCAGAAGACCCCGGGAGAACGGCTATTTGCGGGCGACCCGCTTCCGCTTCGGCGCGGGCTCCGCCTGGGCTTCCTGTCGGGTGCCCTCCCAGGCGAGCCCGATCAGCCGCACCTCGGCGACGAACGCCTCGACGGCGAGCGACGGGTGGGCGTCGCGCCAGGTGGCGAGCGCGAGGGGGAGCGAGAGCGTCGGCTCGATGTGGCTGCGCGAGAGCCGGCCGGGCTTGCCGTCGGGCAGGACGTCCTCGGCGGTGGCCATGTCGGGGAGGAACGCGACGCCCATCCCCGACTCGACCATGCGCTTCACCGTCTCGACGTTGTCGGCGGTGAGCGCCGGCACGACGGGCAGCCCCTGCCGGTCGAGGTACCGCTTCGCGAGCGCGCCGGCGGAGACGTGCGGCGCGAGCGCGACGAAGGTGACGTCCTTCAGCTCGGCGACGTCGATGCTCGCGCGTCCGTAGAACGGGTGCCGGGGGCCGGACACGAGCGAGATCTGCTCGTCGAACACCGGCGTGAACACGAGCCGCTCGTCCGGCGGAGGATCGACCACCATCGCCACGTCGATCTTGTTCGCGAGCAGCGCCTCGAGCAGCTCGTCGGAGTCCTTGTAGAGGAGCTTCGGCCGCACGCCGGGGTGCTTCGCGCGGATCTCCTTCAGCACGTCGGGGAGGAAGTACTGCCCGACGCACTTGATCGCGCCGATGCGGATCTCGCCGGTCACGCCGCCGGACAGCTCGCGCACCGCCTGGTGCGCCTCGCGCACCGCCGCGATCACGTGGTGCGCGTGCTCGAGCAGGATCCGCCCGGCGTCCGTCGGCGTGATGCCGCCCGGACCGCGCCGGAACACCTGCACCCCGAGCTCCTCCTCGAGCCGCTTGATCTGGTAGGAGAGCGCGGGCTGCGTGATCCCCAGGCGCGCCGTGGCGCGCTTGAAGCCGCCTTCCTCGAGCACGGCGATGAAGCACTGGAGTTGCTGGAGCTCCAAGGCCTTCTCCGGGGGGCGGGCGAACCTCGCCCAAAGGCGACATCCTCCCGCGAACCCCGGGTCTTGACCAGCCCCCCCCCCGCCGGTCGCGGCTCCGGCGGGGCCCGGCGGGAGGGCGCCCGGCCGCTCGCCCGCGGGCGCCGCGACCGCGGACCGGCGCTCGGGGCGCGGCCGCGCGTGCATCAACGCGCTTTATCACGCGCTTCCAATAGTTGTGGATTGACCCGTATTCACGAATGGGCGCAACTGACAATCGCATTCCCGTACGAGAGCCGCCTTCGATTTGCGCGGGGAACCCACATGACCGACAGGAAGACGCCGCATCTGGACGAACTCGAGAAGGGGCCGTGGCCGAGCTTCGTCCGGGAGATCAAGAAAAGCTCGAAGAGCCCGATGGTCCGGGACCTGCTCGGCCAGCTCGAGCGGTCGTACACCGAGAAGCGCGGCCACTGGAAGCACGGCGGCCTCGTCGGCGTGAAGGGCTACGGCGGCGGCGTGATCGGCCGCTACAACGATCTCCCGGAGGAGTTCCCCGAGGTCACCGAGTTCCACACCGTCCGCGTGAACCAGCCCTCCGGCTGGTTCTACACCTCGGAGGCGCTGCGGACGCTCTGCGACATCTGGGAGCAGCACGGCTCCGGCCTCACCAACATGCACGGGTCGACCGGCGACATCGTCTTCCTCGGCACGAAGACGAGCGAGCTCGAGCCGATCTTCTCGAAGCTCACCGCGGCCGGCTACGACCTCGGCGGCTCCGGCTCCGATCTGCGCACCCCGAGCTGCTGCGCCGGACCGGCGCGCTGCGAGTGGGCCTGCTACGACACGATGAACTTCACGTACGACGTCACGCAGACCTACCAGGACGAGCTCCACCGCCCGGCCTTCCCGTACAAGTTCAAGATCAAGGCCTCGGGCTGCGCGAACGACTGCGTCGCCTCGGTCGCGCGCTCGGACATGTCGGTGATCGGCACCTGGCGCGACCAGATCCAGATCGACCAGGCGCAGGTCAAGGCCTACGCGCAGTCCGGCAAGCTGAACATCCAGCGCGACGTCGCCGGCCGCTGCCCGACCCGCTGCATCGAGTGGGACGGGACGAGCCTCAAGATCGACGACGACAACTGCGTGAAGTGCATGCACTGCATCAACGCGATGCCGAAGGCGCTCTCGCCCGGGAAGGACCGCGGCGCCGCGATCCTCGTCGGCGCGAAGGCCCCCATCGTCGAGGGCGCGTTGTTCGCCTCGGTGCTCGTGCCCTTCATCAAGATGGAGCCGCCGTACGAGGACATCAAGGAGCTCCTCGGCGCGATGTGGGAGCTCTGGTCCGAGCACGGGAAGAACCGCGAGCGGATCGGGGAGTTCATCCAGCGCATCGGCCTCGGCAACTTCCTGGAGCAGATCGGCCTCGAGGCCGTGCCGGAGATGGTGATGCAGCCCCGGACGAACCCGTACATCTACTACGACATCAAGAACTGATCGTGAACGCGTGCCGTAGCCCCATTCCGCGCCACGCCTGAAGAGGATCCCATGGCCGAGCCGACGAAGCGAAAGACCGACATCGGGCCGCCGCACTACGAGAAGTTCCTGCCGCCCGTCATCAAGCAGAATTACGGAAAGTGGAAGTACCACGAGATGCCGCGGCCGGGCGTGCTGATGCACGTCGCCGAGTCGGGCGCGAAGCTGTGGTCCGTCCGCGCCGCGACGCCGCGCCTCATGAGCATCGAGACGCTCCGGCTGTTCTCGAAGCTCGCCGACGAGTTCTGCGGCGGGTACCTGCGCTTCACGAGCCGCAACAACGTCGAGTTCCTCCTCGACAACGAGAAGAACGTGGAGCCCCTCATCGGGCGCCTGAAGCAGGAGGGCTACCCGGTCGGCGGCACCGGCGCCGGCGTCACGAACATCGTCCACACGCAGGGCTGGGTGCACTGCCACTCCGCCGCGTCCGACGCCTCCGGCGTCGTGAAGTCGCTCATGGACGAGCTCTTCCCGCACTTCGAGCGGCCGGACCTCCCGGCCAAGGTGCGCGTCGCCTTCGCCTGCTGCCTCAACATGTGCGGCGCGGTGCACGCCTCCGACATCGCCGTGCTCGCCGTCCACCGCAAGCCGCCCAAGATCGACCACAGCCGGCTCGTGAAGCAGTGCGAGATCCCGAGCACGGTCGCGGCGTGCCCGACGGGCGCCGTCCGTCCGGCCACGGTCGACGGCAAGCAGTCGATCCAGGTCATCGAGGAGCAGTGCATGTTCTGCGGCAACTGCTTCACGGTGTGCCCGTCGATGACGATGGCGGACCCGGAGAACGACGGCATCTCGATCTGGGTCGGCGGCAAGGTCTCGAACGCGCGGCACGAGCCGATGTTCTCGAAGCTCGCGATCCCGTACCTGCCGAACAACCCGCCGCGCTGGCCCGAGGTGACGAGCGCGGTGAAGCAGCTCGTCGACGTGTACGCCGCGAACGCGCGCCCGTTCGAGCGGATGGGCGAGTGGATCGAGCGGATCGGCTGGCCGAAGTTCTTCAAGCTGACCGGGCTCGAGTTCACGAAGTACCACATCGACGACTTCCGCCACGCCGGCGAGAGCTTCCGGCGCTCGACGCACCTGCGGCAGTCGCAGGGCTAGGACGCCGGCGAACGCCAGGAGGACTCCATGGCCGCCCCGACTGCAGAGAACGTCGCCGACGCGATGTACGCGATGCTGAAGGACTACGCCGGCAAGAAGAACCTGAAGGCGACGGACCTCATCAAGTCCATGCACGAGAAGTTCGGCGACGAGTGCGAGAAGCAGACCTGCAAGGAGGCGATCCGCATCCTCATGGACAGCGGCAAGACGACGTACTCGTACGTCGGCGGCAGCTACGTCGTCCTGAACCCGGAGTACAAGGGCTAGCCCCGGCGGGAGCGCGGAATGGGCCTCCTCAAGAAGGTCGAAGTCAAGCCGCTCAAGACCGCCAACCGTGGCGGCTCGGGGGGCACCGTCTCCGCGCTCCGGCCGGCGCAGCTCGAGAAGCTCGCCCCGTGCCTGGAGCAATGCCCCGCGGGGAACGACGTCCGCGGCTGGCTCAACACGATCGCGCAGCACGGGAAGATGGGGAAGGCGCTCGACGACGCCCTCGACCAGGCCTTCCGCCAGGTCGTCGCGCGCAACCCGCTGCCCGCCGCGCTCGGGCGCGTGTGCCCGCACCCCTGCGAGGGAGAGTGCAACCGCAAGGAGAAGGACGGCGCCGTCGGGATCAACTCGGTGGAGCGGTTCCTCGGCGACTGGGGCATCCAGCGGAACCTCCCGCTCCCCGCCGAGGCCGCGCCGGGGAGCCGGTCGGAGAAGATCGCGGTGGTGGGCGCCGGCCCGGCCGGTCTCTCCTGCGCGTACCACCTCGCGCGTCGCGGCTACCGCGTGACGATCTTCGAGAGCCTGCCCGAGGCGGGCGGGATGCTCCGCTACGGCATCCCCGACTACCGCCTGCCGCGCGAGGTGCTCGCCGCCGAGGTGAAGCGGATCGCGGCGCTCGGCGTCGAGATCCGCTGCAACACGGCGATCGGGAAGGACGTCTCGTTCGAGGCGCTGCAGAAGGACCACGACGCGGTGTTCCTCGCGATCGGCGCCCACGCCGGCAAGCAGATCCGGGTGCCGGGCGAGGAGGGGCCCTCCGTCTACACCGGCACGGGCTTCCTGCGGCAGGTCGCCCTCGGGACGCCGCCGCCCATCGGCGGGAAGGTCGCGGTCATCGGCGGCGGCGACACCGCCATCGACGCCGCGCGCGTCTGCCTGCGCCTCCCGACCGACGCCGCGGGCGCCGCGAAGAAGCTCGGCGCCGACGTCACGCTCTTCTACCGGCGCACCCGCACCGAGATGCCGGCGATCGAGGAGGAGGTCGCCGGGGCCCTCGAGGAGAACGTCAAGATCGAGTTCCTCGCCGCGCCCTCGAAGATCGTGCGCGACGGCTCGGGCCGCGTGACGAAGCTCGTCGTCGAGAAGATGAAGCTCGGCGATCCGGACGCGTCGGGCCGGCGCTCGCCGGTCGGGACGGGCGAGCTCGTCGAGTACGACTGCGACACGGTCATCACCGCCGTGAGCCAGGAGCCGGACTTCAAGGCCCTCGGCGGCGCCCTCGCCTCGACGCGGTGGCTCGAGGCCGATCGGTGGGGGAAGACGGCGCAGCCGAAGGTCTGGACGGGCGGCGACGACATCAACCTCGGCCTCGCGACGATCGCGGTCGGGCAGGGGCGGACCGCGGCGGAGAGCATCCACGCGACGCTGCGCGGCGAGCCGCTCGCCGAGCCGCAGCCCGCGCCGAAGATCGCGGCGAAGCGCCTGAAGCTCGACTTCTACGAGGCGAAGCCGCGCGAGCAGCGCGGCGCGGTCGCCGCGGCGGAGCGGCTCGCGAGCCCGCACGCCGAGATCGACCTCGGCATCACGAAGGATCAGGCGGTGGCCGAGGCCTCGCGCTGCATGTCGTGCGGCTTCTGCTTCGGGTGCGAGCGCTGCTGGATGTACTGCACGCCGTCCTGCTTCAAGAAGCTCCCGGATCAGGGGCCGGGCCACTACTACAAGGTCACGCTCGACACCTGCGACGGCTGCAAGAAGTGCGCGGACGAGTGCCCTTGCGGTTTCCTCGACATGTCGTAGGGAGCGAGCCCCGTGACGCGCGCTGGTCTTCCGCGGATCGTCGTCGCCGGCCTCGCCGGCGATGCCGGCAAGACGCTCGTCGCCGCCGGCCTCGCCCGCGCGCTCGCGCGGGACGGCCGCCGCGTCGCGCCGTTCAAGAACGGTCCGGACTTCATCGACGCCGCGTGGCTCGGCGCCGCGGCCGGCGCGCCGGGCCGCAACCTCGACACCTTCCTCATGCCGCCGGCGACCCTCGCCGCGGCGATGCGGGAGGCCGCGCGGACCGCGGATCTCGCGCTCATCGAGGGCAAGCGCGGCCTGTTCGACGGCGTCGACGCGCGGGGGACGCACTCGACGGCGCAGCTGGCGAAGCTCCTCGGCGCGCCCATCGTGCTCGTCGTGAACGCGGCCAAGGTGACCCGCACCCTCTCGGCGCTGGTCCTCGGCTGCAAGACGCTCGATCCCGACCTGCCGCTCGCCGGCGTGATCCTGAACCGCGTCGGCACCACCCGCCAGGAGGCGCTCGTGCGCCGGGCGCTCGCCGACGACGCCGGGGTCGCGGTGCTGGGCGCGATCCCGCGCCTCGAGGGGGCCCTCCTCCCCTCCCGCCACCTCGGCCTCGTCTGCGCGGCCGAGCACCCCGACCGCGAGCCGGCGCTCGAGGCGCTCGCCGACGCGGTCCGGCGCCACGTCGAGGTGGAGCGCGTCGTGGAGGCCGCAGCGGCGGCGCCCGATCTCGCCGGCGTGGACGAGCCGGGCCCGGTCGCGACGCCGGGCGCGCCGGTCCGCGTCGGCGTGCTCCGCGACGCCGCGTTCTCCTTCTACTACCCGGAGAACCTCGAGGCGCTCGAGGCCGCCGGGGCGGAGCTCGTCTTCGTGTCGCCGCTCGCCGACCGGGAGCTGCCGCCGATCGACGCGCTCTACGCGGGGGGCGGGTTCCCGGAGGAGCACGCCGCCGCGCTCGCCGCGAACGAGCCCCTGCGCGCCGCGCTCGCCGCCGCGCTCGCGCGCGGGCTGCCGGCCTGGGCGGAGTGCGGCGGGCTCATGTACCTCTCCCGCGCGCTCGTCCGCGACGGGCGCGAGCACCCGATGGTCGGCGCCCTGCCGATCGTGGTCGAGCACACGCCGCGGCCCCAGGGCCACGGCTACATGGCCGCGACCGTCGACGGCTGGAACCCCTTCTTCCCGGTGGGGACGCGCCTCCTCGGCCACGAGTTCCACCACTCCCGCGTCGTCTCCACCACCGGCGCCGACACGACGCTCGCCGTGGAGCGCGGGGCGGGGCTCGGGGGCGGCCGCGCCGGGCTCGTCGTGGGCGGCGTCGTCGGGACGTACATGCACCTGCACGCGCGCGCGACGCCGGGGTGGGCGCCGGCCGTGGTGCGCGCCGGGCGGCGCCACGCCCGCCGCCTCCGC
>DASVZX010000373.1:0-5795 GCA_036391435.1 Anaeromyxobacter sp. | reverse complement strand
GCCGGCCGGCCCACGCCGCTCTCGGTCCACGTCCGCCCGTACGCGCAGCGCGCGCTCCTCGACGGGGTGGAGATCGCCCGCGGCGAGCAGGTCGTCACCTACGCCATCGCGCCCGGGAAGCCGCACGTGATCCAGATCGAGCACGCCTGCTGCGTCCCGTTCGTCCGGGAGATCACCGCCGAGGAGGCGGCGCGCGCGGGCGAGCTGCGCGTCCCGCTCGAGCCGCGGCCCGCCCGGCTGCGCGTGGACGGCGATCCGGCGACGCGCGTCTCGATCGGCGACCGGCTCCTCGGCACGGCCGGCGAGTCGCAGCGCGCCCCGCTCGCCGTCCCCATCCCGCAGAACGGCGACAACCCCTACGAGGGGACCGCGCGCCTGTCGCTCGAGCTCCCCGGGAAGGCGCCGCGCGACGTGCGGGTGACGCTCCGGGCCGGCGCCGAGATCATCGTCCCAGGACCCGGGGCGGACGAGGAGGCTCCGTGATCGCCCTGCTCATCGCGCTCGCGCTCGCGGCGCCGCCCGAGCTGAAGCGGGCGAAGGACCGGTTCGAGTTCGGCGCCTACGCCGAGTCCGCCGCCGCCCTCCGCCAGCTCCTCGCGAAGCAGCCCAGCCTCTCCGACGCCGAGGCGGTCGACGCCTACCGGATGCTCGGGATCGCCGAGTACCAGCTCGGCGACAAGGCCGGGGCGCGCGCGGCGTTCGTGAACCTGCTCTCGTTCGAGCCGGACTTCGCGCTCGACGCGTTCCTCGTCCCGCCCGCCATCGTCGAGTTCTTCGACGCGGTGAAGAAGGAGCACGAGCCCGCGCTCGCGCCGCTGCGCCAGCGCCGGCGCGAGCTGCGCGAGCAGCAGCGGCTCGCCGAGGAGGCGAAGAAGCGGCTCCTCGCCGAGGAGCAGGCGCGCACCGGGCCGCCCGGCAAGATCGTGCGCGTCGAGGAGAAGGTCTACCTCCTGAACTGGATGCCGCTCGGCGCGGGGCAGTTCCAGAACGGCGACCGGGCGAAGGGAACCGCGATCGCCGCGGGGCAGGTCGTGCTCGGGCTCGTGAACATCTCGGCGATCCTCTTCCACAACAACATCGCGCAGGACCGGACGCGCACCTGCATCTCCGGGCAGGCCGGCTGCTCGCAGCCGCCCTACTACGACTCGGACCGCACCCTGCTCTCGCAGGTGGACACGGTGAAGTACGTGTCCGCCGGGCTCTTCTGGGCGCTCTACGCCTACGGTGTCTGGGACGCCCACCGGAACTTCGTCCCCCGGATCGAGACCGAGATCACCCCCGGCCAGCAGGGCGGCGGGACGCTGAAGCTCGGCTGGGCCTTCTAGGAGGCGCCGTGGCGACGCTCATCGTCAAGGGCCCGGACGGCACCGAGCGCGAGATCGCGCTCGTGAAGCGGATCACCAGCGTGGGCCGGGACGCGGAGAACGACGTCGCGATCGCCGACCCCGCCCTGCCGCGCACCGCGCTCCACATCCACTTCGACGGGAAGGACTACAACCTCGCGTCCCACGACGTCGCCGACGTCACGGTGAACGGCAAGCGCCGCTCGGCCTGGCGCCTCGGCGCGGGGGACCGGATCCGCGTCGCGGACACCGAGCTCGTCTTCGATCTCGCGCCGCGGGCGCCCTCGCCGGCGAAGGCCCGGACCGGCCAGCGGCTCCTCGCCCTCGACGGGCTCGTCCGCTTCTCGGAGCGGCTCCTCGCCGCGACCGACGTGCCGCGCCTCCTCGACGAGCTCGTGGACGCGCTCCTCGACCTCACCGACGCCGACAAGGGGTTCCTCATCCTGCTGAAGGACGGCGAGCCGTCCGTCCGCGCCGCGCGCAACGTCGCGCGCGAGACCATCGAGGGCGCGCTGGAGCGCGTCTCGGACTCCATCGTCCAGCGGGTCGTCGAGACGCGGCGGCCGCTCGTGGTGGCGGACGCGCTCCACGACGCCGCGTGGGCCGGGTCGTCGTCCGTGGTGAACCTGAAGCTCTGCTCGGTGATGTGCGCGCCGCTCATGCAGAAGGGCGACGTCTTCGGCGTCGTCTACCTCGGGAACGACAGCGTCGTGTCGCTCTTCGACGAGCGCTCGCTCGAGGTCCTGACCGTGTTCGCGGCGCAGGCCTCGGTGCTCCTCGAGAACGCGCTCCTCCTCGACTCCCTGCGCCGCGAGAACGTCAGCCTCAAGGAGGCGGTCTCCTCGCGCCAGTACGGCGACCTCATCGGCGCGGGCGCCTCGATGCGCGAGGTGTACCGGCGGATCGAGAAGGTCGCGGCGACGGACGTCTCCGTGCTCGTCTCCGGCGAGACCGGCACCGGGAAGGAGATCGTCGCGCGCGAGATCCACCGGCGCTCCCCGCGCGCGGCGGGCCCCTTCGTCGCGGTGAACTGCGGCGCCATCCCCGAGCCGCTCCTCGAGTCCGAGCTCTTCGGCCACGTGCGCGGCGCGTTCACGGGCGCGGTCGCCACGCGGGCCGGGCGGTTCCAGGCGGCCCACGGCGGGACGCTGTTCCTCGACGAGGTCGGGGACATGCCCGCCTCGCTCCAGGTGAAGCTCCTGCGCGCCCTGCAGGAGCGCGCGGTGACGAAGGTGGGCGACACGCGGGCGGAGCCCGTGGACATCCGGGTGATCGCCGCGACGAACAAGGTCCTCGACGACGAGATCAGGAAGGGCGCGTTCCGGGAGGATCTCTTCTACCGGCTCAACGTCGTCTCCATCCCGCTCCCCCCGCTCCGCGAGCGCGGCGACGACGTCGTCGTCATCGCCCGCTGGTTCCTCCAGAAGTACGGCAAGGAGTTCGGCTCCCGCGTCCGGGGCTTCACGCCCTCGGCGCTCGTCGCGATGCGCAAGTACGCCTGGCCCGGGAACATCCGCGAGCTCGAGAACCGGGTGAAGAAGGCGGTCGTGCTCGCCGATCGCGCCCTCGTGTCCGCGGAGGATCTCGACCTCCGGCCCGAGATCCTGGAGCCCATCCTGCCGCTCGCGCAGGCGAAGGAGGAGTTCCAGAAGCGCTACATCAGCGAGGTGCTGGAGCGGAACGGCGGGAACCGCACCAAGACGGCGAAGGACCTCGGCGTCGACCCGCGCACCATCTTCCGGCATCTGGAGAAGCTCGACGCGGAGCGGCGCGGCCTGCCGCCTCCGCCCGACGAGGAGAACGAGGCATGAGGCGGATCTCGGTCGCCGCGATCGCGACGACGCTCGCGCTGGCGGGCTGCCCGCTCCCGCAGCCGCTCCCGACCTACCCGGCCGGCACGGTCACGCCGCCGCGGATCCTGGCCGCGAGCACGACCTCGGGCGTGGACTCGATCATCCCGGTGCCGGCCGGCTGCGCGACGGCGCCCTCGTACGACCTCGGCGCGCACATCTACTACCAGGACAGCGTCACCGTCGAGGCGCGCTGGTTCGTGGACTACCGGGCGGACTCGCCGGACCGCTCCACGATCCGCAACACGACTCGCCAGGTCCCCCCCGATCCCAACGCGCTCATCCTCGAACGCCAGGTGCCGACGTTCCCGTTCGCGCCGTACGGCTTTGCCATCCCCGACGAGCTCAAGGGCAATCTCGGGGCGTCGCCGCTGCCGAGCGATCCGGGGGTCGCGCACGTCGTCGAGCTCGTGGTCTCGAACGGCTTCGCGGAGGCGCCGGGCGACGTCCAGCAGCCGAACCGCACGCCGGGCACGACCGCCGACGGGACGGCGCAGTTCGAGATCCAGACGTACCGCTGGGTGTTCGTGAACGTGCCGGAGAACCTGGCGGCCACCTGCGCCGCGGGAAGCCTCGGCTGCCCGAAGTGCCCGCCGTAGAGACCGGCTAGCGCCTGGGCGGCCGCGCGAGCGCCGACCGCGCCGCCTCGAGCGCGTCTGCCGCCGCGCGGGCGAGGTCCGCCTCCTGCTGCGCGAACTGGCTCACCCTCGCGGAGTAGGCGCGGTGGAGCGCGAGCACCGCGTCGCGGGCGCGGGCGAGCTCGACGCGCCCGCCGAACCCCTGAGGATCGGGGTTGGTCGCGTCGAGCCGGCAGCGGTCGGCGAGGTCGTCCACCCGCTGCTCCCAGTCCCTCGCCCACGTCTGCCACCGCTCCACCGACTCGCCCTCGGCGACCTCGTCCCCGAGGCGCCAGGCGCGGGCGTTCTGCTCGCGGTGCAGGGCCTCGAGCTCGTTCACGCACACCCGCATGGCGGCGCGGGTCGGGAGCACCCCCACCGCCGCGGGACGGTGCGGCGCTCGCAGGTTCGCGACGATGCTCCGGACCGCCAGGGCGACGGAGAGGCCCACGACGAGCAGGTACACGACCCAGAGGGCGATCCGGAACGGGCGATAGCGGGGATCGCGAGCCACGGCCGGACTGTGCCAAAGGGACGAGGAGCCGTCCACAGGTGCTTGAGCCGCGCCGCGAGCTCACGCGGGCGCGGTGGGTGTCGATTCTCACCCCCGGTCGCGGCGGCCCACCCCTTGCGCGGAGCCCCACGCGCGCCGGAGCCCGTGAACGTGCACCAGCCCGAGCCCGGCTTCTCCTCGGGCGCGTGAACCGGGGTCCGGCGCGGTCACTCGCGCGGCGCGCGGACCAGCGCAGGCCGCTCGGACAGGACCCCGAGGAACGTGCAGGGTCGCCGGCTCGCGACCGCGCGAACGCAGCGGAGATAGAAGCTCGGCCCCCACAGCCTCACGATGGTGAAAGCGTGGAGGAAGACGTCCCGGCTCGTGATCGCGCCCTGCACGCCGGGGCCTCTTTGCATCGGCGATGCCACGGCGATCCGGCAAAACATGCCGTGTTCGCGCGCATCCGTGCGAGCGGCGCGGACCCGGCCGTGACGAGGCGTCGGACTTTCCGCCCCTCCACCTCCCGGAATTACAGCCTCGTCCTCCGGCAGAGCGAGCGAGGGGCCCCCGTCCGAGCGCGAAGGGTCCGCCCTCGGACGGCCGGCCGATCGCCTCTCGAGCGCTCCCACGCAGCGTCACCTGCGCCCGACGCGCCGCTCCAGCTCCGCGAGGGGGACCTCGAACACGACCGGGCGCCCGTGCGGGCAGCGCGCCTTGAAGTCGACGGCGTCGAGGCCGTCGAGGAGCGCCCGGGCCTCCTCCGTCGAGAGGTCCTGGTTCGCCCGGACCGCGGCGTGGCAGGCCATGGTCGCGATGAGATCGTGGACCGCCTCCTCCACGGCGCTCGCCCGCTCCACCTCCGCGAGCTGGCCCGCGAGGTCCGTGAGGAGCGCCTCGAGATCGGCTCCGCCGAGGGCGGCAGGCGCGCCCTTCACCGCGAAGCTGCCCCCGCCGAAGGGCTCCACCTCGAGCCCCACCTCGCGAAGGTCGTCGAGGCCGCCCTCGAGCGCGCGCGCCACCGCGGGCGGGAGCGTCACGATCTGCGGCAGGAGGAACGGCTGCACCGGGAGCGTGCGGGCCCGGAACGCCTCGCGGAGGCGGTGGAACAGGAGCCGCTCGTGGCTCGCGTGCTGATCGACCACCACGAGGCCCCCGCCGGGCGCCTCGCACAGGAGGTAGGTCCGCGCGTGCTGGCCGACGAGCCGGAGCGAGGCGAAGTACCCGGCCGGCCGCGCCGCCCCGCCGTCGAGCGCCACGGGGAACGCGAGCGCCCCGGAGGAGAGCGGCCCGGGCGGCGGGAGCGCGCTCGCGCCGCTGCCCTCGGGCGGGCGAGCACGCGCCCAGGCGAGCACGCCGGCCGCCTCCTCCGCGGCCACCGGGGACGGCGCCGGCCCCCCGCCCTCCGCCGCGACGGGCCCCGCCGCCGCGCGCCCGAGCCACGGGGCGGTGCGGAGCGTCGCCGCGACGGCGTGGAAGATCGCGTCGTGCA
>DASVZX010000372.1:0-18238 GCA_036391435.1 Anaeromyxobacter sp. | reverse complement strand
CGGGCGAGGAGGGCGCCCGTCCCGGCGCCGACGTCGAGGGCCCGCCGCGCGCCCGGCGCGGCCTCGGCGAGCAGCGCGAGGACCCGCTCGCGGACCGCGCGCTGGACCTCGGCGCGCGCGTCGTAGGCCGCGGCGGACCGCGTGAAGGCGCTCCGGACGCGCAGCTTGTCGACGGGGTTCACGGGAGCGAGCCGAGGAAGGAGCCGAGGGCGTCCCGGAACGGCCCGGGGCGGGAGAGGAAGGGCGCGTGCCCGGCGCCGGGGAGCTCGACGAGGCGGGCGCGCGGGATCGCCGCCGCCATCGCGCGGGAGGCCCCCGGCGGGCAGACCGGATCGCGGTCGCCGTGGACGAGCAGCACGGGCAGATCGAGGGCGGGGAGCGCGGCGCGCTGGTCCGCGCGGGCGAGGACGTCGAGGCCGGAGAGGAGGGCGGCGGGATCCGCCGGCGGCACAGCCGCCCGGACCTTCTCGGCGCGGGCGCGACCGGCCCCGTCGAGCTCCCCCTCCACGAACATCCCGTCGAAGAAGCGCGCGACGGCCCGCGGCGCGTCGCGCCGGACGCGGAGCGCGAGCCCCTCGACGCTCCGGGCCGGGAGGCCGTGCGGCCAGCCCTCGCCCTCGGTGAAGCGCGGCGTCCCGGAGACGAGGACGAGCGCCGAGAGACGCGGGCGGAGGAGCGGCGCGGCGGCGAGCGCGACCTCGGCGCCGAGCGACCAGCCGAGGAGGACGGCGCGGTCGAGGGCGAGCGCCTCGACGAGCGCCGCGAGGTCGCGGGCGAGGTCCGCGAGGCCGAAGGGCGCGGCCGGCGGCGGGGAGCGGCCGTGGCCGCGCAGGTCCGGGGCGATCGCGCGCCGCTCGCGAGCGAGCCAGGCGACCTCGTCCGCGAACGCGGCGGACGACAGCGACCAGCCGTGGACGAGCACGACGGGCGGGCCCGCCCCGGCGTCCTCGCGGGGGAGCGTCGGGAGCTCGGTCGCGGCGGTCGGCATCCGGAGGGCGCGAAGATACCAGCGCCGGCCCGATCGTCAACCTGGACCGGGAGACACGGTTGACGAAGGTCGCCGGCGGGG
Organism: Anaeromyxobacter sp.; assembly: GCA_036391435.1. GTDB lineage: Bacteria > Myxococcota > Myxococcia > Myxococcales > Anaeromyxobacteraceae > Anaeromyxobacter. The sequence continues at coordinate 17,169 of DASVZX010000372.1, read as the reverse complement.
GATCTCCATGGAATCCGGGCGGATCCGGCCTCGGCGGGGTAAGCTCCCGCCGTGATCACGGACGTCCAGCGGAGGAACGCGCGCGCGCGGGCGAGGCTCTCGGGGGCGGTCCGCGAGACGCTCGGCGCGCTCGGGTACGAGGAGGTCGAGACGCCCTGCCTCGTCCCCGCGCCCGGGATGGAGGTCCACATCCAGGCGTTCGAGGCGCCCTTCGTGCCGGAGGGCGGCGGGGCACCCCGGCCCCTCTTCCTGCACACGAGCCCCGAGTACGCGATGAAGCGGCTCCTCGCGGCCGGGCTCCCGCGGATCTTCCAGCTCGCGCGGGTCTTCCGGAACGGCGAGGTCTCGCGCACGCACAACCCGGAGTTCACGATGCTCGAGCTCTACCGGGCGGGCACGGACTACGCGGGCGCCATGGAAGACGTGGAGCGGCTCGTCGAGGCCTGCGCGCGGGCGCTCTCGCCGGACGGGGGCGCGCGCGTCTCGCGCGGCGGACGGGAGATCGATCTCTCCGCGCCGTTCGAGCGGCTCACCGTCGAGGAGGCCTTTCGCCGCCACGCCGGCGTCGACCTGCGCGCCTGCGGCGGCGACGCCGTCCGGCTCGCCGGGGCCGCCCGCCGGGCGGGGCACGATCCCGGCCCGCCGGGCGAGGCGTTCGACGACGTGTTCTTCCGGGTCATGCTCGACGCGGTCGAGCCGAGGATCGGCGGCGATCGCCCGACCTACCTCGTCGACTGGCCCGCCTCGATGGCGGCGCTGTCGCGCGTGAAGCGGGACGATCCCGCCGTCGCGGAGCGGTTCGAGCTCTATGCCGGCGGCCTCGAGCTCGCGAACGGGTTCACCGAGCTCACGGACGCCGCCGAGCAGCGGCGAAGGTTCGTCGCGGAGCAGGAGCAGCGGCGCCGGCTCGGATACCGGGTGTACCCGCTCGACGAGGCGTTCCTCGAGGCGCTCGGGCGGATGCCGGACGCGGGCGGGGTGGCGGTCGGGCTCGACCGGCTGCTCATGCTGCTCGTCGGCGCGGACGCGATCGAGGACGTGCTGCTGTTCCCCGCGCGGGAGTTCCTGGCCGGGACCGGCCGGGAGTGATTCGCGGCGCGGAGGCCCTCGGTCGGCCCGTCAGGCGTGACCGGGGTACTGGTTGCTCTCGGTCCGGACCGGCACCGCCGGCCGCGAGGGCAGGTGCACCGCGAACGCCGAGCCCTCTCCCGGCGTGGACTCGACCGAGATGGACCCGCCGTGCGCCTCCACGATCCGCTTCACGATGTAGAGCCCGAGCCCGAGCCCCCCGTAGTTCCGCGACGAGACCGCCCGCTCGAACCGCTCGAAGATCTGGGGCAGGTCCGCCGGCTCGATCCCGATCCCGTGGTCCCGCACGACGAGCCGCGCCCCGGCGTCGCGCGGGCCGAACTCGACCTCGACGGGCTTTCCGGCGCCGTACTTCACCGCGTTCGCGAGGAGGTTCGTCACGACCTGCGAGACGCGGAGCCGGTCCCAGTACCCGCGCACCGGCTCGCCGCGCATCTCGATGGTCGAGCCGGTCTGGCGCGCCTCGTCCTCGAGCGAGGCGGCCGCCTCGGCGACGATCGGCGTGAGGTCCACCTCCTCCACGTCGAGCTCGAGCCGGCCCATCTGGATCCGCGAGACGTCGAGGAGCGCCGCGACGAGGCTCTCCAGGCGGTGCCCCTGCCGCTCGGCCGTCGCGAGCACGCGCTCCACGTACTCGGGCGAGAGCTTCTCGATGGCGTCGCGCGAGGAGACGCGGCGCATGTTCTCGAGCGCGAGCCGCAGCGCGGTGAGCGGCGTGCGGAGCTCGTGCGAGGCGATCGACAGGAACTCGTCGCGCGCGGCGACCGCCGCCTGGGCCTCGGAGTAGAGCCGGGCGTTCTCGATGGCCTGGGCCGCCCGGTGGGCGAGGTCGTCGAGCAGCGTCTCGTCGTCGTTCGAGTAGGGCGGGCTCCCGGCGTCGCGCATGAGCGTGATGTGCCCGATCACGGTCCGCCGGAGCCTGAGCGGCGCGATCATGATGCTCGTGACGCCGTCGAGGTACGGCCAGTACTCCGGCTTCATCTCGTTGTGGACGAACTCGCGCGTCACCTCGGGGACGCGCAGCGTCTTCCCCGACGCCATCACGCGGCCGGTGATCGCCTCGTCCGGCCGCTGCGGCGCCACCGCGAGCATCCGTCGCCGGAGCGCGGCGCGCTCGGGCGCGGGGTGGTAGACCGCGACGGGCACGAGCCACTGGCCGTCCGGGGAGATGATCCGGATGAGCGCGCCGTCCCCGATGAGCTCGCAGAGCCGCCGGGCGATGGTGTCGAGCGTCGTCTTGTAGTCGAGCCCCGACGCGAACACGCGCGACGCCTCGGCGAGCGCCTCGAGGCGCTTCGCCTGCCGCCGCAGCGCGTCCTCCGCGCGCGTCCGGTCGGTGATGTCGATCCCCGTCGCGACCACCGCGCGGACGGCGCCCGCGCCGTCGAGGAGCGCGTTGTTCGACCACGAGATGAGCCGGTGCGAGCCGTCGCGCGCCGTCCAGACGTTCTCGTGCTGGTTCGGGAACCGGCCGGCGACGAGGTCGTCGAACACCGCCCGGACGCCGTCGCGCTCGTCGGGGAGGAGGAGGTCCCAGAACGGCCGCCCCACCATCTCGGCGCGCGAGTAGCCGGTCGCGCGCTCGCAGGCGGCGTTCCAGCGGAGGATGCGCCCCTCCGGGTCGAGCACGAGCACGAGCGCGCCCACCGTCTCGATGACGATCTGCGCGAGGTCCCGGTCGTCCACGGTCACGCGCCGCTCCTAGTACTCGAAGCCGCTCCCGCCGATGAACTCGCGGATGATCGAGGTCGGCGGGACGTGGTCGGGGTAGATCGAGACGAACCGGTCGACGAGGTAGCGGAGCCGGTGCGCCGTCGCGTAGGCGGGGTGGTTCTGGGGGACCTCGAGCAGGTAGCGCTCCGCGAACACCTTGAGGACGGCGGGCTCGTAGATGAGCGCCGTGTCGAACACGGCGTCGGCCTCGTCCTGGTAGGGGAAGATGTGCTCGCGCTCGCCGGCCTGCACGGAGGGCCAGCGCAGGATGTTGTCGGCGGCGGAGTACCCGCGCTGGTGCCGGTCCCGGATGATGCGGCGCAGCAGGCGGAGGTCCGTCGCGGAGACGCGCGTCAGCCGGTCGAACGGCAGCGTCGTGGCGGGGTGGACGAAGACCCGGAAGAGCTCGCCCGGCCGCGGGATCGCCCCGAGCAGGCCGGGGTTCAGGCCGTGGATGCCCTCGAGCATGAGGGCGTCGCCGGGGCGGAGGTGGATCACCGGCCCGCCCTCCGGGTGGCTCCGGCCGGTGAGGAAGTCGTAGCGCGCGGTGCGCACCGCCTCGCCCGCGAGGAGCCGCGAGACGTGCTCCTGGAAGAGCGCCAGGTCGAGGGCCTCGAGCGCCTCGAAGTCCCAGTCGCCGCCCTCGGAGCGGGGCGTCTTCTCGCGGTCGACGTAGTAGTCGTCGAGCGAGATGCCGATGGGGTTCACGCCGTCGATCTGGAGCTGGACGGTGAGCCGGCGGATGAAGGTGGTCTTGCCGGACGACGAGGGGCCGGCGATCGAGATGACGCGGATCCGGTCGCGGGCCGCGGCGATCCGGTCGGCGATCTGGCCGATGCGCTTCTCGTGGAACCCCTCGCCCACGCGGATGAGCTGCGACACCTGGCCGGAGACGCAGAGGTCGTTGAACGCGCCGACGCTGTCGACGCCCATCGCGGCGAGCCAGCGCTCGTGCTCGCGCGCCATGTCCCCGTCGCGCGGGCGCGGCCGCGGGCGCGGGGCGGCCTTGCCGTGGCCGTTGCGCGGGTCGATCCGGCCGAACTGGAGATCGAGCCCCTCGTCCCCGGGGCGCAGCGTGAACCCGCGGATCCGGCCGGTGGCGGGGAGCAGCGGCCCCATGGAGAGGGCGTAGACCTCGCCGCAGGAGACGAGCCGCACCGTCGCCTGCCGCCGCGTGCGGAGGAGCCGCGCCGCCTCCTCCCAGCCGCGCTCGCGGAACCAGCTCGCGGCCTCCTCGGTCGACCAGAACTCGAGCCGGAACGGCAGGTCGGCCGCCGCGAGCCGCGCCATCGCCGCGGCGATCTCGCCCGCGAGCCCCTCGAGGCTCGCGCCGCCCTGGCCGGAGACCTCGACCACCTGGCGCGTCCCGCGGGACGGGCCGAGCTGGACGCGCACGCCGGGCGCGACCTGGTGCGCCGCCTCGAGCAGGAGCAGCCCCACCGAGTGCGCGTAGATCTGCCGGCCCTCCCAGTGGGAGGCGGTGAGCGGGGCGACCGCGGCGTCGGTGAAGATCGGGGTCGAGAGCGACACCGGCTTCTGGCCGAGGAGCCCGGCGACGACGAGATCCCCGTCGACGTCCGGGGGCAAGAGCTCGGTGAGGCGCGTGCCGGTCCGGACGCGGCGCTCCTCGCCGCCGACGCGGACCGTGATCTCCGGCGCGCGCGGGAGCGACCGCCCGCGCAGGAGGAGCCCCACGTCGCCCGTCGCGCGGGACAGCTCGTCGCCGAGCGCGCGGGCGATCCCCATCGCGACCTTGGCGGCGAGGGGAGGATCGCGCCGCTCGAGCTCGGCCCAGCACCGGCCCGACACCCGCAGGAGGGCGAGCGCCGTCCCGGCGTCCACCGCCTCGTCGCCGGGCCGGCCGCCGACGAGCGCGAGCTCGCCGAAGTGATCGCCCGGGCCGAGCCTCCGGTGCACGCCGCCCGCCCGGCGCAGCGTCGCGCTGCCGCGCAGCACGAGGGAGAGCTGGTGGACGGCCTCGCCGGAGAGGCTCGCCCCCGGCGCGAGGTCGACCCGCTCGGCGCAGCCGAGGAAGCGTTCGCGCTCGCGCGCGTCGAGCCCGGCGAGGAGCGGGCTCCCGTCGAGCGCGGCGAACGGCGTCTCGGGCTCCGGCCGTGCGGGCATCGTCGCCGCCTCCTGGCGGCGTGACCGAACATGCTATCGCGCGCCCGTGCGCGCGCCCAGGGTCCCGTGGCCGTCCCGCGCGTGACGGGCGGCCGGGCGGGCGGCGCCCGGCTACACCACGCGCACGACCAGGACCTTGAGGTAGCGGGTCTCCGGGACGCCGAGCAGCACCGGGTGGTCGCGCCCCGCGCCGCGCCGCTCCAGCACCTGGGCGCGTCGCCCCGCGTCGTTCGCCGCGTCGAGCACGAGCTCCTCGAGCATCGCCTCGGAGAGGTGATAGCTGCAGGAGCAGGTCACGAGGATCCCGCCCTCGCGCAGCACCATCATCGCCCGCAGGTTCACCTCCTTGTAGCCGCGCCTCGCGGCGGGGAGGGCCTCCTTGTTCTTCGCGAACGCGGGCGGGTCGAGCACGGCGAGGTCGAACGCGGGCTCCTCCTCGGCCCGGTCGCGGAGCCAGTCGAACGCGTTCGCCTCGACGACGTCGACGTTCTCGGCGCGGTTCAGGAACGCGTTCTCCCGCAGCAGGGCGGCGGCGGTCGGCTGCATCTCGACCGCCGTGACCCGCTCCGCGCGCCGCGCGAGCTGGAGGGCGAAGCCGCCCGAGTAGCTGAAGCAGTCGAGGCAGCGCCCGCGGGCGTACTCCCCGGCGCGCAGGTGGTTCTCGCGCTGGTCGAGGAACGCGCCGGTCTTCTGGCCGGCGAGCAGGTCGAGCCGCAGGCGGACCTCGCCCTCGAGGTAGTCGATCGGACCGGGCGCCTCGCCGCGGACGACGCCCTTCGTCTGCGCGAGCCCCTCGAGCTCGCGCACGCGCACGTCGTTCCGCTCCACGACGGAGCGGAGCCCGAGCGCGCTCGCGAGGAGGTCCGCGAGGAGGCCCTTGCGGCGGTCGGTGGCGGGGACGAGCGTCTGCATCACGGCGGCGTCGCCGTAGCGGTCCACGACGAGGCCGGGGAGGAGGTCCGCCTCGCCGTGCACGAGCCGGACGAAGCGCTCGCCGCCGAAGACGCGCTCGCGCAGCGCGATGGCGGAGGAGAGCCGGCGCGCGAAGAACGCCTCGTCCACCGGCTCCTCGTCGCGGGTGACGACGCGCAGGGCGATCTGCGAGCGCGCGGACCAGAACGCCTTCGCCAGGAAGCGCCCGCGGCCGTCGGCGACGAGGACGACGTCGCCTGGCTCGGCGGCGGGCGCCTTCTCGACGTCGCTCCGGTAGATCCAGAGGTGGCCCGCGGCGAGCCGGTCGGCGCCGCGGCGGGAGACGGTGGCCCTGGGCTCGTCCATGCGCCCGTCTCCGTACCGCGCCGGCGGGGCCGGCGCCAGGCCGTTCCGACCCCCGGGCGGCGGCCTACGGCTCGACGGCCTCCCGGAACACCGGCTGCCCGTCCTCCTCGCGCAGGCGGCAGGCCGCCATCGCGGGATCGTGCTCGAAGAAGAGGACCCCGTCGTCCTCGAGCGCCTCGGCGAGCAGGACCTTCTTCTCCTCGATCGTCGTGACCGGCGCGAGGTCGAAGGCCGACCCCCAGCCCGGGCGGAGGTGCGCGTGCGTCGGGATGACGTGGCCGCAGAAGGTGAGGTGCGTGCCGTCGCCGTGGAAGCGCGGGAGCTGCTGTCCCGGCGTGTGGCCCTCCGAGACGATGAGCTCGAGATCCGGGAAGAGCTCCGCCTCGCCCTCCACGAGGTGCAGCAGGTTCGAGTGCTGGAGGGGCCCGAAGTCCTCCGGGAGGAAGATCGCGCGGTCCCGCTCGGACGGCGCGTGGGCGAGCTGCCACTGGTGCCGCTGGACGTGGTGCGTGGCGCGGGGGAACGACAGCTCGAGCCGCCCGTCGGGCGCGCGGCGCGTCGTCCCACCGGCCGCGGCGACGTGGAGGTGGGTGAGGAGCACGTCCGTCACGTCGCCGCGCGAGAGGCCGAGCTTCGCCAGCCCGGCGTCGATCCCGCCGCCCGACCGGTCGATCGCGTACCGGTCCGTCCGCCGGGCGTCCCACTTGTCGCCGATGCCGTCGTCGACGAGGAGGACGCGCCGCGCGTCGCGGTCCACGGCGACGAGGCAGCGCGAGGCGAGCCGGATCCGGTTCCGCGCGTCGGGCGCGATCCGCCGCTCCCAGAGCGGGCGCGGGACGACGCCGAACATCGCGCCGCCGTCGAGGGCGAAGTGGCCGTCGAGGACGCCCGCGATCTCCCAACGGCCGACGCGCACCGCAGCCTCCCGCGGAGGATTCTACCGCGCGCTCCGGAGAAAGGCCGTGCCTCGCGCCGACCGCCTCCCCAACCTGTCCCGCGGAGGCTCCGTCGCCCATGCCCTACCGCCGCCACTGGCTCGCCCTCGCCCTCGTCCTCGCCGGCTCGTTCGCCGTCCTGGGCGGCTACGCGCCCCGCATCCGCTCGTCCGCGCCCCCGATCCCCGGCCGGGTCGTCGGCCCGGCCGGCGCGCCGCTCTTCGACGGCGACGCCATCCTCCGCGGCCAGGGCGTGTGGCAGGCGATGGGCGGCCAGGAGGTCGGCTCGGTGTGGGGACACGGCGCGTACGTCGCGCCGGACTGGACCGCCGACTGGCTGCACCGCGAGGCGACGTTCGTCCTCGATCGCTGGGCGCGGGCGGAGGGGGCGGGCAGCTGGGCGGCGCTCGGCAAGGAGCGGCAGGCGGCGCTGCGCGAGCGGCTCGAGCTCACGATGCGGCGGAACACGCTCGATCCCGCGACCGGCACGCTCCGGCTCGGCCCGGAGCGCGCGGCGGCGTTCGAGGCCAACGCGGCGCACTACGCCGACCTGTTCGCGCGCGGGAGCGATCCCTACGCGATCCAGGCGGGCGCCGTCGAGGAACCCGCCCGCGCGCGCGACCTCGCCGCGTTCTTCTGGTGGACGAGCTGGGCCGCGTCGACGCTGCGGCCGGGCGACGACGTGACGTACACGCAGAACTGGCCGCACGAGCCGCTCGTCGGCAACCGGCCGACGGGCGGCGCGGTGGTCTGGAGCGTGATCTCGTTCGTGCTGCTGCTCGCCGGGATCGGCGCCCTCGTCTGGTATCACGGCGGCCGCCCCGAGCCGCAGGCCGCCCTGGCGCAGGCGATGCCGGAGCGCGATCCGCTCTTCGGGCTGCGGCCCACGCCGAGCCAGCGGGCGACCGTGAAGTACTTCTGGGTCGCCGCCGCGCTCCTCGTCGTGCAGATCGCGGTGGGCGCGGTGACGGCGCACTACGGCGTCGAGGGCTCGGGCTTCTACGGCTTCCCGCTCGCGAAGGTGCTGCCGTACCCGGTCGCCCGGACCTGGCACACGCAGCTCGGGATCTTCTGGATCGCGACCACCTGGCTCGCGACCGGGCTCTACGTCGGCCCGGCGGTCTCCGGGCACGAGCCGGCCGGCCAGCGCCCCCTCGTGAACGTCCTCCTCGCCGCGCTCGTCGTCATCGTGGTCGGCTCGCTCGCGGGCGAGTGGCTCTCGATCATGAACCGCCTGCGCGGCGGCGCTTCCTGGTGGTTCGGCACCCAGGGCTACGAGTACGTCGACCTCGGGCGGTTCTGGCAGATCTTCCTGTTCGCCGGGCTCTTCATCTGGCTCTTCCTCATGGTGCGCGCGCTCTGGCCCGCGCTGCGGCGGCCCGCGCAGTCGCGCGCGCTCCTCGCGCTCTTCGTCCTCTCGTCCGCGGCCATCGCGCTCTTCTACGGCGCGGGGCTCATGTACGGCCGCACGACGAACCTCGCCGTCGCGGAGTACTGGCGCTGGTGGGTCGTGCACCTGTGGGTGGAGGGCTTCTTCGAGGTGTTCGCGACGGTGGTGATCGCCTTCCTCTTCGTGCGGCTCGGGCTGCTCCCCGTGGACCGGGCGACCCGCGCGACCTTCTTCTCGACGACGATCTTCCTCGCCGGCGGCATCCTCGGGACGTTCCACCACCTCTACTTCGCCGGCACGCCCGCGAGCGTCACCGCGCTCGGCGCCGCGTTCAGCGCCCTCGAGGTCGTGCCGCTCACGCTCGTCGGGCTCGACGTCTGGCACAACATCCGGCTCGCCCGGGCGACCACGTGGCTCTCCGCCTACCGCTGGCCCATCTACTTCTTCGTCTCGGTCGCCTTCTGGAACCTCGTCGGCGCCGGGCTCTTCGGCTTCTTCATCAACCCGCCCATCGCCCTCTACTACATGCAGGGGCTCAACACGACGCCGGTGCACGGCCACACGGCGCTCTTCGGCGTCTACGGCATGCTCGGCATCGGGCTCATGCTCTTCTGCCTGCGCGCGCTCCGGCCGGGCGCCGCCTGGCGCACCGCGCCCGTCGCGGTCGCGTTCTGGCTCATCAACGTCGGGCTCGCCCTCATGGTGCTCCTCTCGCTCCTGCCGATCGGCATCCTGCAGACATGGGCGTCGGTCGAGACCGGCACCTGGTGGGCGCGCAGCGCGGAGTTCATGCAGGAGCCGGTCATCCACGAGCTCCGCTGGCTCCGGGTGCCGGGCGACACGATCTTCGCCGCCGGCGCGCTCGTGCTCGGCTGGTTCGTCCTCGGCCTCGCGACCGGGTGGTCGCTCGAGAGGACCGGCCGGCACGTCGAGGCGGGGTCCACGGAGGAGGAGGGCGCGACCGAGCCCGGGCGCGCGTAGCGGGCGGGCGCGAGGCCGCTGGAACGCCCGCCGGCCGTCCGGCATGATGTGCGCCTCTCCGGAGGCCCATCATGCGCACGCCGCTCCGCCTCGCCGCAGCGCTCGCCGTCCTCGCCGCGCTCGCCGGTCCGGGCGCCGCCCGCGCCGTCACCGCCGAGGAGCTCGCCGCGAGGAGCGTCGAGGCGCGCGGCGGCCGCGCGCGGCTCGCCGCGATCCGCTCGCTCCGGCTCTCCGGCAAGCTCGTCCTCGGCGGCGAGGGCTGGTCCCTCGAGATGGCGTACGTCCAGCTCTCGAAGCGGCCGGGGAAGGTCCGCGTCGACGCGACGACGCAGGGGCTCACCGCGATCCGGGCGTTCGACGGCGAGGAGGGCTGGCGCCTGCAGCCCTTCGGCGGCCGGCGGGACCCCGAGCGCGTCGCCGCCGACGAGGCGCGGGAGCTCGCGCGCCTCGCCGACCTCGACGGCCCGCTCGCCGGCTGGAAGGAGAGGGGGATCGCGCTCGAGTACCTCGGCACGGAGGACGTGGACGGCACCGAGGCCCACAAGATCCGCGCGACCTACCCGGACGGCGACGTCGAGTACGTGTACCTCGACCCCGACCAGCTCCTCGAGATCCGCGTCGAGACCCGCTCGAAGGTTCGCGGCGTGGAGGTGATCGAGGAGCGGGACCTCGGCAACTACGCGCCCGTCGAGGGCGTGCTCGTGCCGTTCTCGATCGAGGCCGGGCCGAAGGGCGCTCCCCGGCAGCGGAAGATCACGATCCGGCGGGCCGAGGCGAACGTCGCGCTCGACGACGCGCTCTTCCGGATGCCGGCCCCGGACGAGCGGCCCGTCCCCGCGCCGGCGCCGGCGGTCGCGGCGGGCCCGTCGGCGACGCCCGTCCCTGCGGTCGCGACGCTCCCGCCGGGCCCGGCGCGCCTCGACGCGGGCGTCCTCTCCGGGCTCGGGGCCCGCAACATCGGGTCGGCCGCGATGAGCGGCCGCGTCGCCGCGGTCGCCGGGCGCACCGAGGGGGGCAAGACGGCCCTGTTCGTCGGGGCGGCGAGCGGCGGGGTGTGGAAGTCCACCGACGGGGGCACGACGTTCCGGCCCGTCTTCGACCGGCAGCCGGTGCAGTCGATCGGCGCGATCGCGATCGCCCCGTCGAGCTCGCGGATCGTGTGGGTCGGGACCGGCGAGGCCTGGACCCGGAACTCCGTGTCGGTGGGCGACGGCATCTACCGCTCGACCGACGGCGGCGAGACCTGGACGAACATGGGCCTGCGCAAGTCCGAGCGGATCGCGAAGATCGTGGTCCACCCGAAGGACTCGAACGTCGTGTGGGCCTGCGTCCCGGGGGCGCTCTGGAGCGACTCGGACGAGCGCGGCCTCTACAAGACGACGGACGGCGGCAACACCTGGACGCTCGTCCTCGCGGGGCCGAACCGCTCGACGGGGTGCTCCGGCGTCGACCTCGATCCCGGGAACCCCGATCGCCTCGTCGCGGGGCTGTGGGACTTCCGGCGGAAGGGCTGGACGTTCCGCTCGGGCGGCGACGGCCCCGAGGCGGCGAGCGGCAGCGGGCTCTTCGCCTCCGAGGACGGCGGCAAGACCTGGACCGACCTCGCGGCGGACCGGGCCTCGGGGCTCCCCGCGAGGCCCTGGGGGCGCGTCGAGGTCGCGTTCGCGCCCTCCGACCGGAAGGTGGTCTACGCCTTCGTCGAGTCGACCGCGTCCGCGCTCTACCGCTCCTCCGACGGCGGGAGGACCTGGGAGGCCCGCGACCGGAGCCAGAACATGGTCTGGCGCCCGTTCTACTTCGCGCGCCTCGTCGTCGACCCGACGAACGCGGAGCGGCTCTTCAAGACCGACCTGAACCTCGTCGTCTCCGAGGACGGCGGCAAGAGCTTCGCCGAGACGGGCGGCGGCTCGCACGGCGACTGGCACGACCTCTGGATCGACCCCACGAACCCGAAGCACGTCGTCGGCGGCGACGACGGCGGCCTCTGGATCTCGCGCGACGGCGGGAACCGCTGGTGGAAGGGGGACAACCTCCCGATCGCGCAGTTCTACCACGTGGCCGTCGACGCGAGGGACCCGTACCGCGTTTACGGCGGCCTCCAGGACAACAGCTCGTGGGTCGGCGACAGCGCGTTCCCGAACGGGATCAGCAACTCGCGCTGGGAGAACGTCTACGGCGGCGACGGGTTCTGGACCTTGCCGGACTCCTCGGACCCCGAGGCGGTCTACGCCGAGGCGCAGGGCGGCTACGTCGGGCGGATCGACCTGCGCACCCGGGCCGCGCGCGACATCCAGCCGAAGGCCGGCTACCGGGAGAAGCTCCGCTTCAACTGGAACACGCCTCTCCACCAGTCGCCCACGGTGAAGGGGACCCTCTACATCGGCGCGCAGTTCCTCTTCCGCTCGCGCGACCGGGGCGACACCTGGGAGCGGATCTCGCCCGACCTGACCACGAACGACCCCGCGAAGCAGCGGCAGGAGGAGTCGGGCGGCGTCACGGTCGACAACTCGTCGGCCGAGATGCACACGACGATCTACTCGATCAGCGAGTCGCCGAGGGACCCGAGGGTCGTCTGGGTCGGGACCGACGACGGCAACGTCCAGGTCACCCGCGACGGCGCGAGGACCTGGACGAACGTCGCGCCGAACGTCCCCGGCCTCCCGAAGGCGTCGTGGGTGTCCTGGGTCGAGGCGAGCCGCCACGACGCGCGGACCGCCTACGCCACGTTCGACCGCCACACCTTCGGGGACATGGCGCCGTACGTCTACCGGACGACCGACCTCGGCCGGACCTGGACGCGCATCGCCGGCCCGGAGCAGGGGCTGCGGGGCTGGGCGCACGTGGTGAAGGAAGACCTCGTCAACCGCGACATCCTCTTCGTCGGGACCGAGCTCGGGCTGTGGATCAGCGTCGACGGCGGGAAGGGCTGGGCCGAGTTCAAGGGCGGCCGCTTCCCGGCGGTCGCGGTGCGCGACATCGCGATCCAGCCGCGCGACGGCGATCTCGTCCTCGCGACGCACGGGCGCGGCCTCTGGATCCTGGACGACCTCACGCCGCTGCGCGCGCTCTCCGCGCAGCTGCTCGCGAGACCGGTGGCGTTCCTCCCCGGCCGCCCCGTGCAGCAGCGGATGCAGGGGACGGGGGGCTGGGTGGAGGGCGACGCGAAGTTCGTCGGCGAGAACCCGCCGTCCGGCGCGGTGATCACCTACTACCAGCGCGCGCGCCACCTCGTCGGGCCGCTCGAGCTCGAGATCCTCGACGGCGCGGGCAAGGTGGTGGACCGCGTGCCGGTCACGAAGCGCCGCGGCGTCAACCGGGTCGCCTGGAGCATGCGCCTGCCGCCCCCGCGCGTCCCGCGGGCCGCGACGCTCGCGTTCGGCGCCGCGCAGGGCCCGCGCGTGCTCCCCGGGACGTACCGCGCGCGGCTCACGAAGGGCGCCGAGGTGCTCGAGGCCCCCTTCGAGATCCGGCTCGACCGGCGGGCGCCCTACGACCTCGCCGCGCGCAAGGCGCAGCTCGACGCGGTCATGCGCGTGCACGCGCTCTTCGGCCGGATGAGCGCGGCGGTGGACCGGATCGCCGCCGCACGCGACGCCGCGCTCGCCCGCGCCGGGACGGTCGCGCCGGCCGATCCCGCGCTCGCGGGGCGGCTGCGCGCGTTCGCCGACCGGGTCGAGGCGGTGCGCAAGCGGATCGTCGCGACGAAGGAGGGCGGGGCGATCACGGGCGAGGAGCGGCTGCGCGAGCACGCGGAGATCCTGTACTCCGCGCTGAACGGCTGGGAGGGCCGGCCGGCCCGCTACCAGCTCGAGCGGATCGGCGCCCTCGACCGCGAGCTGCGCGACGCGGAGCAGGACCTCGCGGCGCTGCTCGCGAAGGAGGTGCCGCCGCTCGACGACGCGCTCCGCGGCCGGAGCCTCGCGCCGATCCCGACGGCTGCGCCGCCCTCCGCCGGGCCGGAGGTGTCGAGCGCGGACCTCCAGGCCGGCTTCGCGGCGTTCCTCGGAGCGCGCGTCGAGCGCCGCGCGGCGGGGGAGCGGGACTAGGAGCGGCTCGGCGACGGAAGCGTGCGCCTCGCGACGGCGGTCGGGGGGTTGCGGGCGAACGCGCTACGGCGCCGCCGCGGTCGCCTGCGCGAGCATCGCCGCGACGACCTGGTCGCCCGGGGCGAGCGCGGCCGCGCGCCGGAGGATCACCGCCGCCGGCCCGGCGTCGCCGCGGCCGAGCAGCTCTCCGGCACGCGCGGCGAGCCGCTGGGCGAGCTCGGAGGGATCGCCGCTCGCCGGCGCCTCGTCGAGGGGCACGTCGAACGCCTCCGGCGCCGCGAGGAGCGAACCCGGGCCGCCGACGGACTCCACGGCCCCCGCCGCCGCGGCGAGCGCGGCGAACCACGCGCCGGGCCCCGGCGCGCCCGGCCGCGAGGCGGAGGCGGCGAACGAGATCCCCGCCCGCGCCAGCCGGTCGTCGCGGACCGTCCAGACCACCTCGCCCGTCACCTCGAGCTTCTCCCTCACGCTGTCCGACTCGACCGTGAGCCCGACGAGCGCGCCGACGATCTGCGGGCGGCGGGTGACGATCCGGCAGCCGCGGGGCCCGACGTCCTCGGTCTCGGCCTCCCACGCGCCGTAGCCGTCGCGCACCTGCACGCGGCAGCGGGCGCGGAGTCGCGGGAATCGCCGGTTCTGGGCCGCGAGGTCGGCCACGTTCACTCCCGTCCCCGATGTAAGGATCTCGCGGCGCGGGCCGGTATCCCGTGGACGAGGGGCGCGCTGCGCGACGATCCGCCGCGCCCCGATCCGCTGGACCCGGGTCTTCCCCTGCGCCGGTGCTCGGGATCTCGCGAGCAGCGCGCATCGCTGCGGCGCAGCCCCGTCCGGCTGCGCCTGCCCCCGGGGAGGCCCCCGGCGGCCGTTCACCAGCGCGCGCGCAGGTACTGCTTCGGCCAGGGACCCTCGTGCCCCAGGGCGTGCGCCGCGCGGAGCGGGAAGTTCGGGTCGCGGAGCATCTCGCGGGCGAGGAGCACGAGGTCCGCCTGGCCCGAGCGGACGACGTGATCCGCCTGCGCCGGGGAGGTGATCATGCCGACGGCGCCCGTGGGAACGCCGGTCTCCCGGCGGATCCGCTCGGCGAACGCGGTCTGGTACCCGGGGCCGGCCGGCACCTTCGCGCTCGCGACGAGCCCGCCCGAGGAGACGTCGACGAGGTCGACGCCGAGCGTGCCGAGGACCCGGGCGAGCGCGACCGACTGCTCGAGGTCCCAGCCGCCCTCGACCCAGTCCGTCGCGGACAGGCGGACGAGGAGCGGCAGCTCGCCGGGCCACTCCGCCCGGACGGCCGAGACGACCTCGCGCACGAGCCGCGTCCGGTTCTCGAACGCGCCGCCGTACGCGTCGGTGCGCCGGTTCGAGATGGGCGAGAGGAACTGGTGGAGGAGGTAGCCGTGCGCGGCGTGGACCTCGACGACGCGGAACCCCGCCGCGAGCGCGCGCCGCGCCGCCGCCGCGAAGGCGCGCGCGATCGCCCCGAGCTCGGCCACCTCGAGCGCGTGCGGCGCGGCGTACCCCTCGGCGAACGGGATCGCGCTCGGCCCGACCGTCGTCCAGCCTCCGTCCCCGGACGGCAGGGGCGCCCCGCCCGCGTCCCACGGCGCGCGCACGCTCGCCTTGCGCCCCGCGTGCGCGAGCTGGACCCCGCTCGCCGCCCCGTGCGCCTCGACGAACCGGACGGCGCGCGCGAGCGGCTCGACCTGCGCGTCCTCCCAGAGCCCCAGGTCCGCCGGCGAGATCCGGCCGCGGGCCTCGACCGCCGTCGCCTCGGCGACCACGAGGCCGGCGCCGCCGACCGCGCGGGCGCCCAGGTGGACGAGGTGCCAGTCGCTCGCGCGCCCGTCCGCGGCCGAGTACTGGCACATCGGCGACACGGCGATCCGGTTGCGGAGCGTGACGGAGCGGAGCGCGAGCGGCGAGAAGAGGTGCATGCGCCCATTCGAACCCCGCATCGTCCGCCGTTCAAGGGCCAGGGCGGGGGCGCTGGCCAGCGGGGCGCCCCCGCGGTATCCCGGAGCCAGGAGGAGCCGATGAACCTCGCGACCGCGGATCCCTGGACCCACGAGCACGTCTACCTCGGCCGCGGGCACGAGGCGAACGAGCGCCGCACGTGGGTCGTGGTCGGCCTCACGGCCGTCATGATGGTCGCCGAGATCGCGGCCGGCTCGGCGTTCCACTCGATGGCGCTGCTGGCGGACGGCTGGCACATGGCGACGCACGCGGGCGCGCTCGGCATCTCCGCGCTCGCCTACCGGTACGCGCGGCGCCACGCGCGCGACGTCCGGTTCGCGTTCGGGACCGGCAAGGTCGGCGATCTCGCCGGCTACACGAGCGCGGTCGTGCTCGGCGTCGTGGCGCTGCTCATCGCGGGCGAGGCGGTCGGGCGGCTGCGCGCGCCCCTGCCGATCTCGTTCGACGAGGCCATCGCGGTGGCGGTGCTCGGGCTCGCGGTGAACGTCGCGAGCGCGCTCGTGCTCGCGCGCGGGCATGCTCACCCCGACCACGGCCCCCACCCCGCCGAGGCCCCCGACCCAGACCCCGATCACGACGCCGCTCCCGACCCCCACCTCGCCGGCGGCGGCGGTCGCTCGAACGACCTCCACCAGCACGCCGACCACAACCTCCGGTCCGCCTACGTGCACGTCGTCGCCGACGCGCTCACCTCGGTCCTCGCGATCGCGGCCCTCGTCCTCGGCCGCTGGGCCGGGGCGGTGTGGCTCGATCCCGCCATGGGGCTCGTCGGCGCGCTCGTCATCGCGCGCTGGGCGGTCCTCCTCCTGCGGGACACGGGGCGCGTCCTGCTCGACTTCGCCGCGGCGGAGCGGTCGGCGGAGGCCATCCGCCGCGCGATCGAGCGCCGCCAGGGCGACCGGCTCTCCGATCTCCACCTCTGGCGCGTCGGCCCGGGACACGTCGCGGCGATCGTCTCGGTCGTGTCGGAGGGCGGCGCCACCGCCGACGACGTCCGCGCCGCGCTCGGTGGCGTCGCAGGGATCGCCCACCTCACCGTGGAGGTCCGCCGCGGCGCCGCCCGGTGACTAGCGTTCCCCCGGGAGGTTCGTCGATGGCCTGGGCACGGGGGCGCTCGCGCAGGCGGCGCGGGAAGGTCGGGATCGGCGGCGCGCTCGCCGGCCTCGCCGCAGGGGCGGGGCTCGTGTACTTCCTCGATCCCGGGCGGGGGCCCGACCGCCGTTCGCGGGCGATCGCCCGCACGCGCCGGGCGGCGCACGGCGCGGAGCGGACGGCGGAGGCGCGCGCCCGCGATCTGGGCCACCGCGCGAAGGGGGCCGCGCACGAGGCGAGGGCGCGGGTCGCCCGGGAGCGGGTCCCGGACGAGATCCTCGCGGAGCGCGTGCGCGCGCGGCTCGGCCACCTGATCGCGCACCCCCGCGCCGTGGAGGTGGCGGCGCGCGAGGGCGAGGTCGAGCTCACCGGCCCGGTGTTCCGCGTCGAGCGGGCACGGCTGCTGCGCGGCGTGCGGGCCGTCCCCGGCGTGCGCGCCGTCCACGACCGCCTCCGCCCCCACGGCCGCGCCGAGGGCGTGCCCGAGCTGCAGGGCCGGGGTCCGCTCGAGCGCGCGCGCGGCCTGCCCGCCCGCGCGACGACGCTCGCG
>DASVZX010000371.1:0-12091 GCA_036391435.1 Anaeromyxobacter sp. | reverse complement strand
CGCGGGGGCCGCGGCGCCCGGCTCGGGCGGGGCGGCGGGAGCCGGAGCGGCGGGCGAGGGCGGCGCGCCCGGGCGCTCGAAGTCGATGGCGAGCATGTCGCCCTCGAGCTTCTGCTGGTAGGGCACGCGCTGCTTGAGCTTGATCTCCACGACGTAGCTCGACCCGCGCCGCGACGGCGTGATCATCGCGACCGCGGACGGGAAGAACGACGTGTCGAGGAAGCGCGTGTCGTTCCGCCGCGCCACCTTCGTGTTCTGCAGCTCGACGCGGACGGTGTTCTCGCCGACGTCCTGGATCGTGAACTGGGGCGCGGCGCTCGTGCGGACGAACACGCGGGAGACGCCGGGCATCTGGCGGAAGCCGATCTCGCGGAGCTGCGCGGAGGGCGCGCCGGCGGCGAGCTGGGCCGCGCCCTTCGCCTCCGCGCGCGCGGCGAGCTTCGCCTGCTTCTCGGCCTCCTTCGCGGCGCGGGCCTCCTCGGCCTTCTTCTTCTTCTCCTCGAGCGCCGCGAGCCTGGCCTGCTCGCGCTGCTGCTTCTCGGCCTCCTTCGCGGCGCGCGCCTCCTCGGCCTTCTTCTTCTTCTCCTCGAGCGCCGCGAGGCGAGCCTCCTCGCGCTTCTGCTTCTCGGCCTCCTTCGCGGCGCGCGCCGCCTCGATCTTGCGCGCCTTCTCCTGCTCGGCCTCGACGCGCTTGCGCTCGGCCTCGTCCTTCGCGGCGGCGATGGCCTCCCGGCGCTGCCGCTCGTACTCCTCCTTCGCGCGACGCGCCTCGTCCGCCTTGGCGGCCTCCTCCGACCTCGCCGCCTCGGCGGTCTTCGCGGCGTCGGCCGCCTTCCGCTCCTCCTCGGCGGCGAGCCCCTTCGCGCGCTCGGCCTCCGCGGCGCGCTGCGCCTCCGCCTCGGCCGCGCGGGCGGCCTCGTCGGGAGCGGCCGCCGCGGCGCCCGCGCCCTCCGCCGGGGCCCCGCCCGCCGGCGCGGCGGCCTGGGCCTGCTGCGCGGCCTTCCCGGAGTCGGCCTTCGCCTGGCGCTCCGCCTCGGCCTTGATCTCGGCCTCCACCTCGGCCTTCGCCTGGGCCTCGGCCTCCTCGCGGGCGCGGCGCTCCTCGTCCTGCTTCGCCGCCGCGGCCTGCGCGGCCGCGGACGCCTCGGCCTCCGCCTTGCGCTGCGCCTCCGCCTGCGCCGCCGCCGCGTCGGCCTCCGCCTTGCGCTGCGCCTCCGCCTTCGCGGCGACCTCCTGCTCCTCGCGCGCCCGGCGCTCGGCCTCGGCCTTCGCCTGCGCCTCGGCCTCGGCCTTCGCCTTCGCCTCCGCCTGCTCGCGCGCCCTGGCCGCGGAGTCGTCGGCGGACGCGACCGCGCCGCCCCCGGCGGGCTTCGCGATCTTGACCACGAGGTCGTTCCCGACGGCCTGCACGTCCGGCGGATCGACGTCGTTCACGAACGCGACCATGACGCGCGCGATCGACGTCGCGTCCGAGCCGTACGAGAGGTTCTTCACGACGAGGATCGTGCCGTCGTTCACCGGCATGTCGTCGGCGATGCCCTGGAACCGCGACTCGGAGAGGTCGATCACGAACCGGGGGGGATCGGCCATCGAGAACGTCGTGAAGTTCGGCGGCTTCGAGCCCTTCACCTGGAGGACGACGTTCGCGCCCTCGTCCTTCACGGTGACGGCCGTGATGACGTTCAGGTCGGCCTGGGCGCCCGCGGTCCCGGCTGCGGCGAGGATGACGAGCGCGAGGGCATGCCGAGCGGACATCGGGGATCTCCCGGAAGAAGATGCCCGCGAGCTTAGCACGCGGGTATCGCCCACCCAAAAATCCCGAGCGCTCTCGGGGCGATATCTCCCTACCCCGGCTGCGGACCCGGGGACAGCAGCGCGCGGGCCTCTCCGACGAGGTACAGGGATCCGGCGACGCACACCAGCGCACCGTCCGACGCGGCGCGGCGCGAACACGCGATCGCCTCCGCCGTGGACGCGTGCGCGTCGGCGTCGAGGCCGAGCGAGGCCGCGAGCGCGCGGACCTCCGCCGCGGGACGCGCCCGCGGCGTGGCGGGCGCGACGACGTGGAGGCGGCGGACGGCGCCGGCGAGCGCGGAGAGCATCCCCGCGTGATCCTTGTCGGAGAGGACGCCGAACACGAGCTCCACCGGCCGCCCGGGGTGCATCGCCCGGAGCGCGGCCGCGAGCGCCGCGGCGCCGTCGGGGTTGTGGGCGCCGTCGAGGAGCACGCCGCCGACCTCCTCGAGCCGCCCCGGCCAGCGCGCGGTCGCGATGCCGGTCGCGATCGCCTCCTCCGGGACGGGCACGCCCGCCCTGGCGAGCTGCCGCAGCGCCGCGGCGGCGAGGCCGGCGTTTCCCCGCTGGTGCGGGCCGGCGAGGGCGATCGGCCCGGGCCAGTCGCCGGACGCGACGACGAAGGGCGCGCCCCTGCGCAGCGCCTCCGCGCGGAGCGTCTCGAGCGCGCCGGGCGGCTGCTTCGCGTGGACCACCGCGGGCACGCCCGCCTTGAAGATGCCCGCCTTCTCGAAGGCGATCTGCTCGACCGTGTCGCCGAGGAGCTGCGTGTGGTCGAGGCCGATGCGCGCGATCGCCGTGACGCGCGGGACGATGGCGTTGGTGGCGTCGAACCGGCCGCCGAGGCCGACCTCGACGACCGCGACGCGCACGCGCTCGCGCGCGAGGTGGACGAGGCCGACGAGCGTCGCGAACTCGAAGTACGTGAGCCGGTCCTCCTCGGCCCCGCCCTCGTGCCAGGGGCAGGCCCGCCGGATCTCGTCGATGGCGGCGGCGAGGGCCGGGTCGGGGATCGGCACGCCGTCCACCTCGACCCGCTCGTTGAAGCGGACGAGGTGCGGCGAGGTGTAGAGCCCGACCCGGTGGCCGGCGGCGCGCAGCGCGGCCGCGGCCATCGCGCAGGTGGAGCCCTTCCCGTTCGTGCCGCCGACGTGCAGCACGTCGTACGCGCGCTCCGGGTGGCCGAGCGCGTCGAGCGCGCGCTCCACCCGCTCGAGGCCGAAGCGGATGGCGAGCGGGTGCAGCCCGGCCAGGTACGGGTGCGGGTCCATCGGCGACGCCTTGCCTCCGGCTTGCGGGATCAGGCGAGCAGGCCCAGGACCTGGGCCAGCCGGTCGCGCAGCTCGTGCCGGTGCACGATGGCGTCGATCATCCCGTGCTCGAGCAGGAACTCGCTCCGCTGGAACCCGGGCGGCAGCTTCTCGCGGATGGTCTGCTCGATGACTCGCGGCCCGGCGAACCCGATGAGCGCCTTCGGCTCGGCGAGGATGACGTCGCCGAGCCAGGCGAAGCTCGCGGCGACGCCGCCGGTGGTCGGGTGGAGCATCACCGAGACGTAGGGCTTGCGGACGGCGCGGAAGCGGTTCAGCGCGGCCGAGGTCTTCGCCATCTGCATGAGGGAGAAGATCCCCTCCTGCATGCGCGCGCCGCCGGTGGAGCTGAACACGATCGCGGGGATCCGGCGCTCGTAGGCGCGGTCGAACACCCGGGCGACCTTCTCGCCCACGACCGAGCCCATGGAGCCGCCCATGAACTCGAAGGCGAAGCAGCCGATCGACACCTGCTTGCCGCCGATGGTCCCGACGCCGTCGATGAAGGCGTCCCGCAGGCCCGAGGCCTTGCGGGTCGAGCGCAGGCGGTCGCGGTAGCGCTTCGAGTCCGCGAAGCCGAGCGGGTCCTGGGGCGTGAGCTCGGCGTCGAGCTCCTGGAACGAGCCGCGGTCGAGCACGAGCTCCATCCGGCGGCGGAGCGGCAGGGCGTCGTGCTGCCCGCACGCCGGGCAGACGTTCCAGGCCTTCTCCCACTCGGCCCGCGCGACGACGCCCTCGCAGGCGTCGCACTTGTACCAGATGCCCTCCCCCTTGGCCGCCGCGGGGGGCGGCGACGCCGGGGTGGACTCCTTCGTCTTCATCTTCTTCTGCTTCGAGAACCAGGCCATGACCTTCCGATCTAGAACGTGAACTCGTCCCCGCGCCGCAGGACGCGCACGTTCGGCAGCGCGAGCCGCGCGACCTCGCGCCTGAGCTCCGCGGCGTGGGCGGGCTTGAGGTGGTACAGCAGCACCGGGAACCCGTCGCGGTCGAGCTTCCCGAGCTCGCCGGCGAGCGTCCGCGGCGTGAGGTGGCCGGAGACGTCCGCGAGCTCCTGCAGCGCGTTCGGGAACGACAGCTCGACGAGGAGCGCGCGGAGCCGGGGCTGCGCGTTCACCTTCCTCCAGAAGCGCGAGGTCGGGCCGGTGTCGCCGGAGATCGCGATGGCGCTCCGGCCGTCGGAGAGGAGGAACCCGACCGACTCGACGGGGTGGTCCACCGGCACGGGCACGATCGCGTACCGGCCGACCCGGAACGGGCGCGCCGGCTCGAACGGGATGATCTCGACGACCGGCCGGTCGGCGTCCGGGATCCGGGTGAAGTCGGGCCAGAGCTGGTCGTTGAAGACGTTCTCGCGGAGCGTCCGCGCGCACGCGGTCGAGGCGTGGACGCGCAGCGGCGTGTCGCGCCGGCCGACGAGCAGGTCGGCGAGGAGCGGCACGTCCTTCACGTGGTCGAAGTGCGCGTGCGTGAGGAGGATGTCGTCGACCCGGAGGAGCTCCTCGAGGGAGAGGCTCGCGGTGAGCGCGCCGGCGTCGACGGCGAGCGTGCCGTCCACGAGGAAGCACGTGGTCCGGTGGCGGGGCAGCTCGCCGCCCGAGCAGCCGAGGACCCTGAGCCTCATGGGGCCACCCGCCGGCGCCGGGCTGCTGCGGCGCACGCTGCCTGCCTGCGACGGACCGCGATCACCCGACGTCCCCGAACTGCGCCTTCATCTGGAGGAACTCGAGGAACTGGCGGAGCTTCACGACGTCCGGGACGACGAGGCCGTCCGGGCGGACGGAGACGATCTTGGCCTTGAGGAGCTTCATCAGCACCTCGTCCGCCTGCTCCGCCTTCACGCCGACGCGGGCCGGCAGCTCCTTCGCGAGGAAGTGGAGCTCGTGGCCGGCCGGGCCCCTCGGGACCTTCTCCGCCGCGGTGGCGAGGAAGTGGACGACGCGCGTCGAGGCGTCGGCGAAGAGGAGGTTCTCGATCTGCTCGTTCGCCTCGGCGAGCCGGTCGGCGAGCTTCTTGATCATGCGGATCGCGATCTCGGCGTTGCCGCGGATCATCGCCTCGAACGTCTTGGCGTCGATGACGAGGAGCCTCGCGTCCTCGGCGCAGGTCGCGGTCGCCGAGCGCGGCTTGTTGTTCAGGATGGACATCTCGCCGAGGAACTCGCCCGGGCCGAGGGCGGCGAGGATCTTCTCGACCTCGCCCACCTTCTTCGAGACGTTCACGCGCCCGGACTGGACGACGTACATCTCCCGGCCCGGCTCGCCCTCCCGGAAGAGGACGGTCCCGCCGGGGAACGTCTTGCCGAAGCGCTGGAAGAGCTGATCGTCGGCCATCTCGCGGTCGGTGACCTCGCGGTCGAGTCCGGTGTTAGCCGACCTCGAAGAGGCCTGTCAACGAAAGGGCCGGCGCCGTCACTTGGTCTTCATCTCGAACACGCCGTCCCACTCGGGCCCGGGCGGCTCGCGGCGCATCGCCTCGCAGCGCTCGACGTACGTCCGGCTCGGCGGATCGCCGCCGCGGAGCTGGTCCGCCTCGCGGAAGCGCGCGATCGCCTCGTCCCAGCGCTGCGCGCGGTAGGCCGACAGGCCCCAGGCGAAGCGCTCGACGAACGCCGCGAGCCCGGGTGGCGCGGGGCGGAGCGCGAGCAGCTCGTGGATCTGGACGGGCTCGCGCTTCCCCTTCACGCGGACGAGGTCGAGCGCGCGGGCGACGACCGCGTCCCTCGCCATCTCGTACGTCGCCGGCCCGAGGATGACGCGCGTGCCGTACTCCTTGTTCGCGCCCTCGAGCCGCGAGGCGAGGTTCACCGCGTCGCCGAGGACCGTGTAGTTGTAGAACCGGTCCTGGCTCCCGACGAAGCCGACGGACATCGGCCCGGTGTTGACGCCGACGCCGACGTCCACGTCGGGGAGCCCCTGCGCCCTCCACCGCGCGCGCAGCTCGGCGAGCCGGTCGATCATCGCGAGCGCCGCGCGGCAGGCGCGCGCCGCGTGGTCCGGCTGCTCGCGCGGCGCGCCCCAGAAGGCCATGATCGCGTCGCCGATGTACTTGTCGAGCGTGCCCTGGTGGCCGGAGACGATGATGTCCGTCATCGGCGTCAGGTACTCGTTCAGGAGCTCGAGCAGCACGTGCGGGTCGAGCTTCTCGGAGATCGTCGTGAACCCGCGCACGTCGCAGAACAGGACGGTGAGGACGCGCTTCTCGCCGCCGAGCCGGATCGACCCCTCCTTCGCGAGCACCTCGTCGACGATGGCGGGCGCGAGGAACCGGCCGAAGGTCTCGCGGGCGCGCCGCTTCTCGCGCTCCTCCGAGAAGAACCGGTAGGTCGTCGCGGCGACGAACATGGCGAGCATCTGCGCGGACGGCATCCCGAGCGCGACGACGACCTTCGCGCGCGAGAGCGCGAGCACCGCGCCGCCGCCCCACGCCGCCAGGGCGAGCGCGAGCGCCGGCGCGGCGGCGAGCGAGGAGACGCGCGCGAAGGCGAAGGCGAGCCCGACCGAGAGCGCGAGCATGAGCGCGACCTCGGCGGCGAGCACCGCGCCGGAGCGCTCGAGGAGCTCGCCCCGCAGCGCGTTCTCGACGAAGGTCGCGTGGGTGATGACGCCCGGCGCGACGTCGTCGAACGGCGTCACGCGCTGGTCCCAGGTGCCGGCGGCGGTGGTGCCGACGACGGCGATCTTCCCGCGCAGCTGGTCGGCCGAGATCCGGCCGTGCAGGACGTCCGTCGCCGACCAGGTGGGGAAGGTCCGGTAGGGGCCGTAGTAGTCGAGCCCGACGCGCCCGAGGTCGTCGACGTCGAGCGCGAGGCCGCCGACGCGGACCTGCTGCAGCGACTCCGGGGCGCCCGGGGCGCCGACCGGCACGACCGGCGCCGGGGCGCCGTCCCGCCCCTCGACGCGCGCGAGCAGCGCGACCCCGAGCGCCGGGAACGGCGTCCCGCCCGCGCTCGCGACCGTCCGGTACCGCCGGATCACCCCGTCCCCGTCCGGCACGACCGTCACGAAGCCGCCGGAGTCGGCGACCGCGACGACGGCCCCGACCGGCGGGACGACCCCCGCGAACCGGCCGAGCAGCACGACGCCGTCCCCGGCCGGCGCGAGCGCGCCGCCGCGGAGGACGTGCGGCGGCTCCGTCCGGAAGAAGCGCAGCTGCTCGACGCGCGCGGGCGACGCGGCCGCCGGGGCGTCGCCCCCGGACAGGAACGTGAACCCGACCGTCACGTTCCGCGCGCGCTCGATCGCGTCGGCGAGCCGCTCGGTGGGATCGACGTCCACCCCCGCCTCCGGCGTCGGCCCGGCCGCGGCCGCCCAGACCTCGTCGAGGCGGCGGGCCGCCTCCGGATCGCGGGCGCCCTCCCGGGCGCTCCGCACGAGCGAGGCGACGCGGGCCATGCGCCGGCCGAGCTCGTCCTCCTCGCTCCAGATCACGTCGAAGGCGACCGCCCGGACGCCGCCCTCGGCGAGCCGGTCGACGAGCCGCGCCATGCGGGCCCGGCTCCACGGCCAGAGCCCCTCCGCCTCGACCGAGCGCTCGTCGATCGCCACGATCACGACGTCGCCGGAGGGCCGGCGCGGGCCGCGCAGCGAGGTGAGCGCCCAGTCCTGCGCCGCGTGCTCGATCTTCGCGACGACCGGGAGCTCGAACCCGCGGCCGAGGAAGACGCCGTTCAGGAAGTGGAGGCCCGTGAAGATGAGTCCGGCCCAGAGCGCGAGCCGGAAGGCGGTGACCTTCAGGAGGGCCTTGCGCACGCGCCGGGGCATCGGGCCGAGCGTAGCATCCCGGGGACGGAAACTGGCGCGGGCGCGGGGCTCGGGTAGCCTTCGCGCGTGGTCACCCGCACGAACCCGGCCGCCTGGATCTTCGCCCTCGTCGTCCTGCTCGCGGTCGCGTTCTGACTCGGCCGGCTCCGTTCCGCCCGAGCCCGTGAACGAGCCCGAGCCCGCGCCCGGCTTCTGTGGGGCTCGGCGCCGGGCCCGGCGGTCTTGCGGCGGCCGCGCGGTCGCGGTAGACGCCCGCCATGGCGCTCACCTACCGCGACGCGGGCGTGGACATCGACGAGGGCGATCGGCTCGTCGAGCTCATCAAGCCCTTCGCCCGGCGGACGCTCCGCCCCGAGGTCCTCGCCGGCATCGGCGGCTTCGGCGGCCTGTTCGCGCTGGACCTCGCGAAGTGGAAGCAGCCGGTGCTCGTCTCCGGCACGGACGGGGTCGGCACGAAGCTCAAGGTCGCGTTCGCGGCGGACCGGCACGACACGATCGGCCAGGACCTCGTCGCGATGTGCGTGAACGACGTCGCCGTGGTCGGCGCCGAGCCGCTCTTCTTCCTCGACTACTTCGCGACCGGGAAGCTCTCCGCGGACCACGCGGCCCGGGTCGTGAAGGGCATCGCGGAGGGGTGCCGGATCGCCGGCTGCGCCCTCATCGGCGGCGAGACGGCCGAGCTGCCCGGGTTCTACGCCGGAGGCGAGTACGACCTCGCCGGCTTCTCGGTGGGCTGCGTCGAGCGCTCGCGGATCGTGGACGGCCGATCGGTCGCCCCGGGCGACCTCGTCCTGGGCGTCGCGTCCTCCGGGCTCCACTCGAACGGCTACTCGCTCGCGCGGAAGGCGCTCGAGGAGCACCCGCTCGACTCGCGGTTCGACGCGCTCGGCGGGAAGACCCTCGCCGACGTCCTCCTCGAGCCGACCCGCATCTACGCGCAGGACGTGCTCGCCCTGCTCGCGAAGGTCCCCGTGAAGGCGTTCGCGCACGTCACGGGCGGCGGGCTCCCCGGGAACGTGCCCCGGAACCTGCCGGACGGCACGCGCGCGGTCCTCGAGGAGCGGCGCTGGCCCCGGCCGCCGGTGTTCGACCTCGTCGAGCGGGAGGGCCAGGTCCCGCGCGACGAGATGTACCGGACCTTCAACATGGGGCTCGGGCTCGTGGCGGTGGTCGCGCCGGGCGACGAGGCCGCCGCGCACGCGGTGCTCCGCGAGCGCGGGCTCGCCGCCTGGACCGTCGGCGCCATCGAGAAGGGCGAGGGCGAGGCGACCTGCGAGGTGGTCCGGTGATCCGGCTCGGCGTCCTCGCCTCCGGCGGCGGCACGAACCTGCAGGCCATCCTGGACGCCTGCGCCGCGAGGCGGATCGACGCGGAGGTCGCCCTCGTGATCTCGAACGTCGCGACGGCGGGCGCGCTCGAGCGGGCCCGGCGCGCGGGCGTCGAGGCGCTCGTGCTCCCCTCGAAGGGCGTCGCCGATCGCGAGGCGTACGACCTCCGGCTCGTCGAGGCGCTCCGCGCCCGCGAGGTCGGCCTCGTCTGCCTGGCGGGCTACATGCGGATCGTGACGCCCGCGTTCCTCCGCGCGTTCGGCCCGACGCCGGCGACGCGCGGCTGCCCGCGCGTCGTGAACGTCCACCCGGGGCTCCTCCCGAGCTTCCCTGGCCTGCACGCCCAGCGGCAGTGCGTCGAGTACGGCGCGCGGTTCGCCGGCTGCACCGTCCACTTCGTCGACGAGGGGACCGACACCGGCCCGGTGATCGTCCAGGCGATCGTCCCCGTCCTCCCCGGCGACACGGAGGAGCAGCTCGCGGCGCGGATCCTCCGGCAGGAGCACCGGCTCTACCCGCAGGCGATCCACTGGTTCGCGCAGGGGCGGCTCTCCGTCTCGGGGCGCACCGTGACGGTGGACGGGGCGCGGCCGGTCAACGCGACGGCCGTCGCGAACCCCTCGATCGAGATCTGAGGGGCCCCACCCGGCACCCGGCCGGCGGCGAAGTCGGGGTTTGGCGCAGCGCGGCAGTCGAGTAGACTCCGCACGCCTTGGCCCAGACCTTCAAGCCCCCGGCGACCCAGCGCCTCTACGACGTCTGCGTCGTCGGCTCGCAGCTCGGCGGCGTCGTGGCGGGCGCGCTGCTCGCGCGCCGGGGCCTGCGCGTCCTGCACGTCGCGCACGACGATCCCGGGTTCCACTACGTCGAGCACGGCTACGTCCTCCCCTTCGGGCCGGCCGTCGTCCCGAACCCGCGCCACATGCCCGCCGCCGAGGCGGTCCTCGCCGAGCTCGGGCTCACGACCGACTTCTCGCGCGCCCTCGCGCCGTCCGACCCCGACCTCCAGATCCTGCTGCCGCGGCACCGCGTGGACGTGTCGCACGAGCCGGCGGTGCTCCGGGCCGAGCTGAAGCGCGAGTGGCCGAAGTCGGTCGAGAAGCTGGAGGCCGGCTTCGCGGCGCTCTCCGCCCAGTTCGACTTCGCCGGCTTCTTCCTCCGGGCGGCGCCGCCCCTCCCGCCGGACGGGTTCGGCGAGCGGCGCGCGGTCGGCAAGGCGATCAAGCTCGCCTCGTCCGCCCCGGGCGCGACCGGCGTGCCGGTGGACGAGGCGCGGCCGTTCCAGGGCCTCGAGGACGAGGAGCTCGTCCGCAGCCTCCTCGCGGCGCACCGGTTCCTCACCTACCTCGACGGCCCCGCCTCGCCGCTGTCCCTCGTCCGGCTGCTCGGCGGGGCGCTGCGCGGTACGAACCGGCTGCCCGGCGGGCTCGGCACGCTCCGCGAGATGGTCCGTCGGCGGATCGCGGAGTCGCGCGGCGAGCTCCGCGGCGGCCCGGGGGAGCCCGCCGCCGCGACGGGCTTCGAGATCGCCGGCGGAAGGGTCGAGGCGGTGCGGCTCGCCGACTCGCCCGACGCCCACGTCGCCCGCGCCTTCGTCGTCGCCACGGACGCCGAGCGCCTCCGCGCGCTCCTCCCCGCCGACGCGGCCGCGAAGCAGGCGGGCGCGCTCGGCCGCGTGCGCGTCGAGCGGCAGCTCCTCTCGGTGAACCTCGTCGTGAAGGCCGCCGCGCTCCCGCCCGCGCTCGGCGACAACGTGCTCGCGCTCCGCGACGCCGCGGGGGGCGACGGGCTCGACAACGCGATCTTCCTGCAGGTGCTCCCCGCGCGCCGCGACGCGCGCAAGGGGCCGGGCGAGCGCCCGGGCGAGAAGGCGCCCGTCGCCGACGTCCCCGACGAGCGCGTCGTCTGCGCGTCGGGCTACGTGCCCGCCAGCGGGGGCGCGGAGGGCCTCCGGGAGGCGGCGGCGCGGATCCGCGAGGCGGTCGCGGACGCGATCCCGTTCTTCGAGCGCCACCTCGTCGCCGAGTCGACCCCCGTCCTCGCCGACCCCGCGCGGGCGTCGCTCCCGCCCGTGCACCCGCTCTACGCGGGCGAGGCCGACGAGCGGCTCGGCGTGGCGGCGCTGCCCGTCCGCGGGCCGTGGAAGAACCTGTTCTTCGCCGGCCGCGAGGTCGTGCCGGGGCTCGGCGTCGAGGGCGAGCTCTACGCCGGGATCCAGGCCGCCGGGCACGTCGTCGCCCTGCTCGGGCGCAAGGACGTCCTGAAGTAGCGCGCGCCGGGGGCGCGCTCGACCCCGGGAGGGCCGGGCGGCGCGCCGCGGGCCTTGCGTTTTCGGCCGTGTTGCGTAATATGCCGCGCTCTTTTCGGTTTTCGGAGTCCGCCATGGCACGCCGCTGCGACATCTGTGGGAAGGGGCCGCTCGTCGGCCACAACGTCTCCCACGCGAACAACAAGACGAAGACGCGCTCGCTCCCGAACCTGCGCTCGGTCCGCGCCAACGTGCAGGGCGACGTGCGGCACATCCGCGTCTGCACGCGGTGCCTCAAGGCCGGCAAGGTCGTGAAGGCCGGCCGCGGCGGATCGCGGACGGCCGCGCAGGCGTAAGCTCCCCCCGGTGCGCCGGCTCCCGGTCACCGAGACGCCCCACCCCGCCGGACGAGACCTCGACCGACTCCCGACGCCCCGCCTCGTCGCGCGCCTCCACGGCGGCGACCGGGAGGCGGTGCGCGCGGTGGGGCGGGCCGTCGGCGCGATCGCCGCGCTCGCGGACGACGCGGCCGGCGCGCTGCGCGCGGGCGGACGGCTCGTCTACGTCGGCGCCGCCACGTCCGGGCGGCTCGGCGCGCTCGACGCGGCCGAGTGCCCGCCCACCTTCGGGGTGCGCCCCTCGCGCGTC
>DASVZX010000370.1:0-3229 GCA_036391435.1 Anaeromyxobacter sp. | reverse complement strand
TGGGCGAGGCGCTCCATCGTCGGCGCGTCGGCGGGCGGGTTCGCGCCGGTCGCGGCGGCCTGGACCAGGTCCTGGAGGACGTCGGCGGCCGCGAGGAGGACGTCGACCGCGGCGGCGTCGAGGCGCGCCGGGTCCTGGCGGAAGACGTCGACGAGGTCCTCGGCCCGGTGGGCGAGCGCGCCGATCCCGTCGAGCTGCATCGAGCCGCTCATGCCCTTCACGCTGTGGGCGTGGCGGAAGCAGGAGTCGATGGCGTCCTTCGCCGAGGCGCCGAGCCCGGTGCGGGCCGCCTCCTCGAGCAGCACGAGGTCGCGCGCGAAGCCGGCGAGGTGCTCCCCCGCCTCGGCGACGTACAGCGACAGGTACTTGCTGAGATCCACGGACACCAGGCCGCTCCGAATTCTCCGGGCGGGCACGCGAGACGAACGTGCCGACCCGCTCCCTTCGGCCTGCAGGTCTCTAGGCCTCTCCGAGCACCTTCTTCACGACGGAGAGGACGTCCTCGCTCTTGAAGGGCTTCACGATGAAGTCGGAGGCGCCGGCCTCGATCGCCTCCATCACGAGCGACTCCTGCCCGAGCGCGCTGCACATCACCACGACCGCCTTCGCGTCGTGCTTGATGATCTCGCGGGTCGCCTCGATGCCGCTCTTGAAGGGCATCACGATGTCCATCGTGGTGAGGTCGGGCTTGAGCTCCTTGTACTTCTCCACGGCCTCGAGCCCGTTCGCGGCCTCGCCGACCACCTGGAACCCGGAGCTCGAGAAGATGTCCTTGATCATGTTGCGCATGAAGATCGCGTCGTCGACGATCAGGACTCGCTTCGCCATGGGTTCCGGATTCCTCCCCGAGGGGTCGTTCGACGTTACCACCGGTTTCGGCCGGTCCACAAGGAGACCGCCCTTGCGCGCGCGCGCGTCAGCGCGCGCCGAAGAGGCGCTCCGCCTCGCCGGTGAGCGCCTCCGCGCCGAGGAGCGTCACCGCGCCGCCCGCCGCCGGCGCGACGCCGCGCACGAGGCCGCCCGGCGCGTCCGCCGGCGGCACGATCGTCTCGACGCCGAGCACCGCGCCGATCAGGAATCCGAGCGCGCGCTTGCCGGGATCGAGCATGAGGACGTGGCCGGTGGCGGCCTGGAGCGGCTGGGCCGGGAGCCCGACGAGCGCGGCGAGGTCCACCACGGCGACCACCCGGCCGCGCAGGTTCATGACGCCCCGGACGGCCTCCGACGCGCGGGGCACCCGCGCGAAGGGCGGCTGCGGGATCACCACCTCGCGCACCGCCGCGAGCGGCAGCGCGTACCGCTCGCTCGCCACGCGGAAGACGACGTGCCGCACGCGCGCCCCCTCAGCCGAGCCGGAACCGCGAGACGACGGTCTGCAGCTCGAGCGAGAGGTTCGTGAGCTCCTGCGCCGCGCTCGCCATCTGCGCGACCGCCGCGGTCTGCTCGGACATGACCTTGCGCACCTGCTCCGTCGCGCTCGCGTTCGAGGACGCCACGTCGGAGATGTGGTCCATCGCCTGGACCATGTCCGCGGAGCCCTTCAGCTGCTGGCGCGCCGCCCCGGAGATGACGCCCACCTTGTCGGCGCCGGTCGCCGCGATCTTCGCGATCTCGGCGAGGGTGCGGATGATCGCCTCGAGGTCCTCGCGGCCGCCGCCGAGCTCGTCCACCGACTCCTTCATCGTGCCGACCACCTGCGCGGCGCGCCCGGAGATGTCCGCCGCCACCGAGGAGATCTGCTCGGCGGAGCGGCCGGCCGACTCGGCGAGCTTGCGCACCTCCTCGGCGACCACCGCGAACCCGCGGCCGTACTCGCCGGCGCGGGCGGCCTCGATGGTGGCGTTCAGGGCGAGGAGGTTCGTCTGGTTCGCGACCTGCGTGATCGCCTCGACGATCTTGGTGATCTCCTTCGTCCGCTCGCCGAACGCGAAGACCTGCTCGCTCGCCGCCTCGATCCGGGCGAACACCTTCTTCACCTTCTCGCCGGCGAGCCGGGCGGCGGCGCCGCCCGAGGCCGCCGAGGAGGAGGTCTCGGCCGAGGTGCGCGCCGCCTCCTCCGCGCTCGACGCGGTCCGCTCGATGGACGCGGCGATCTCGCCGATCACCTTGGAGGTCCGCTCGACGAGGTCCGACTGCTGGCCGGCGCCGCCCGCGATCTTCTCCATCGAGGAGGCCACCTCGTCGGTGGAGGCGTTCACCTCCTCGGCGGAGGTCTGCAGCTCGTTCGCGGCGTCGGAGACCGACTGCGCCGTGCGCTGGATGCGGGAGACGAGGTCGCGCAGGTTCTCCTGCATCGTCCGGATCGCCTCGGTGAGGTCGTCGATCTCGTCGTGGAACGCCTTCTGCTCCTCGGAGACGACCGCCTTGGAGAGATCGCCGCGGCTGATCTCGACGGCGCTCGCCTTGAGGCGGCCGATGCGCGAGACGCGCGCGATGGCGATGGTGAGCGCGGCGCCGAGCGCGAGCGTGAGCAGGAGCGCGATGAGCCCCGCCGCCACGGCGCTCTGCACGCGCGCCTGGATCGACGGGATCGCGAAGAAGAGGATGACGCCGACGATGACGTAGGAGAAGAGGATCTTCGTCTGGAGCGAGACGGTGAGCCCCGCCGCCTGCGGCGGCGGACGGATCGCCGGGTCGGCGGCGCGGCCGCGCATCGCGACGAGGTGGGGCGCGTCCGCCCAGCGCGCGCTCGGCCGCGTGGAGGTGATCCGCTCGTCCCTCGTTCCTCTCGCCACGGCCGCTCCTCGCGCGCCGCCGCGCCCCTCGGGCCGCGCGCCGCGACGCTCCATCCTAGACGCCCGGCCGCCCGCGTCCAAGCGCACGCCGGCGCCGGCCGCCGCCGCCGCGGCGCAGGTGGTCGTGTCCCGAGGGGACCGACACCGGCTCCCCGCGCGCGCCCACCACCCGGACCCCGCGCCCGCGCACGAACCGGCCGATGACGGTGAGCGGCGTCCCCGCGCGCGCCGCCGCCGCGCGCGCGGCGCGGAGCGACGCGGGCGCGAGCGCGACGACGAGCTCGTAGTCCTCCCCGCCCGCGAGCGCCGGCCGCCACGGGTCGGCGAGCCGCCGCGCCGCGCGCCGGTACGCGGGCGAGAGCGGGAGGTCCTCGACGCCGATCCGGGCGCCGACGCCGGAGGCGCGGCACAGGTGGCCGAGGTCCTGCGCGAGCCCGTCCGAGACGTCGATCGCGGCGCGGACGAGGCCGGCGAGCGCGAGCCCCGCCGCGACG
>DASVZX010000369.1:0-3943 GCA_036391435.1 Anaeromyxobacter sp. | reverse complement strand
GCCGCGAGCCACGCCCCGAGCGGCCGCGCGAGCGCGGGCCGGTCGCGGTACTTGAACGCGTGGATCGCGTCCGCGAGCGGGCCGCCGAAGAGGCCGCCCGCGCGGACGGCGTCGAAGGCGGGCGGGGCGGCCCGGCACGCGCCGCAGAGCGCGTCCGGCCCCGGCTGCCCGCAGCGTGCGCACCCGGGGGGCACGGGGTCCAGCGCGCCCGCGCACACCTCGCAGAAGGGCTCCTCGCGCGTGGCCTCGCCGCACGCCGCGCAGCGCGGCGGCCAGACGAGGTCGAGGAGAGCCCGCGCGACGGCGCGGCCGAGGTCGGGGACGCGCACGCGGCTACCTCGTCACGAGGCCGAGCCCCTTCATCTCCCTCGGCTGCGGGAGCCCCATGACGCGGAGGATCGTCGGCGCGACGTCGGCGAGGACGCCCTTCGACCGGAGCTTCGCGCCCTTGAAGTCGGGGTCGGCGAGGATGAACGGCACGGGGTTCAGCGTGTGGGCCGTGTGCGGCTCGCCGGTGACCGGGTCCGTCATCATCTCGCAGTTGCCGTGGTCCGCCGTGACGAGCATCGCCATCCCCTGCGCGCGCGCCGCCTTCCAGAGCCGCCCGACGCACTCGTCCACGACCTTCACCGCCTTCACCGCGGCCTCGAGGATCCCGGTGTGCCCGACCATGTCCGGGTTCGCGAAGTTCACGAGGACGAAGCCGTACCTGCCGGTGCCGATCGCCTCGACGAGCCTGTCGGTGACCTCGCGGGCGCTCATCTCGGGCTTCAGGTCGTAGGTCTTCACGTCCCGCGGGCTCGGCACGAGGATGCGGTCCTCGTGCGGATAGACGGTCTCCCGGCCGCCGTTGAAGAAGAAGGTGACGTGCGCGTACTTCTCGGTCTCGGCGCAGCGGAGCTGGGCGAGCCCGGCGCGCGCGACGATCTCGGGGAAGATCTCGGTGAGGTCCTGCGGCGGGAACGCGACGGGGAGGCCGAAGGTCCGGTCGTACTCCGTCATGCAGACGTAGGCGGAGAGCCTCGGCGTCGCCTTGCGGTCGAACTCCTCGAACTGCGGGTCGGTGAACGCGCGGGTGATCTCGCGGGCGCGGTCCGCCCGGAAGTTGAAGAAGAGCACCGCGTCGCCGTCGCGCACCGGGCCGACCGGCTTCCCGTCGCCGTTCACGACGACGGTCGGCTTCACGAACTCGTCGCCGTCTCCGCGCGCGTAGGACGCCTCCATCGCCGCGACGCCCGAGGACGCCTTGAAGCCCTCGCCGTGGACGAGCGCCTCCCACGCGAGCGCCACCCGGTCCCAGCGCTTGTCCCGGTCCATCGCCCAGTAGCGGCCGCAGACCGTCGCGACCTTGCCGTACCCCGTGTCGCGCAGCCGCTTCTCGAGATCCGCCATGTAGCCGAGGCCGGAGCGGGGCGGCGTGTCGCGGCCGTCCATGAAGGCGTGGACGAACACCCTCGGGAGCCCCTCGCGCCGCGCGAGCTCGAGGCACGCCGCGAGGTGCTCGACGTGGCTGTGCACGCCGCCGTCGGAGACGAGCCCCATGAGGTGGAGGGCGCCGCCCGCCTCCTTCGCGCGCCGCGCCACCATGAGGAGCGCGTCGTTCGAGAAGAACGAGCCGTCCTCGACGGCGCGGTTGATGCGGACGAGGTCCTGGTAGACGATCCGCCCGGCGCCGAGGTTCGTGTGGCCGACCTCGGAGTTGCCCATCTGCCCCTCGGGCAGCCCCACCGAGAGGCCGCTCGTCTCGAGGGCGGTCGAGGGGTACTCGCGCACGAGCGCGTCGACGTTCGGCGTGCCGGCGATCGCGATCGCGTTCGCCTCGCGCTCGGTGCGGATGCCCCAGCCGTCGAGGACCACGAGGAGGACCGGCTTCGTCTTGGGCACGTTCACCTCTCCTGTCCGGCGTCCGGGACGCCCGTGAATGTCAGGGAAACGGCCGTCGTGCAACGGGAAACGCTCCCGTGAACGCGCCCGAGCCCGAGCCCGCGCCCGAGCCCGCGCCCGGCACCTCCTCCGCGCCGCCCGGGCACGTTCACGCTCACGGGCACGTCCGCGGGACCCGCCTCACTTATGATACGGCTCCCCGCGCAGGATCGTGAAGGCGCGGTAGAGCTGCTCCGCGAGGACGAGCCGCGCGAGCCGGTGCGCGAGCGTCAGGCGCGAGAGGGCGATCGTCTCCGCGGCGCGCGCCCTCACCGGGTCGGCGAGGCCGTCCGAGCCGCCGATCACGAGCGCGACGTCCTGCCCGCGCTCGAGCCAGCGCGCGACCCGGCGCGCGAAGGCGAGGCTCGTCTCCTCCTCGCCGCGCTCGTCGAGCGCGACGACGCGCTCGCGGTCGCCGATCCTCGCGAGGAGCGCCTCGCCCTCCTCGTCCCTCGCCCGCGCGGTGCCCGCGTGCCTGCGCGCCTCCGGCACCTCCACGAGCTCGAACCGGGCGTAGCGCCCGATGCGCCGCGCGTACTCCTCGACCGCCGGCGCGTAGAGCCCGGAGCGGTCCCTCCCGACGGCGACGATCCGGATCCTCACGGCGGCGGGGGCTGCGGGTCCTCGGTCCGGGCCGCGGCGGCGGCGACCACCTCGTCGAGCTTCGCGAGGAGCTCGCGGTTTCCGTCCTGCGCGTACCCGGCGAGCCCGCGCTCGAGGTCGGGGAGGCGCTCGAGGAACCGGGCGAGGACGCCGTCCGTGATCGCCTCCGCCGCGAGGCCGTACCCGAGCTTCTCGAGCCAGCGCGCGTTCAGCACCTGCTCGATCTGCTTGCGCACCGGGACCGAGAGGAGCGGCCTGTGCAGGTACACGCACTCGCTCATGGTGGTGAACGAGCCGCCCGAGATCACCGCGCGCGCGGTGCGCAGGTCCTCCACGAACGTCCGCTCGTCGAACGGGCGCCAGAGGAGGTTGCCGTCCCGCACGTCGGCCGCGAGGTCGCGCCGCAGGCCGTAGATCCGGCACTCGCGGCCGGAGCGGCGGAGGATCTCGGGGAGCGCCTCGTTGGAGGTCGAGGTCTGGTAGACGAGGAGGTGCTCGCCGGGCTCCGGCCGCGCGGCCAGGATCTCGGGCCGGAGCACGGGCGGGTGGAGCGTCGTCCGCTTCTTCACCACGGGCGGGCGGAAGAAGGTCGTGACGAGGTAGTGGAAGCAGCCGGGCAGCTTCGACTTCACGATCCCGCGCGTGAGCCGGAACTCGGCCTCGTGCCCCGCGATCACGTCGGGCGGGTGCTCGCACCGGTTCACGATCTGGATGTTGTCGACCGAGACGCAGGGGAGGCCGCGCGTCCGGGCGAAGAGGTAGCTCCAGCTCTCGAAGTCGGAGACGACGACCTCGGGGCGGAAGCCCTCGGTGAGGTCGAACCAGGCCTTCACGTTGCGCGGCCAGCCGCCGAGCGCGGCGCCGCGCACGTTCGCGAGCACCGTCCGGAAGTTCCGCACCTCGTTGTCCTCGTAGACGATCGAGAGCCCCCAGATGCGGTTCACCCCGAGGTGGTCGCGCTCGCGCGCCTTCAGGTAGTCGTGCGCGCGGCCCGAGACCACGACCTGCACGTCGTGGCTCCGCGCGAGGTGCTCGATGACGACGCGCGAGCGGATCGCGTGCCCCATCCCCTCGCCCACGACGCCGTACAGGATGCGGGCCATGGCCCGAGTCTACCGCCCGCAGCGCGGCGGCGCGTCGATCCCGGCGTCCTCCGCGCGCCCCGGCAGAGACAGCCCGAGGGCGCGCGGATCGAGCGGCTCGCCGGGCGCGTCGAGGTCCGTCACCGTGACGCCCGCCGGGCGGCCGTCCGGCGCGAACGCGTGCTCGATGCGGAGCCGCCGGCCTGCGACGGTGCCCTCCCGGACGTAGCGCACCGTCCGCCCGCGGGCGTCCACCTCGACGCGCCGCACGGCCTCGCCCGCGCAGCCCGGGAAGGCGCGGACCTCCGTCCGGAGCGGCGGCGCCGTCCCCTCGG
>DASVZX010000368.1:0-9388 GCA_036391435.1 Anaeromyxobacter sp. | reverse complement strand
GGACGCGGGCGCCCCGCTCTTCGCGCAGGCGGCGAGCGTGAGGGCGAGCGCGGCTGCGACGGTCCGGTTCATCGAGACGACCTCCGGGCGCCAAGGTACCACGCCCGGCGCGAAGCCTGGGCCTACGCCCGGGCGTGGACGAGGACCTTCACCGACGACCGGAAGGTGACCTCGATCTTGCCGCCGTCGCGCACGGCGGACACGAACCCGCGGCCGAAGAGCGGGTGATCGACGACCGCGCCCTCCGGGTAGGTGCGGCCGGGCGAGTACGGCTGCGCGGAGGAGGCGTCCTTCGCCGCGAGCAGCTCGTCGAACCCGACCACCGCGGCCTTGGCGGCGCGGGGCGCGCGGGTCCCCGGCACGCGGCCCGCCGGCCGACCCGCCGGCGCGCGGTAGCGGTGCACCGTGTGGCAGGTGTTGCATTCGACCTTCACCGGCTGCCCGCCCACCACCGCGTGGACCGTGTGCGCGAGCACGAGCTCGCACCTCGAGCAGAGCGCATCCACCTCGCCGCCGACCTTGACCATGGGGGCGCGCAGTATAGCCGCGGACCCGGCCGTCCGCATCCCGGCGCCCCGGGCCGGCGCGAAAGGGGCGAAGCGCCCGGCGCCGTGCGAGAATGCGCCCGCCATGCTGGGACGGTTGAGGGGCGCGTTCGAGGACTTCGGGCGCATGATCCTGTTCGCGGTGGAGGCGGCGGCGTGGGCCGTCCGCCCGCCCTTCCGCCTGGATCTCGTGGTGACGCAGATGGCGTTCATCGGCGTCGGGTCGGCGTTCATCGTGGGCGCGACCGGCCTCGCGGCAGGCATGGTGTTCGCGCTGCAGATGAACTACGCCCTGAAGCAGTTCGCGGCGGAGGGGTACGTGGGCGGCTCGGTCGCCTTCTCGCTCGCCCGCGAGCTCTCGCCCGTGTTCACCGCGCTCATGGTGACCGGCCGCGCCGGGAGCGCCATCTCGACCGAGCTCGGGACGATGCGGGTCACCGAGCAGATCGACGCCATGGAGTCCATGGCGGTGAACCCCATCCAGTACCTGGTGGTGCCGCGCATCATCGCGTCCGTCCTCATGTTCCCGGTGCTGACGATGGTCTTCAACGTCATCGGCTACGGCGGCGGGTACGTGATGGGGATCTACGTCGCGGACATCCCGGTCGGCCCCTTCGTCGCGCACACGCGGGAGTTCATGGTCCCCGCCGACATCATGCACGGCCTGTACAAGGCGGTCGTCTTCGGCCTCATCGTCTCGGTCATCACCACCTGGCGCGGCTACGCGGCGACCGGGGGCTCGCGGGGCGTCGGGGAGGGGACGACCCGCGGGGTGGTCATGAGCTCGATCGCGGTCCTCGCGGCGGACTACGTGATCACCTTCATCTCGGTGGGGACCTGAGCGGTGATCGAGATCGTCGACCTCTGGAAGTCCTTCGGCGAGAACCACGTGCTGAAGGGGATCACCCTCTCGATCCCGAAGGGCCAGACGTTCGTCGTGCTCGGCGGCTCCGGCTCGGGGAAGACCGTGCTCATGAAGCACGTCATCGGCCTGCTCAGGCCGGACCGGGGCTCGGTGAGCGTCGCCGGCAAGGAGATCTCCTCCCTGGCGGGCAAGGAGCTCACGGAGGCGCGCCAGCTCTTCGGGATGGTGTTCCAGGGGGCCGCGCTCTTCGACTCGATGACCGTGTACGAGAACGTCGCCTTCCCGCTCACCGAGAAGCGCTGGCGCGAGCGGCCGAAGCCGGCGGAGATCCGCGCGCGCGTCGTCGAGAAGCTCCGGGTGGTGGACCTCGGCGAGGAGGTGCTCCCGCGGTTCCCGGCCGAGCTCTCGGGCGGCATGCGCAAGCGCGTCGCCCTCGCGAGGGCGCTCGTGTCCGACCCGCAGATCGTGCTCTACGACGAGCCGACCACCGGGCTCGATCCCATCACGACCGACTACGTGGACGGGATGATCCTGACGGCGAAGCGGCAGCTCGGGATCACGAGCATGGTCATCTCGCACGACATCGCGAGCGCCTTCAAAGTGGCCGATCGGCTGGCCGTGCTCTACGATGGCCACCTGGCCGCCGTGGGCACGCCGGAGGAGGTCCGGCGCAGCACGGATCCGTTCGTGCAGCGGTTCCTGGCCCTGTGGTTCGCGAAGCAGTGACGGATCGAGGACGCCCGTGAAGCCCGCCTGGAACAGAGCCCTGGCCGTCGGCGTCCTCGCCGCCGTCACGGGCGTCGTGTTCCTGTTCGCGCTGACGTTCTTCCGGAAGGGCGGCTTCTCCGACAAGGACAGCTACCTCGTCCACGCCTACTTCTCCGACGCGACGGGCCTCACCTGGAAGAGCCGCGTCCAGATCGCCGGCATCCAGATCGGCGAGGTCTCGCAGATCGCGCTCGAGGGTGCGAAGGCGCGGCTCGACATCCGGATCAAGAACGGGATCGAGCTCCACGCCGACGCCTGCCTCACGAAGACCTTCCCCTCCGCGCTCCTCCCGGACGCGCTCCTCGAGGCGCAGCCGGGGAGCCCGTCGACGCCGCTCCTGTCGTCGCTCCCGGAGGACCAGCGCAACATCACCTGCGTGCGCGAGGCGACGAGCGTGCAGCAGCTCCTCGACTCGCTCTCGAAGATCGCCGCCGACATCAACCTCGTGACGCACGACCTGGCGCAGACCGTCGCCGGCGAGAAGGGGCTCCGGCAGATCGTGGAGAACCTCGCCTCGGCGACGAAGCGGATCGACGAGGCGATCGCCGCGAACGAGGCGAGCGTCGCCGACATCATCGCGAACACCAAAGACTTCACCGCCGACCTGCGCGAGATCTCCGGGCGCGACAAGGACAAGATCGGCCGCATCATGTCGAACGTCGAGGAGCTCACCAAGCGCCTCAACGTGATGGCGGTGAGCCTGCAGGAGATCATCGACCCGGGCTCCGCGGCGAAGTCCGGTGCGCCGGTGCCGGAGGCGGTGCAGGGGGTCCAGGGCGCCGTCGCGGCCGCGACGCCCGCCGAGCGCGCCGCGGCCGCCTCGCAGGCGCGCGGCGTGAAGCAGGCCGTCGACAAGCTCTCGAGCAGCCTCGAGAACCTCGACAAGATCATGTCGAAGGTGGGCGAGGGGAAGAGCGTCGCCGGGCGGCTCCTCGTCGACGAGCAGCTCGGCCGCAAGGTCGGTGGCGCCGCGAACGAGGTCGCCGACTACTATGACAAGATCTTCAGGCTGCAGGTCCAGCTGCAGCTCCGCTCGGAGTGGCTCCTCAACCAGACGCTCCAGAACGGCCGCCCCGGCACGAAGCTGTACTTCGGCGCCCGCCTCCTCCCGCGCCCCGACAAGTACTACCTCATCGAGCTCGTCTCCGACCCGCGCGGCGTCGACACCATCACGACCGACACCATCACGACGCGCCTGCCCGACGGCACCACCGAGACGACGGCGGCGACCCGGCGGCGGAACGAGGACAAGCTCACGTTCTCGCTCCAGGTCGCGAAGCGCTACGGCCCGGCGACCTTCCGCATCGGCATCATCGAGGGCTCCGGCGGGGCGGGTGCCGACCTCCACCTCTTCAACGACAAGCTCTCGCTCTCCGCCTCCATCTACCAGTTCTCCCGCGCGTTCCAGGAGGCGAGCGTCGGGGGGACGAACACCGTCCCGTACCCCCGCGCGAAGGTCTGGGCGAACTACTACTTCATGGAGCACTTCTTCCTGACGACCGGCGTGGACGACTTCCTGAACCGCTGGGAGCAGGGGAGCTACCCGGGCGGGCGCTCGTTCAACATCGGGACGGACGTGTTCTTCGGCGGCGGCCTGTTCTTCACGGACGACGACCTGAAGACCCTGCTCGGCGCGGGGGCCGGAAGCGCCGCCTCGAGCTCGGTCAAGTGACCGCGCGCGCCCGGATGGGCGCCCCGGGAATCCTTCGCCGCCCGCGTGGGTCCTACCGCTAGCCGCGAGCGTGCCCGCCGCGCCTATACTGTCCCGCCACCATGAAAAGCTGGGTGAAGCTCGCCGTCCTCGTCGTCGCCGCCGTCGTGGCGACCCAGATGCTCGTCCGCCCGTCGGACCCGGTCGGCGCGAAGGGGAGCGGCGCCCCCGCGCCGAAGCTCGTGCTCCCCGATCTCGACGGCCAGCCGGTCGACCTCGCGTCGTACCGCGGGAAGGTCGTCGCGGTGAACTTCTGGGCCACGTGGTGCGGTCCCTGCCAGCTCGAGATGCCCGAGCTCGCCCAGGTCTTCACGGAGAACCGGGAGCGCTGCTTCGAGCTGCTCGGCGTGGCGGAGGAGTCCGGCCGCGAGGACGTCCTCCGGGTCGCGCCGTCCATCCCGTACCCGATCCTGCTCGACGAGCGCGCCGAGGCGCTCGGGCCGTGGGGCGTGGGGGGCTATCCCATCACCGTCGTCGTCGACGCGGAGGGCCGGGTCCGCCAGACGTTCCGCGGCGCGCTCTCCAAGCGGCGGCTCGAGTCGGCGATCCGGCCCCTGCTCCCGGCGACCTGCCCGGCGAAGAGCTGAGGCGCAGCCGCTTCCCCTGATCCCCTGAACGCGCCCGCGCCCGAGGATCTCGCCGCTCGGGACAAGGGACGCGCTCCGCGGTAGATCCCGTCCGTGGCCCGCGCCTGCGACATCTGCGGGAAGCCCGTTCCGCCCCGCGCCGAGAACCGATCGTACCCGTTCTGCTCGGATCGCTGCCGGCTCGTCGATCTCGCGAAGTGGCTCGGGGAGGAGTACCGGATCCCCGGCGGCCGCGCGGGCGACGGCGGGGGCGAGGAGCGTCCCGCGCCGCCCGAGGAGGAGGACGCGTGAAGCCGATCGTCTACCTCGTCCGCGACCTGCCCGGACAGGATCTGGAGCCGCTCCGCGCCCTCCTCGACGTCCGCGGGGGCGGATCGGCGCCGCCCTCCCGGGAGCGGCTGATCGAGGGGGCGCGCGGCGCGGCGGTGCTCGTGCCCACCTACATCGACCGCGTCGACGCCGCGCTGCTCGACGCGCTGCCGTCCGTCCGGCACGTCGCCTCGTACGGCGTGGGCGTGAACCACCTCGATCTCGACGCCTGCCGCGCCCGGCGGGTCCTCGTCACGAACACGCCCGGCGTCCTCACCGAGGCGACGGCCGATCACGCGATCGCGCTCCTGCTCGCCGCGGCGCGGCGGGTCGTGGAAGGCGACCGGCTCGTGCGGGCGGGCGGGTGGGGGTCGGTCGATCCCGCGTTCATGCTCGGCACGGAGGTCCACGGGAAGACGCTCGGCATCGTGGGGTTCGGCCGGATCGGCCAGGCCGTCGCCCGGCGGGCGCGCGGCTTCGGGATGCGGATCCTGTACGCGTCCACGCGCCCCCGCGACGTCCCGGAGGCGCGCCAGGTGCCGCTCGACGTCCTGCTCGAGGAGAGCGACTTCGTGTCGCTGAACGTGCCGCTCACGGCCGGGACGGAGAACCTCCTCTCCCGCGAGCGGATCGCCCGGCTGCGGCCCGGCGCGATCGTCGTGAACACGGCGCGCGGCGCGGTGGTGGACGACGCCGCCCTCGCGGAGGCGCTCGCCTCCGGCAGGCTCGCGGCGGCCGGGCTCGACGTCTTCCGGGACGAGCCCCGCGTCCCGGAGGCCTACCTCGGGCTCGCGAACGTCGTGCTGACGCCGCACCTCGGCTCGGGCACGCGCGAGACGCGCGCGGCGATGGCGCGGATGGCGCTCGACGAGGTCCTCCGGGTCGCGCGCGGCGAGCCGCCGCTGAACCCCGTCCCCTGAGCGCCGCGCCGGCGCTTCCGGCGCGCCGGGGCGCGTGCTATGAGCCGCGCACGCCCATGGGGTACGTCGACCTGCACTGCCACCTGCTCTGGGGCCTCGACGACGGCTGCGAGACGCCGGCGGAGACGCTCGCGGCGGCGCGCCTCCTCGTGGCGCTCGGGTTCAGCGAGGCGGCCCCGAGCCCGCACGCCTTCGCGGGGTTCCCCTCGGGCGACGCGGCGCGGTCCGAGGCCCGGCGCGCGGAGGCGGCGGACCTGCTCGCGCGCGAGGGCGTTCCGCTCGCGCTCCACCCGAACGCGGAGAACCGGCTCGAGGAGGAGTTCCTCGCCCGCGCCGGCGGCGCGGGGCGGCGCGGGATCGGCGCGCGGGCGCGGTGGGTGCTCGTCGAGACGCCGTTCGGCACCCCGGTGCCCGCGCTGGCGGAGCTCGTCTTCGCGCTGACGCGGAAGGGCGTGTCGCCGCTCTTCGCGCACCCGGAGCGCTGTGCCGAGTTCGAGCGGCCGGGGCGAGCGGAGGAGGTCGTCCGGCTCGGCGGCGCCCTCCAGCTGAACCTCGGCGCCCTCGCCGGCGTCTACGGGCGCCCGGCGCGCCGCTTCGCCGAGCGGCTCGTCTCGGAGGGGCTCTACGCCGTGGCGGCGACCGATCTGCACCG
Source organism: Anaeromyxobacter sp. (assembly GCA_036391435.1). Taxonomy (GTDB): domain Bacteria; phylum Myxococcota; class Myxococcia; order Myxococcales; family Anaeromyxobacteraceae; genus Anaeromyxobacter. Next base: position 3,031 of record DASVZX010000368.1, on the reverse strand, counting down.
GCCCGACGGCGTCCAGGAGTGGCTCGCCGAGGCGCTCGAGATGCTCGAGAAGCGCGCGGGCGCCGAGGCGCTCGGGCGGCTGCTCGACGGGAACCCGCGGCGGATCCTCGCGGGGGAGGACGTGGCGTGAAGCGCGCGATCCAGGTGGTCGCGGGCCTCGGCATCTCCGGGGTGGCGCTGTGGCTCACGCTGCGCGGGAAGGACCTCGGCGCCATCTGGGCCGAGGTGCGCCGCGCGGACTACCGGTACCTCGCGCCCTACGTCGTGCTCCTGCTCGCGATCCACCTCACGCGGACCGTCCGCTGGGGCATCCTGCTCGAGCCCGTCGCGGACGTGCCGTTCGCGCGCCTCAACGCCATCTCCGCGGTCGGGTTCATGGCGCTCACGCTCCTGCCGTTCCGGCTCGGCGAGTTCGCGCGCCCCTACCTCGTCGCCGAGCCCGGCCGGCTGCGCGCGTCGACCGCGCTGTCCTCCGTCGTCGCGGAGCGGGTCGCGGACGGGATCTTCACCGGCTTCTTCATGGTGCTCGTGCTCTTCGCGGTGCCGGACGGCGCGCCGGGCGTGCGGATCCTGAGGCTCGGCGGCGTCCTCGTGAGCTTCGGGTTCCTCGCGGTCCTCGCGTTCCTCGTCGTCGCCTACAGGAACCGCTCGCTCGCGGTCCGCATCGCGGGCAGGGTGCTCCGCCCGCTCTCCCCGCGCCTCGCGGCGCGCGCCTCCGGGATGCTCGACGCCTTCATCCACGGGCTGCGCCACCTGCCCGACCGTCGCAAGACCGCGGCCTTCGTGGTGCTCACCGTCGCGTACTGGGGCATGAACGCGTTCGGGATGAGCCTGCTCGCGCGGGGGTTCGGGTTCCGGCTCGGCGTCGTCGAGTCGTGCGCGCTGCTCGGCGTGCTCGTCGTGGGGGTCATGATCCCGGCGGGACCCGGGATGGTCGGCACGTTCCAGGGCGCGATCGTCGTCGGGCTCGGGCTCTTCGCGCCGAGCGAGGCGGTGGCGACGCGCGGCACCGCGTACGCGAACGTGGTCTGGGGAGTGCAGCTCGTCCAGGTGACCGTGCTCGGCCTCTTCTTCCTCTTCTCGCGGCACATCCGGCTCGGCCGGCTGGTGACCGCGCCGGCCGAGGTGGGGGCGGAGCTCGAGGCCGAGGAGTCGGAGTACCGCGCCGACGGCGAAGGGAGCCGGTAGGCCGCTCAGGAGAGGGCGACGTCCGGCTTCGCGTCCGGCTCCGCCCGGATCCGGCGAAGCACGCCGTCCACCTCGTCGAGGAAGAGCGCGTCCAGCTCCTCGTCGATCCCCTCGAGGAGCGCGTCGAGCGCCGCCGGGTCCGCCTTCGGGAAGGGCAGGTCGAGGTTCACAGCTCCTCCTCCAGCCAGCGCAGGAGCGCGTCCTTGATGCGGTCCGCGGGAGGACGCACCGGCGGCTCCGGGCGCGGCGGTGGCTCGGGCCTCAGCAGCGGAAGCTCGAGCGGCGTGAACTCCCGCGTCCGCGTCGAGATCGAGGGCGACGGCTTCCGCATGCGCAATCCTCCGATATCGTGCCGCACGGCCCCGTGTATCACGCGGAGTCGATCGGTCAAGAAATCGGCGGATATCGCGGCGGCCCGGGCGGCCCCGCCCCGTTGCTTGACGGCTCCGGGCGGGACGCCTATAAACCCGCGTTCTCAGGACCGGTGAGGTAGCTCAGTCGGCTAGAGCGAGGGTCTCATAATCCCTAGGTCGGGAGTTCGATTCTCCCCCTCACCACATCGCTGAAGACGAAGGGGATCCCGGTGACGCCGGGATCCCCTTCTCGCTTCCGGCCGTGGCGTGCGAACCCGAAACCACGGGCGCCGCGAGGCGCCCGTGCTCTCGAGGAGGATCACATGCACCCGAAGCCTGTCGCCGGGGAGCCCTTCCAGTAGTAGATCCCGCCGTGGCAGCCGGTGGAGGTTCCGATGAGCGTCCCGGAACCGCGCGCCGCCGCGTTCCAGTCCGCGAAGCCGCCGAACGAGTTGGCGGTCGGGCTCGGATCGAGGTTCGGCTTCCCGTTCACGTGGAGGGCCGGATCGTACTGGTACGGGAGGACCCGCTGGTGGCACGACTGGCACGGGATGCCATAGCTCACGGCGTGCTGGAGGTGGCGGCCGGTGTTCGGCGGGCGCCCGTGGCAGGTCCCGCAGGCCTCCTGGGACCCGTCGGTGGTCGTCCACGTCGGCGTGGTGAGCGTTCCGCCGACGAGGGTCGCGCCGTGGCAGTAGGTCGTCGCGCAGGTCGCCGTGGTGCGGCTCCAGACCGGCGTGAGGCCCGGGGGCGTGGCGAGCGCGTCGAACGTCACGACGGCCGTCGTCCCGGCGATGTGCCCGGGCTCGAGCGCGCTCTGATGCCCCGGGTGACAGGTCGTGCAGGCGATCGGGAGCGAAACGTTGTTCGCCGCGGTGACGTGAGAGTGGTGGGCGCCGATCCGGACCGCGTCGCCGCCGTTCCCCCAGGTCGTCTTGGGCGGCGCGCCGGTCGTGTCCGTCACGCCCCCGTGGCACATCGTGCAGTTCGTGCTCCAGCCCGCGCCGTGGCACTGGGCGCAGCCGTACACGCCCGGGCTGCCGTCCAGCGTCGGCCCGTGGCAGCTCTCGCACGGCGTCAGGCCCTGGTTCGCCGAGTACGCGTGGAACCCGGTGCTCGTCTGATCCATCCAGCTCGCCGGATGGCCGGTCACCTGCACGGTGCCGTCGAGGTGCAGGCCTCCCGCGCTCGCCGGGATGAGCGCGCCCGTCGGGTCCACCGTCGAGACGTGGCACGCGTTGCACGCGCCGAGCCCGCCGCTCACGTCCACGACCGGGTGCGGGTCCGGCGGCGGGGTCGCGTGGCAGGTGCCGCACGAGCTCGCCTTCGGGCTCGCCCAGTTCGGCGCGTTCGACGCGTTCCCGCCCACGAAGTTCCCGTGGCAGTACGTGCTCGAGCAGGTCAGCCCGGTCGGATCCCAGACCGGCGACAGCGTCGCGTTCGCCGTGGCGAGCGAGCCGAAGACGACGTCGTCGATCCCGTTCGCGTGG
>DASVZX010000367.1:0-6483 GCA_036391435.1 Anaeromyxobacter sp. | reverse complement strand
CGGGGTCGGGGGCGGGGTCGGGGTCGGGGGCGAGGCAGGGGTCGGGGTCGGGGGCGAGGTCGGGGGCGGGGCCGGGGTCGAGGTCGGGGGCGAGGCCGGGGTCGGGGTCGGGGGCGGGGGCGGGGTCGGGGTCGCGGCCGTACCCTCCGCCGCCGCCACGGCCTTCCCCTGCCCGCCCGCGCTCACAGGGCGGCCCGACGGTCCGGTCGCGCACGCGGCCAGGGCGATCGCGAGGACGAAGCTCGTCCTCACGACCGGAGCCGCGCCTCCTTCTCGGAGGCCATGCGCTCGAGATCCTCGAGCGCCGCGGCGCACGCGGCGGTCGAGGAGGACGGATCGCGCAGCGTCGCCGCCGCGCGGATCATCCGCTCGCGCTCCCGGTCGTCGCGGTCGCGGAGCGCGTCCACCATCGCCGCGACGTCGTCGGCGAGATCCACGAGCAGGTCGTGGCTGCGGAGCGGTCGCGGAGGGGCGAGGCTCCCGTCGGCGACCTGCCGACACGTGCGCGCGATGACGAACGCGGGCCCCGCGATGCGGTGCGTGATCACGACCGACGCGAGGAGGAGCGACAGGAGCACCGCGGAGAGCGCCGCCGCGATGAGGAACATGCGCCAGCGATCCTCGCTCGCGAGGGCCTGCGCGATGGACTCGCCGACGTCCGGCTCGCCGAGCGCGATGACCCGGCTCGTCTCGCGGTAGGCCGACCAGAGCAGCCAGCCGAGGCCGAGCGAGAGCGCGACCGCCACGCCGAGCAGGTAGCTCGCGAGCCGGAGCTGCAGGCCCGTGTCGAGCAGGTAGTTCCGCACGTAGCGCTTCGGGTGCGCGGACGCGGACGCCGGCGGCGCGCCGGTCGGGGCCGCGGGCGCGGGGCCGGTGGGGCTCGCCACGGCGGGTTCCATGCCCACCTTTTACCGCCCTCCGAGGCGGGCGGCGAGGTCCTCCGTGAGATTCCGGGCCGCGGCGTCGATCGCCCGGGCGGCGTAGGCCGTCAGGTGGCCGTCGGAGACCGGGCCCGTGACCGACGCCCGCGCGCTCGACTCGACCAGGTCGACGCGGCCGTCGCGGTCGACGAGCACCGCCGACGCCTTCACCGCGATCACCGTCTTCGGTCCGTCCCGGTCCACGTCGACCTTCACCGTGGGCTTCAGGTGGAACTCGCCCTCGTCGCCGACCTTGTAGCCGCGCTCGCGGAGGTGGGCGGCGAGCGCGTCCCGCATCGGCGCCCGCGCCGAGCCCGGTCCGGTGGGCTCCTCGATGGAGACCGCGATCGGGCCGAGCGCCTCGAGCGCGCGCTTCGCGGCGGTCCGGACCGAGGCGTCCGGATCCGCCTCGCTCGCCGCCCGCAGGGTGGAGCGCGCGCCCCGGTCGCCGATCTTGGCGAGCGCCGCGACGGCGGCGATGCGGACCGCCGCGGCGCCGTCCTCGGCGACGGCCTCGCGCAGCGCGGGCACCGCCTGCGCCACGAGCCGCTGGCCGAGGACGATCGCCGCCTGGGTGCGGACCTTCATCGACGAGTCGCGGCGCAGCGCACGGATCGCCGCGTCGACCTGGGGATCGGCGGCGGCGGGTTGGGCGAGCGCGAGGACGAGGACGGCGGGGAGGAGGCGGCCCATGCGCGACTCGCAGCTTACCGTGCCTCGCGCGCGCTCCGCGCCGGCGTTTTGCGACCTACGTTGGCGTCGCGAGACTCACAGCGCCGCCCGCGCGGCGGCGGAACGCATCGTGGAGCCGCCGCGTCACGGGTCCCGGACGCCCCGCGCCGACGATCCGCCGTCCGAGCCGGATCACCGGCACGATCTCGCGCACGGTGGAGGTGATGAAGACCTCCTCCGCGCCCTCGAGGTCCTCCGGGCGCAGCGGCGCCTCCTCCGCGGCGACGCCGACCTCGCGCGCGAGACGCAGCACGACCCCCCGGGTCACGCCCTCGAGGATTCCGGCGCCGAGCGGGGGCGTCGTGACCCTCCCCCCGCGCACCGCGAAGACGTTGGACGACGAGCCCTCGGTCACCGCTCCGCGCTCGTCGAGCAGGAGCGCCTCGTGCGCCCCCTGCTCGCGCGCCTCGCGCAGGGCGAGCACGTTCGGGAGGTGCGCCCCGGTCTTGGCGGTCGGGTCGATCGCGGCGGGCGAGGCGCGGCGCACGCCCACGAACGCTGCCGCGACCCCCTCCGCGTACGCGCGCGCCGGTGGGCCCTGCAGCGGCTGGACGATCACGAGCGCCACTGGGTCCACCGCGAGCGCCGGGTCGAGGCCGATCTCTCCGGCGCCGCGCGTCATGACGAGCCGGATGTAGCGCTCCCCGACGTTCCAGGGGGCCGCGGCGGGATCCGGCGCGTCGCCTCCCCGCGACGCCTCGAGGGTCCGGCCGATCTCCGCGGCCGCCCGCGCCGCGTCCCACTTCGGGACGAGGCCGATCCGCTCGGCCGAGTGGCGCAGCCGCGCGAGGTGCGCCGCGCGCTCGAAGGGGCGCCCGCCGTAGGTGCGGATGACCTCGTACACGCTGTCGCCGTAGAGGAAGCCGCGGTCGAACACGGAGACGCGCGCGTCGGAGGGACGGACGAGCGTCCCGTCGAGGTTCACGACGGTGGGCATCTCCGGGACGATAACGCCGCGAGACGCGCCGCGCGCGGCGCCGCGATCGGGCGCGGCGCGGGCGGCCCGGTCAGAGCCGGATCTGGATCGTCAGGGTCGGCGGGGAGCCCACCACGGCGAGCACCGTCTTGCGCTCGCGCTCCACCCAGCTGCGGACGTCCTTCTCGAAGGTCGGGCAGTCGCCGACCACCTCGACGAGCGTCCCCGAGGGCTTGCCGCGCGCGTGGTGCGCGAGGATGAGGACCGGCTGGGGGCAGCGCATCCCGAGCGTCGTGACGCGAATGGTGTCCATCCAGGCTCCCGGTGAGGGCCGGAGTCTACCCCACGGTTCCACCTAGAGAGAAGACGGGCGCCGCCGCGCGATCGCGCCGACGCCCCGCGCGGGGGCGCCCGGATCGGGAGATCCCCGAGTGATCCCGCCGTTTTCTTGACCCATCGATCGCGGGTGATATCTCCGGATTGCGATGAAGGAACCGTCGGTCGAGTGCACGCACTGCCGGGTCGTGATGACCTCCTGGTCCGCCCCCGGGAGCACCATCCGCTACTTCCAGTGTCCGTTCTGCCAGCGGACGCACTCGTCGCTGTACGGCGAGGTGTTCCGCCGCCGCGCCGGCGCCCGCTTCGTCGACGCGCCGGCGCGCTCGGACCCGCACGCCATCCCCATGGCCACCGCCGAGGAGATGCACTGGGCGCGCGTGAAGCAGACCGCGTCGCGGTGGTTCGCCCGGCTCGACGCGGACGAGCGCAGCTGCGCCGCGAGCGGAGACCGGGCGCTCCGCGCGGCGAACGCGCCCCTCGCCGCCCCGACGGACGACGACGTGCCCGAGCTCGCGCCGGGCGACGTCGTCGAGGTCGCGCGGCTCGCGCCTGCGTCGAGGCGGCGCGGCTAGAGCGGCACGCGCTGGCCCGCGGCCGCGGTCTCCGCGCGAAGGGCGCCTGCTAGCGCGCCGCGAGCGCGCCCTCGGGCGCGGCCACGGGGAGCTCTCCGCCGAGATCGAGCTCCTGCAGCTGCATCTGGCGCACCTTGCTCTTCAGCTCGACCGCGATGTCGGCGACCATCCCGTCGTGGAGCGGCACCTGGAAGGCGGCCTCGACCGCCTGGCCGAAGCTGGTCGCGACGACGCGGTACAGCCCGGGGCGGAGCCGCCTCATCTCGAAGCGCCCGCGCACGTCGGCGACCGCCTCGGCGCCGTCGCTCGCCTGCTCCGAGAGCGCCACGACGCGCGCGCCCGGCAGCGGCGTGCCCTTGGCGTCGCGCACGACGCCGGTGATGGCGCCGCCGCGGTGCAGCTTCACCGACGGCAGCCGATCGCGCGTGTTCACCGGAACGAACTCCGGGAGGTAGTCGGGGTGCTGCACGACGAGGACGAGGAGGCCGCGCGGCGCGTGCCGGATCTCGAGCCACCCGCCGCCGCCGGTGACGCCGACCCCGGCGACCCGCTCCGGCCGGATGAACCGGAGCCGCTCGAGCTTCGCCGGATCCGCGAGCGAGGCGCGCGCGTCCCGGATCGGCACCTCCGTCTCCGCGTCGATCACCTCGGCGAGCACGTGCTCGCCGCCGCCGAGCCGGATCTCCGGGATGACGAGCTTCTTCCCGGAGGCTCCCTGCACGTGCATCACGTTCGGGGCGAAGCCGTCGGCGCGGATCACGACGCGGAACTCGCCGTCCGGCGGCGTCAGGATCTTGAAGAGGCCCTGCGGGTCCTCGAAGTGGATCCCGTTCACCGTGAAGCGCGTGACCGGCAGCCCCGCCGCGTTCAGGACCTGGCCGCGCAGCTCTCCGGGCGGGGGCGGCACCTCGAGGCCTGCGGGCCTGGCGACGGCGATCACGAGGGCGGCGATCATGGACAGCATGGCGGACCTTCTTCCTCGGAGTCTCCCGGGCGCTATTGCAAGCGACGCGCCCTCCTGATTGTTCGTAGCGCCGCGGTGCGATGGGGGGTATCCCACGGTCCGGGGTCGGCTCGGCCCCAACCCGGCGCGCGTGGTATCAGTTCGGCCGGCCCCGAGGCGCTAGCTCAACTGGCAGAGCATCGGCCTTTTAATTCATCCGACAGTGCGCACGCCTGACCACCACACGTGGTCAGGTGTAATCGTTGCGGCCGCTTGCGCACGTGATCGCGCGGCCGGAAGGTTGCGCAAGGCAGTCCCGAGGGAGAGAACGGGCCAAGAATGGTCCGCTACCCTCAGTGAAAACACTTCTAGACCGGCGCCTATGCCGTCTCGGCCTGCGAGCGCGGGAGGACGCGCCTGATGGCGGAGGGCTCCTTCGCGCCGGAGCGCGCACTCAGGTACACGCTTTCGAGCCAGCGCAGCGCGACCAGCAACGCACGCTCGGAGATCGGTTTCCCGATCGTGCAGCGCGCTCCCGCCGCGATCAGTTTCGGCCCGGCACATCTCGAGCACGCTGCGACGACGGGAATGCCATCAGCCCGCAGCTTCCGGATGAACCGCACCAGGTCCGAACTTCCGCCCCCGGATCGGGAGTGATCGGAGATGACGGCGAGATCAGGCACCTCGATCCAAGTCGAGAGCGCGTCGGTCGCGTTGGCGCTTCCGAAAGCGGCGTAGCCGTTCGTTTCGAGGACGTCGACCATCACGCGCCGTAGTGCGGCGTTCCGCTCGACTACGAGGACCCGAGTAGCCAATGGCCCCGCGCGCTTTCCTCCCCCGACGAAGGACGATACCCGAATGGTTGAGACGGGGCGCACCACGGCCGCGGGACGCGGCGCTGTGCCGCACGACCTCCGCGCCAAAGGCCCGGGCACGGCGCTTGGCCGAGGCCGAGCGGGGGGGGAATCTCGACCTACAACGCAAGGCGCCGATGCCCGGACGGCGCAAACGCTATCACCCTTCCCCGGCGGGAAGGGCGGCGAGATCCCTATCAGCGGGCCGCCGGCGTCAGCACTCTCCGGATCCGGGTGCTCGCGGCGGGGCTGGGCACCGTGTGCTCGAGTAGGTGGCCCACCCACGGCGCGGCGAGGTCGAGCCCGGCCGTGGTCGGTGCGTCGGAGAGCGCCTCGCGCGTCGCCGCCGTCGGATCGACGCCGCGACCGGCGGCGTGGGCGATGTCGAGCCCTGCGGCCTGCGCGGTGCGGAGCCCAGCCCCGACGAGCCCCCTCGCTTCGCTCCACGGGAACGCGCGCGTGAGCGCGACCGATCCGGCTGCTTCCGCTTCGGGGTTCTCCTCCGCCGCGCGGTCGTGCTCGCGCCGCACGTCATCGAGCACCTGCTGGAACGGGATGTCCTCGTAACGGTAATCGCCGAGGGCGGCGCGGATCTTGTCCGCGGCCCAGTGGGCGGCCGCCACGGGGTAGTCAAAGCCGGGCATGATCCCGCGACCGGCGGCCTCGAACTGGTGGACGAGCTCCGGGGTATCGGCGTACTCGGGCAGGGCACGGTAGCGGTGCAGCGCGCCCGTCTGCGGATCGACGTGCTCGGCGTAGCCCGTTCGCGCGAGCGCGTCCGCCACGTAGCCGGGGAGCGGGCGCATCTCGGCGTCGCCCGAGACCGAGGCCTCGGGCGGCTCGGGCTCGGGCAGGACGCCGTGCGCGGGCGTCAGCCCCATCGTGTCGCCGACGTCGTGGGCCATGTGGCCCACCTCGACGCCCGACTCGCCGAGCCGCTCGACGCGCGCCGCCGCTCGCGCTGTCGAGGCCGCCTGCTCGGCCTCCGGCATGATCGAGGCGTACGCGCCGAGGCCCCGGACGGCGCTCCGGACGCTACCGCCGCCCGCCATCTTCGGGATCTGGCGCTCTGGCACCTTGAAGCGAGCTCGGCTCCGGCCGAAGCTCACGAGGCCCTCCGCGCTCCCCGCTTCCTCGAGACGAGGTGCGCGACGAAGTTGGCCGCCTTCCGCGGGGCGTCGGGCGCGGTCGTGACCGAGCGCGGGAC
>DASVZX010000366.1:0-3982 GCA_036391435.1 Anaeromyxobacter sp. | reverse complement strand
GTCCGCCTCCGACGGCGCCGCCCTCGTCGTCGCCAGCCAGACCGTCGTCCGCGACTACCTCGATCCGGCCGACCGCGCCGAGTACGAGCGCGGCATGCGCGAGTGGCTCGCGACGCGCCCGCCCGGCGACGCGCTCTGGGCCGAGCTCGAGGCCGCCGACGAGGACGCGCGCGAGGCCGCGCTCGTCGTCCACGTGCGCGGGTCCGACGGGCGGCTGCGCGACGTCGAGCTCGGCCGCACCTCCATGCACCCCTCGCGCGTCCGCCGCGCGCCGGGGGCCGAGGCGGAGCTCCGCGCGCTGCTCGCCCGCGAGGGCGCGGCGGCGCGCGCGTAGCGGCGAGAGCCCTCAGCGCCTCCCGAGGAGCTCGAGCGCGCCGATCGTGAACGTCGCGACGCCGGTGCGAAGGGTCGGAGCGACGTCCGGCGCGAACCGCGCGGTGTGGAGCCCGGGCGCCTTGCCCACCCGGGCGGCCTCCGCGGCGGCCTCGTCGCGGGACGCGCCGACCCACACCTGCACCGCGGGGATCCCCGCGTACCCGAGCTCGGAGAAGTCCTCCGAGACCATGAGCGGCGGCATCTGAGCGATCGCGTCCTCGCCCAGGCCTCGTGCGAGCGCGCCGCGCAGCCGCTCGGAGAGCTTCGGATCGTTCACCAGCGGACGGGCGGAGTCCGGGGTGACGGTGACGGTCGGCTCGGGCGCGCCGGACGCCATCGCCTCTCCCTTCGCGACGCGCGCGATGGCGTCGAGCAGGTGCTTCTGGACCTCGGGCTTGAAGGAGCGCACCGTGAGCTGGAGCTTCACGTCGTCCGGGATGATGTTCGACTTCGTCCCTCCGTGGATGGATCCCACCGTGACGACGGCCGGGTCGAGGGGGTTCAGCTCGCGCGCCACGATCCCCTGGAGCGCCACGACGACGCGCGAGGCGATCAGGACGGGGTCGATCGTGAGCTGCGGGGCCGCGCCGTGCCCCCCGCGCCCGTGCACCACGAGCTCGACGGTGTCCACCGCCGCCAGCGACGGACCCGCGGTCACGGCCACCTGGCCGGCGCGGAGCCAGGGGTGGTCGTGGATCGCGATGGCGTAGTCCGGGCGCGGGAACCGGGTGAGGAGCCCCGCGTCGATCATCGCGCGCGCGCCGCGGACGACCTCCTCCGCGGGCTGGCCCATGAGGACGAGCGTCCCGCTCCAGCGGTCCCGCGCCTTCGCGAGGAGCGTCGCCGCGCCGAGCCAGGACGTCATGTGCACGTCGTGGCCGCACGCGTGCATCACCGGCACCGCGTCGCCGCCCGGGCCCGCCGCCGTGACCGTGCTGGCGTAGGCCAGGCCGGTCTCCTCCTTGACGGGGAGCGCGTCCAGCTCGGTGCGCAGGAGCACGGTCGGCCCCTTGCCGTTCCGCAGCACGCCGACCACGCCGTTGCCGCCCACGCCGGTCGTGACCTCGTAGCCGAGGTCGCGGAGCTTCGCGGCGAGCTTGGCGGCGGTCTTCGTCTCCTGGAGCGACAGCTCCGGCGACCGATGGAGCTCCTGGTAGGTCGCCTCGAGCGACGGGTAGAGGGCGGGGAGAGGCGCGAGCACCGCACTCGGCGGGCTCGCGGCGGCGAGCAGCGCGGCAAAGGCGGACGCGAGCACGGTGGACCTCCTGCAGGACGCGCGTTGCGTATGCACGTCCGGCGCGCGCCGCCAGTCTCCCGATCGGGCCTACTCGCCCAGGTAGGCCCGGCGGACGTCCGGGCTCGCGAGGAGCTGCTTCCCCGTGCCGCTCATCGAGATCGCGCCGGTCTCGAGGACGTAGGCGCGGTGGGCGAGCTGCAGCGCCTTGTGCGCGTTCTGCTCGACGAGGAGCAGGGCGACGCCCTCCCGGTTGACGTCGCGGAGCACCCCGAAGATCCGCTCCACCACCTGCGGCGCGAGCCCGAGGGACGGCTCGTCGAGGAGGAGGAGCTTCGGCCGGCTCATGAGCGCGCGTCCCACCGCGAGCATCTGCTGCTCGCCGCCGGAGAGCGTCCCGGCGACCTGCGCGCGGCGCTCGGCGAGGATCGGGAAGAGCGCGTAGACGCGCTCCGCGTCCTTCGCGATCCCGTCGCGGTCGGTGCGGAGGTAGGCGCCGAGGGTGAGGTTCTCCGCGGTGGTGAGGTTCAGGAAGATCCCGCGCCCCTCCGGCGCGTGGGCCATGCCGCGCGCGACGAGCCGGTGCGAGGGGAGCCCGGTGACGTCCTCGCCGAGGAAGCGGACCGTGCCCGCCGACGGGCGGATCATCTTCGAGATCGCGCGCAGCGTCGTGGTCTTGCCGGCGCCGTTCGCGCCGATGAGCGCGACCACCTCGCCCGAGGGGACCTCGAGGTCGATCCCGTGCAGCGCCTCGATGGCGCCGTACGCGACCCGCAGCCCCTTCACCTCCAGGATGGACGGGCCGCTCACGCCGGGCCTCCCTCCGGCACCTCGATCTGCCGCTCCTCGAGGTACGCGTCGCCGAGGTAGGCCTCGATGACCTTCGGGTCCCGCCGGATCGCGTCGGGCTTCCCCTCCGCGATGGTGACGCCGTGGTCGAGGACGAGCATCCGCTCGGAGACGCCCATGACGAGCCGCATGTCGTGCTCGATGACCAGGATCGCGAGGCCGAAGCGGTCGCGCACGTCGCGGATGAGCGCCATGAGGGCGGTCTTCTCGGCGGCGTTCATGCCGGCGGCGGGCTCGTCGAGGCAGAGCACCCGCGGGCCCGTCGCGAGCGCGCGGGCGATCTCGAGCCGCCGCTGCTCGCCGTAGGGGAGCCCCTTCGCGATCTCGCCGGCGCGGTGGCCGAGCCCCATCACCTCGAGGTACTCCTCGGCGCGCGCGACGATGCGCGCCTCCTCGGCGCGGTGGCGGGCGGTGAGGAAGAGCGCGTCGAAGAAGCCGCTCGTCGCCTTCGCGTGGCAGGCGATCCGGACGTTGTCGAGCGCGGTCAGCTCCCGGAAGAGCCGGATGTTCTGGAACGTCCGCGCGACGCCGAGCCCGCAGATCTCGTGGGGCCGCCGGCCGTTCACGACCGCGCCGCCCACCCGCACCTCGCCCTCGGTCGGCGTGTAGACGCCGGTGACGGCGTTGAACGCGGTCGTCTTCCCGGCGCCGTTCGGGCCGATGAGCCCGACGAGCTCGCCGGGGCTGAGCGCGAGGTTGAAGTCGGAGAGGGCCTTCAGCCCCCCGAAGCGCACCGTCACGTGCGAGAGCTCGAGCGGGTTCGCGCTCACGCGCGCCCTCCCTTCCCCCGCTCGTCGCGGACCTCGGTCGGCGACGCGCCGGACGACTGCGCCGCGAGCCGCCGCGGCCGCGGCAGCCGGCGGAGGAGCGGCAGGTCCCACAGCTCGCGCGTCCCGAAGAGCCCCTGCGGCCGCGCGAGCATGAGGACGACGAGGAGGAGCGCGTACAGCACCATCCGGTACGCCTCGAACTCCCGCAGCGCCTCGAGCGCGATCGTGAGGACGCAGGCCGCCACGATCGACCCGGTGACGGAGCCGAGGCCGCCGAGCACCACCATCACCACCACCTCCATCGAGCGGATGAAGGTGAACATGCGCGGCGTGGAGAGGAGGATCGCGTGGACGATGAGCCCGCCGGCGAGCCCGGCGTACGCCGCGGAGATCGTGAACGCGCGGACCTTGTAGCCGGTCGTGTCGACGCCCATCGCCTCTGCGGCGACCTCGTCCTCGCGGATGGCGAAGAGTGCCCGCCCCTGCGTGGACACGGCGAGCCGGCGCGCCATGACGATCGTCGCGACCGCCGAGACGCCGACCCACACGAGGTTCGTGCGCGGCGGCAGCCCCGAGAGGCCCGTCGCCTGCCCGAGCGTCCTCAGGTTCTCGATGACGGACCGGATGATCTCGCCGAAGCCGAGCGTGACGATGGCGAGGTAGTCGCCGCGCAGCCGCAGCGACGGCATGCCGACGAGGAAGCCGGCGAGCGCGGCGGTGCCCATCCCGGCGCCGAGCGCGACCGCGAAGACGA
>DASVZX010000365.1:0-6163 GCA_036391435.1 Anaeromyxobacter sp. | reverse complement strand
CTCCGCCGCGACCGCCTTCGCCTCCCGCTTCGAGAGGTGGAAGAACCTCGGCAGCACCTCGTCCTGGGTCTCCGGGGTGAGGACCTTCGAGAGCTCGCCCATGGTGGAGATGCACAGGCGGCCGTCGCGCAGGGCCTCGAGGACCTCGGGGCACCTCCGGATGAGCCCGACCGCGCGGACGCGGAGGAAGGTGGACGCCTTGGAGAGGCCGAGCTCGCGGTTGAGATACTCGAAGAGCGAGGCGTAGCCGAGGTCGAGCCAGAGGGCGCGGCGGTCGAAGTCCGCGACGGCGAGGAGGAAGTCGGCCATCGCCACGCGCTCGCGGGCGAGGAGGTCCTGGAGGCGGCGGGTGAGCTCTTGCGCGTTCGTCATGGACGAAGCATCGCATGCACTTTCGAGGCGCTCTGGAACGTGCGCAGTCGCGTCCTGGCGCGAGAACGCGCGAGGGGTGGCGCGACCCCTCGCGAGCGTTTCGAACGCACACCAGCGCCCTTCCCGCGCTGCAGGAGCGGCGTTCTCGAGCGGTTCGCTGCGCGCGGGTCGCCTCACCGTGAACCCAGGTCAACAGATCGTTTGGGGCGTGCGCGTGGATTCGCCTGCCGTCGCGGGTAAGCGATTCCCTCCGGCGACGTCCCGTGCACCGCGGCGGCGCCGCGACCGAGGGCCCTCGATGCCTACCCCCCCCCGACGTGCTCGGACGACGCCGGACAACGGTCCCGACGGAAGCCGTCCACAGCGAGCTCCCCGCTCCCTTCGAGCCGCTGCTAGATTCCGCGCCATGCGGACTCCCGCGCCGTCGATCCTCGTGCGTCCGGTGGCTCGCGCCGACGCCGACGCCGTGCTGGCGCTCTGGAGCGTCGTCTTCCCGGAGTACGGCGATCCCTCGCATCCGCAGCGAAGCCCCTCCGCCGCGCTCGAGCGCAAGCTCGCCTTCGGCGACGGTCTCTTCTGGCTCGCCGAGCGGGACGGGCGCGTCGTCGGCACCGCCATGGCGGGCTACGACGGTCACCGCGGCTGGCTCTACTCCGTCGGCGTCCACCCGGACGCGCGCGGGGTCGGGATCGCGCGGGCGCTCGTCGAGCAGGCCGAGCGCGCCCTCGCGGCGCTCGGCTGCCCCAAGGTGAACCTCCAGGTGTTCGCGTCGAACGGGGGCGCCCATGCCTTCTGGCGCAGCGTCGGGTACGCGCAGGACCGCGTCGTGTCGTTCGGGAAGCGGCTCGAGCGGTAGGACCGCCGCTTCTCGGCGCGGGGGCGCCTAGGCTAGGGCCCCGCGACGCCCGCCTTCTTCAGGGCGGACAGGAGCTCGCGCACCCCGAACGGCTTCGTCAGGACCGCGTCGGCGGACGCGGTGAACGAGCGGATCCCCACCGAGCCCGTGGTCATCACGACGCGCACGCCGGCGAGCCGCGGGTCCTTGCGGATCCGCTCGAGCAGGTCCGCGCCGCTGATGCCGGGCAGCATGAAGTCGAGGAGGACGGCGCGCGGCAGCGGCTCGCGCGCGAGCCGGTCGAGCGCGGCCTCGCCGTTCGCCGCGACCGCGACCGCGTAGCCCTCGAGCTCCAGCGCCTCGGCGAGGTTGTCTCGGAGCGCCTCGTTGTCGTCCACCACGAGGACGGGGGCCGGGGAGGTATCCATGCGGTCGGACAGCCTTCTTAAGGGCGAGCCCCGGCAAGGGCAAGCTGGACCCGCCCAGTCGATGAAATGAACGCTCCGCCCGCGCGTAGGCTTCCCGGCATGGTCGCGTTCCTCCTCTGGCTCCTCCTCTTCGTGGTGGCCTGGCCGCTCGCGCTCGCGGCGCTCCTGCTCTACCCGATCGTCTGGCTGTTCCTGCTCCCGTTCCGCATCGTCGGCGTCGCGGTCGACGGCGTCCTGGCGCTCCTGAAGGCGATCCTGCTCCTGCCGGCGCGCGTCCTCGGTGGGCCGCGCGCCGTGCGCGGCTGAGCGCGACGCGGCGGCGCCGGCGCCGCTGGACTGCGTCGTCGGCGAGAAAGGTGCCGGGGAGGACGCGCTCTCCCGGGCGGTGCGCCTCCGCCGGGGGGCCGCTATCCAGGGCTCGCGGCCTTCCGGCGCCCGCCGGGCGGCCGCACGTTGGGCGTGGAGGGGGAGGAGGCGCGGATGTCGCCGACCGAGCGCGCGATGGCGGCCCTGCCGGCGCACCTGCGCCGATTCGTGGTGGCGCAGGACTACGCGGCCTACACGCCTCGCGACCACGCGGTCTGGCGTCACGTCCTCCGCCGGCTCACCGCGCACCTCGCCGGGCGCGCGCACCCCCGCTACCTCGCCGGCCTCGCCGCCGTCGGCATCGGCACCGAGGCGATCCCGAGCATCGACGAGATGAACCTGAAGCTCGCGCGGGTCGGGTGGTCCGCCGTCGCGGTGCGCGGCTTCGTCCCGCCGGCGGTGTTCACCGAGCTGCAGAGCCGGAAGGTCCTGGCGATCGCCGCCGACGTCCGCACCCACGAGCACATCGAGTACACGCCCGCGCCGGACATCGTCCACGAGAGCGCCGGCCACGCGCCGTTCGTGGCCGACCCGAGCTACGCGCGCTACCTCCAGGCGTGCGGCGAGGTGGGCTTCCGCGCGATCGCGTCCGCGGAGGACCAGGCGGTGTTCGAGGCGATCCGGGGCCTCTCCGTCGTGAAGGAGGACCCCGCCGCCGCGCGGGAGGACGTCGCCCTCGCCGAGCAGCGGCTGGAGGCCGCGGCCGCGAGCGTCCGCTACGCGTCCGAGTCCACGCGGGCGAGCCGGCTCTACTGGTGGACGGCGGAGTACGGCCTCGTGGGCACGCTCGACGACCCGAAGCTCTACGGCGCGGGGCTGCTCTCCTCGATCGGCGAGGCCGCGCACTGCCTCACGCCGGCCGTTGCGAGGCTGCCGCTCACGGCCGCCTGCGCGGACGTCGCGTACGACATCACCCGCATGCAGCCGCAGCTCTTCGTGGCGCGCGACTTCGACCAGCTGTTCGAGGTGCTGGAGGAGTTCGCGGCGACGCTCTCGTGGCGCCGCGGCGGCGACGCGGGGCTCGACGAGGCGATCCGCGCGCGCACCGTGAACCACCTCGCGCTCTCCGGCGGCCGCGAGCTGTCCGGCGCCGTCGTCGAGCGCGTCCCGGCGGAGCGGCCGGTCGCGCCGGGGCTCGCGACCGCCCTCGCGCGGCTCGCCGGACCCGTGCTCGTCTCGCGGGGCGGCGCCGCGGAGGGGAAGCCGTGGCCGGGCGAGGTCGTCGTCGCGTTCGGCGAGGGCGAGCTGCCCGAGCGGGGCCCCTTCGAGCTCGTCCTGCCGTCCGGCCTCGCGCTCTCCGGGTTCGCGGTCGGCCATGGCGAGGTGGTGAGGCTCGCGGGCCGGCTCGGCGGGCGCGCGCTCCGGCTCCCGACCTGGGCGCTCCTGTTCGTGTCCCGCGACCTCCGCTCGGTCGCGGGCGGCCCGGCGGATCCCGGCGCGTGGGACCGCTGGTTCGGCGAGCTCTCGTCCTTCGCCGCCGGGGACGGCGAGGCGCGCGCCCGGGCCCACAAGGCGGCGGCGCTGCCGCCCGCGCTCGCCGCGCTCTACGCCGAGGTGCGGCGGATGCGCGAGGGCGGGGGCCCGAGCGTGGAGCGGCTGCTCGCGATCCGCGAGGCGGCGGGGCGGTTCCCCGACGACTGGCTCCTGCGGACCGAGGTGGACGAGCTGCTGCCCGGCGCCGCCGCGGCGCCGGCGCACGCCTGAGCCTCAGGACAGCCGGTGCCCGTGGTCGTGCGGCGCCCGGCCGGCGCCCGCCGCCCTGCGGCGGGCCAGGTAGGCGCCGAACGGCGCGTCGTTCACGCGCGTGTGGAAGCGGAGCCACTCCGGCACGCGGCGGCGCAGCCCCTCGGCGACGGCGGGCGTCGCGCCCTCGCGCCGGAGCTCCGCGCGGACCTTCTCGAAGTCGGCGACGAACAGCTCGTGCGCCGACCTGTGGCGGACGCGCTCCGGGTAGAGCGTCTCGTCCATGAGCCGCTCCTCGACCGCGAGGTGCGAGACGAGCGTGTCGGCGAACGCGTCCACCGCCTCGACGAGGGCGTCGCGCGGTCCGTCGAGCGCGGCGGCCGCCGCGGAGAGCCGGCGGAACAGCTCGACGTGCTGGCCGTCGAGCAGCTCGTTGTTCAGCGTGAGCTCGGGGCTCCACTCGCTGGGCATGGCGACCCTCCGGCCCCGACGATCCCGCACCGCGTCTCCACCGGCAAGCCCCGCGTTCCGGGCGCACGGTCCTCCGGCCGGCACCCGCGCGGGAGCCCCCGCGCGCGCGCCGCGGGGACGATCCCGGACGAGGGGCGCAGCCGTCGTCAGCGCGCGCCGGCGCCGCGAAGGTTGCGGCAGCTCTCGCGGTCGCCGAGCGCGCACGCCTCGTCCCAGTACATCGCGGCGCGGAGATCGCTCTGCGGCGCGCCCGCCCCGGTGAAGTGGCGGTACGCGAGCGTCCGCGCGAGCTCGACCACCTTGCCCGCGGCCTCCCGCGCGACGGCGGGGTCTCCGGACCCGCGGAGCGACCGCGCCGCGGCGATGGCGCCCTCGAGGTCCCCCTCCTGGATGAGGAGGAACACGCGGTCGAGCTGCAGCCGGTCGGAACGCCACCGGCGGGCCTCGGCGCGCGCGAGCGCCGACCGCGCCGCGAGCGCGTCGCCGTCCCGCAGCGCCGTCTCGACCGCGCGCTCGAGGTGCGCGCCCTCGAACCGGCTCGCCCCGTCGCGCGGCCAGACCGCGGCGGCGACGAGGATGCCGAGCGCCGCGCCGAACGCGACCCAGGGGAGGGCGCGCCGGGGCCCGCGCGGGGAGAGGAGCCACCCGGCGGCCGCGCCGGTCGCGAGGCCGCCCAGGTGCGCGAGCTGGTCGGCGTGCACCCTGAAGAGGGGCAGGAGGATCGCCATGGAGGCGATGCCGCCGAGCGTCCAGAGCGTCGCGCCGCTCCGGAGGAACGCGCGCCACGACGGCAGCCCGCGCCGGTGCAGCGCCAGGATGGCGCCCACGACGCCGAAGAGCGGCCCCGAGGCCCCGGCCGCGATCGCGTCCTGGCCGATGAGCGACAGCGCCGAGGCGCCGAGCGCGCTCGCGAGGTAGACGACGAGGAGCCGGCCGGACCCGATCGCGCGCTCGACCAGGCGGCAGGCGAGCACGCCGAACCCGACGTTCCACCACAGGTGAATCCAGCCGACGTGCAGGAAGGCGGCGGAGAGGAGCCGCCAGGGCTCGCCCGCCCACACCCGTCCCCGCTCCAGCGCCCCGAATCTCACGAGGATCTCGGGGTCGGTCGACGATCCGTGCGTCTCGACCCACCCCAGCCAGGCGATGCAGGCGGCGGCGAGCGCGAACGAGGCGGGCGTCCCGGCGATCGCGGCGACGGCGCGTCGCGGCATGGAGGGGGCGCTCACCGCCCGAGGATACCGGGGCGCCTCGTGCCGCGGGGGCCCGTTGCGCTAGGATGACCGTCGATGGCGGAGTTCATCGTGAACCCGCGTCGCGCCCCTCGCGCGCCGGCCCGCTGCCGGACCGCGGTCGTCTCCCCCGGCGGCTCGTTCGAGGCGGAGACCGAGGACATCGGCGCGTACGGCTGCCAGGTCGTCTCGCCGAAGGGCGTGAGGAAGGGCGACGCGGTCCGGATCACCATCGCGAACGACAAGGTGCCGGAGCCGATCCAGGTGGCGGGGCGCGTCGCGTGGGTCAGCTCTCGCTTCCCGTGGCGCGTCGGCATCGCGTTCGACGACGCGTCGCTCGCCGAGACCAGCGCCTGGTTCGACAAGCTCGTCCAGGCGAACCCCGGGATGCGCACGCTCCGGCGGCTCCCGGAGCGGATCCCCGCGGAGGCGGTCGTGTACCTCGGCGTGCCGCCCCGCTTCGTCGTCGACTTCAGCGAGGACGAGGCCGCGCTGCTGCGCGCGATCTCGAGCGGCGCGCGGATCGACGAGCTCATGGTCCGCTTCCGGGCCCGCGGGGCGGCGATCGAGCGGGCGCTCTTCTCGCTCATCGCGCGGTCGGCGGTCACGCTCGTGCGGGGGCAGGCCGTCCACCCGAGCCGCTGGAAGCAGATCCTGGACGAGGTGGAGGCGCTGCTCGCGGTGGAGTCGATGGGGTCGGGGCCGAAGTCGCTCGTGGCGCCGCCGCCCGATCCGGACCTGGAGCCGCGCGCGCCGACGCCGCCGCCCGCCGCGGC
>DASVZX010000364.1:0-7866 GCA_036391435.1 Anaeromyxobacter sp. | reverse complement strand
CATCGAGGCGGGGCCGGATCTCGTGCCGCCGCGGCTCGCGCTCGGACGGCTCCTCGCGCGCCGCGACCCGGCCGCCGCCCGGGCCGCCCTCGAGGCGGCGCTCGCCGGGGACCCGGCGCTCGCGGAGGCGCGCGGCGCGCTGCTCGCGCTCTCGCGGCCGGTCCGGTAGCCGATCGGACGTGGTATATCCCCGGCTTCCATGAGAGTCCTCGTCGTCGGCTCGGGCGGCCGGGAGCACGCCCTCGCCTGGAAGATCTCGAGGAGCCCGCTCGTCGACGCGGTGTTCGCGGCCCCGGGAAACCCGGGCATCGCGGAGGTCGCGACGCTCGTCCCGACGAAGGCGGACGACCTGGACGGGCTCGCGCGCTGGGTCCGCGAGAACCGGATCGACCTCGTGGTCGTCGGGCCGGAGGCGCCGCTCGTCGCCGGCCTCGCGGACCGCGTGGCGGCGCTCGGGGTGCCGGTCTTCGGGCCGTCCGCGGCGGCCGCCGAGATCGAGGGCTCGAAGGCGTTCGCGAAGGACGTCATGCGCGCCGCCCGGATCCCGACGGCGGAGTACGGCGAGTTCACGGAGCTCGCGCCCGCGCTCGCCTGGGCGAGGGACCGCGGCGGGCGCGTGGTCGTGAAGGCCGACGGCCTCGCCGCCGGGAAGGGCGTCGTGGTCTGCGGGACGCCCGACGAGGCCGAGGAGGCCCTCCGCGCCATCCTGGTCGCGCGCGTGCACGGCGCCGCCGGCGCGAGGGTGGTCGTCGAGGAGCGGCTCGAGGGGCCGGAGGCGAGCTGCATCTGCTTCACCGACGGCGAGCGGGTGCGGCTGCTGGCGGCGGCGCAGGACCACAAGCGGATCTTCGACGGGGATCGCGGGCCGAACACGGGCGGCATGGGGGCGTTCTCGCCGACGCCGAACGTCACCCCCGAGGTGGAGGCGCTCGTCGAGCGAGACGTGCTCCTTCCGGCGGTGCGCGAGCTCGCCCGGCGGGGCCGACCCTTCCGCGGCGCGCTCTACGCCGGGCTCATGCTGACGCCGGAGGGGCCGCGCGTCCTCGAGTTCAACGCCCGGCTCGGCGACCCGGAGACGCAGCCGATCCTGATGCGGCTCTCGAGCGACGTCGTCCCGGCGCTGCTCGCGGCCGCGAAGGGCGATCTCTCGGCGACGACGCTCGCGTTCGACCCGCGCGCCGCGGTGGGGGTCGTGCTCGCGGCGGAGGGGTACCCGGGCACGGTGGCGAGGGGCGACCCGATCTCGGGGCTCGAGGGCCCGTTCCCGGAGGACGTCCAGGTGTTCCACGCGGGGACGGCGGCGGGGGCCGGCGGGCGGGTGGTGACGAGCGGCGGCCGCGTCCTCGCGGTGTGCGCCCTCGGGCGGGGGCTCGACGAGGCGGCGAGGCGGGCGTACGACGCGGCGGCGCGGATCTCGTTCCGCGGCATGCAGCTCAGGAAGGACATCGGGAAGAAGCCATGAGCGCACCCAGGGTCCTCATCCTCATGGGCTCCGACTCCGACTGGGAGGTCATGTCGGAGGCGAAGAAGGCACTCGACGACATGGCGATCGAGGCCGAGGTGCACGTCTCGTCCGCGCATCGCACGCCGGAGCGCACGGCGAGGCTCGCCCGCGACGCGGCCGCGCGCGGCATCCAGGTGATCGTCTGCGGCGCGGGCGCCGCCGCCCACCTCGCCGGCGTGTGCGCCGCGGAGACGGAGCTCCCGGTCCTCGGCGTCCCCCTCGCGGCGAGCGACCTGAAGGGCCTCGACGCCCTCCTCGCCACCGCCCAGATGCCGGCGGGCGTCCCGGTGGGCACCCTCGCCATCGGCAAGCCCGGGGCGCGCAACGCGGGGCTCCTCGCCGCCCGCATCGTCGCGCGGGTCGACCCCGTGGTCGCCGAGCGCGTCCGCGCCCAGCGCAAGAAGATGGCGGACGAGGTCGAGGCGAAGGACCAGGCGCTCCAGGCCAGGCTCGCGCCCCCGGCGAAGGGCTAGCGCCGCCCCGGGGTCCGCGCGTGTCGATCGTCGACCGGTACCTCGCGAAGGAGATCCTGCTCCCGTTCGTCGCGGGCGTGCTGTTCCTCACCCAGCTCCTGCTCGCGACCCAGATCCTGGCGCAGGCCGACGTCCTGTTCGGCTCGGCCGTCGCGCTCGGCGACATCGCGGCCATCGTCGCGACGCTGCTCCCGCACGTGCTCGGGTACGTGCTGCCGATCGCGTTCCTGCTCGGCGCGGTGCTCGGCGTGGGCCGCCTCGCGGAGGACCGCGAGGTGATGGCGCTCGCGGCCGCCGGCGTGTCGCCCGCGCGCCTCGTGCGCGTCCCGCTCGTCCTCGGCCTCGCCGCGGGCGCGCTCGGCCTCTGGCTCTCGATCTCGCTCGAGCCGGCCGGGCTCGCGTCGGCCCGCGCCCGCGTGAACGACGTCGTGCGGCGGAACGTGACGAACGACGTGCGCGCCGGGACGTTCTACGACCAGATCCCCGGGTACACGCTCTACGCCGAGACGGTGCGCCGGGGCGGCTGGGAGCACGTCCTCATCAGCGACCGGTCCGACCCGGCCTCGCCCGTCCTCGCGCTCGCCGCCGCCGGCCGCCTCGAGCCGGTCGGGTCGGGGCAGGAGATGCAGCTCGTCCTCGACGACGGCGAGCTCCACCGCGAGGACGCGGAGGCGTCCGAGTACGTCACCGCGGACTTCCGCCGCGCCGCGCTCGTCGTGGGGCTCGGGACCGCCCTGACCGACAAGAGCGCGCTCCTGCGCGGCGTCCGCGAGATGACCCAGGGGGCCATGCGCGCGCACATCCGCGAGGCGCGGGCGAAGGGCGACGTGGCGGAGGTCCGGAAGTTCGAGGGCTACCTGCACCGCCGCCTCTCCCAGCCGCTCGCCGTCATCCCCTTCGCGCTCCTCGCCCTGCCGCTCGGCGCCTCCCGCCGCAGCGGGCGCGGCTTCGCCGTGGCGGCGACGCTGCTCGCGGTGGTCGCCCACTACATGCTCCTCCGCGGCGGCGAGGTGCTCGCGCAGAAGGGCTACCTGCCGGCGGCCCTCGCGCTGCAGCTCCCGACGATCGTCCTCTCCCTCGTCGCGCTCGCGCTCATCGCGCGGCAGGCGCGGCGCGGGGTCGGGGCGGTGCGGTGATCCTCTTCCGGTACGCGGCGCGACGGACGCTCGGGGCGACGCTGGCCGCCCTCGCCGGCGTCGTCGCGATCTACCTCGCCGTGGACTTCGTCGACAACTCCGCCGGCTTCGGCGGCCACGGCTGGGTGCCCGCGGTCCTCGAGCTCTACGCGAACAAGGCGGCGGAGGTGGTGCGGATGGTCGCGCCCGCCGCGATGCTCCTCGGGGCGGGGATCGCGGTCTCGACGTTCCGCCACACGCGCGAGTACACCGCGATGCGCTCGCTCGGGCTCGGGCCCTGGCGGCTCGCCGTCCCGGTCCTCGCGGTCACGTTCGGGCTCGGCGTCGCGCTCGTCGTCCTCCACGACGCCGTCGGCGTGCGCGCGGCCGAGCGGGCCGAGGAGATCGGCTCGCTGCGCTTCGGGCGCGGCGGCGACATGCGCCGCTTCCTCGCGGCGCACGAGCCCAAGCGCTGGTTCCGCGGCCGGGACGGCCGGCGCATCTACAACCTGCGCGGCGCGCTGCCGGGCGGCGGGTTCGAGCGGGTCACGATCCTGGAGGTCGACCCCGCGTTCCGGCTCTCGCGGCGCGTCGACGCCGCCCGGATGCGGCCGGACGGCGGCGCCTGGATCCTCGACGACGTCGAGGACCGGACCTTCCTCCCCGACGGCGAGATGCGCATCGAGCGGGCCCGGGAGCGGCGGTACGAGTTCGACGAGCCCCCCGAGGCGTTCTCCGTCGAGCCGGGCCGCCCCTCGCAGATGCGCTGGCGGACGCTCCTCCGCCAGATCGACCTCCGCCGGCGGCTCGGGCTGCCGGTCGTCGAGTTCCAGCTCGAGCGCTACAACCGCCTCGCGTACCCGTTCGCGGGCGTGCCCGGCGCGCTCGTGGCGCTCGCGCTCGCGCTGCGGCGGAACCGCCGCGGCCACGTGTCCTCGGCGCTCGTCGAGTCCGTCGGGGTGTCGCTCGCCTTCTGGGCGGTGCAGGGCGTCTCGTTCGCCCTCGGCCTGTCGGGCCGCTTCGCGCCGTGGGTCGCGGCGTGGGCGCCGAACGTGCTGTTCCTGGCGGTCGGCCTCGTCGCGGTCTGGCGGACGCGGTAGCCGGGGCCGTACTCGCAAGGGTGATCGACGGGGGCCGGGCCGCGCCCTAGACCTCCCGGCGGCATTCCGGGCCAGGGAGCGAGAGCATGACGAGAGCCGCTGCGGTCCTTCTCCCTCTCCTCGCGGGCGCGTGCGTCCCGGCGGACGGGCCGATGATGGCGCCCTTCCAGGACTGCCTCGGCTGCCACTCGTCGAGCGGCAGCGCGAGGACCTGGACGGTCGCGGGCACCTGGGCGAAGGGCGCGACGGTCGTGGTGACCGACGCGAACGGGAGGACGGTCACGCTCCGCGGGAACGAGGCCGGCAACTTCTACACCGCCGAGCCGCTCGCGTTCCCGATCACGGTGAGCGTGAACGGGAAGGCGATGAAGGACTCCACGACGGGCGCGGTCATCCCCCTCCTGTACTGGGGCGGTCTCGGCGCGAGCTGCAACGTGTGCCACCGGGCCGAGACGATCACGTTGGGCCCGGACATGGCGCCGGGGTCCCGCTGCCTCGGCTGTCACGTCGCGGGCCGGATGGCGTCGGACCACCCGTTCACCGCCGCCGGGACGTTCGCCCCCGGCCAGCCGGTGCAGGTGGGCACCGAGGCGGCGACGACGCGGCCGGCCTCCGGCAACTTCTTCGTCACCGGCCCCGTCGCGTTCCCTGCGAGCGCGACCGTCGGGGGAAGCTCGATGCAGGGCGGCGCGCCGCACGGCGACTGCAACGCGTGCCACGGGGCCGGCGGCTCCGCGGGCGACTAGGGGATCGCGACCGGGCCCCGGCGAGCGCCTCGCGCCGCGCTGGCGGCGTGCGGCGAAACGTGCTTTCTTCACTGCCGGTGCGCCACGGTGCAGGCGGCACGGCACGTCGGGACGCGCCCGGAGGTGGGGATGCCCGGATGGCGTGGGATCGTGAGGGCTGCGGTCGCGCTTCTCCTCGCGTCGTCGCCGTGCGCGGCGTCGGCCGGGGACGGAGCCGGGGGAGCGACGTCTTCCTTCGCCGTAGAGATCCGGGTGGACGCGACCGGGCCCACGGCGCGGTACGTCCACGACCCGCAGGCCGGGTTCATGCCGAACCCGGCGGTCACCGTCGACGTCGCCGGGCAGGCCCGCGCCGCGTACCTCGCGCGGGCCGCGACCATGTTCCCCGGCGCGGGCCAGGGCGAGCCGGCGCTGCAGCTGGAGATCCGGGTGGCGGCCGCCGACGTGGACGGCGGCCCCGGGCGCTGGCGGGCCGTCGTGCGGCACGAGGTCGTCGCGAGGGGGCGGGACGGCGCGGAGATCGCTCGCTGGGCGACGGTCGGCGAGGGGGACGTCGTCGGGTTCGAGGCCGAGGCGGTCACCGCGGCCTTCGCCCGCGCCGCGCGGAGCGCCGCCCGCGAGCTCGAGCAGCGATTCGACGCGTCGCCGGACGTCGCGAGGTGGCGCACGTCGAGCGGGTACGGCCCGCCTATCGCGGCGGCGCCGCCGGAGGCGGCTCCAGGGCACGACGCCGAGCCGACGGCGCGACCGCCCTGGAGCGGGTACGTCGACGGCGCCCTAGGGTTCGCGACGTCGCAGACCCCCTCCCGCAACGTCGACTTCGGCCTCCGAGCGGGAGCGACGCACCGCTTCGTCTATCTCCAGCTTGCGGTGGATCGCTGGGCCAGCGCCGAGAGCCCGGGCGACTTCGCGGGGCCGTTCGCGTATCTCACCAGGCTCTCCGCGTGGATGGTGGGCGCCGAGGCCGGCCTCGTCCACCGGCTCGATTCGCGGCTCGAGGTGCGGGGTGGGGTCGGAGCGTACTGGCTCGAGGCGAGCGCGGCGGCGACGCGGAGCGCCGGCGCGTACTACGATCTGCGGGACGTCACGGTCGATCGCGGCGGCGTGGCCGGCAGCGTCGGGATGGGTCTTTACTACGTCACGCCTCCCCAGCGGTCCATGAACGCGCGGGGGCGGATCGGGGTCGACGCGCGGCGCCTGTTCGGCACCACGCTCACGTTCGAGCCGCTCGGCGGCGACATCACCGTGGGGCGCTGGCTCGCCACGGTCGCGATCGGGCTCGAGTTCCCCGCCGTCGCCAAGCGCTGAACGCCCGCGAGCCCGGCCGCCCGGGTGGAACACCCCGGCGACGCCGCGTCACCTCCGCCGCGCCCGCAGCACCCGGCGGTAGGCGAGCAGCGTCGCCCGCGCGGCGTCCTCCCAGCGGAAGCGCCGGGCGCGGCCGCGCGCGGCGGCGGCGCGGAGCTGCGAGCCCTGGTGGTCGTCGAGCGCCTCGCCGATGGCGGCCGCGAAGGCGGCGGGATCGTGCGGGTCCGCGTAGCGCACCGTCTCGCCCCCGACCTCCCGCAGGGCGGGGATGTCGCTCGCGACCGCCGGGGTGCCGGCGGCCATCGCCTCGGCGAGCGTGAGGCCGAAGCCCTCGTGGAGCGACGGGATGACGAAGCACGCCGCGCCCGCGTAGAGCGCGGCGAGGTCCGCGTCCGGCACGGTGCCGGCGAGCCGGACGTGCGGGGCGAGGTCGCCGAGGGGGAGCGACTGGGTCCAGCCCTGCCGGCCCGCGACGACGAGCGCGAGGTCGCGGCCGCCGCGCCGGAGGCGCTGGAGCGCCTCGAGCAGCACGGGGAGGTTCTTGCGCGCCTCGAAGGTGCCGACGGCGAGCAGGTACGGCCCGCGCGGCCCCTCCCGCGCCCGCGCCTCGAAGAAGAGCGGGTCGACGCCGTTCCAGGTGACGACGACGCGGTCGCGCGGGGCCCCGGCGGCGCGGACGAGGTCCTCCCGGGCGGCCTCCGACGGCGTGAAGATCACATCGGCCCGCGCGAGCGCCTGCGGGTAGAGCGGCTTCACGTACCAGCGCGTGCCCGCGTCGGCCGCGTCGGGGTGGAGCCACGGCGTCGCGTCGTGCACGGTCATCGCGCTCGGGCCGCGCCAGAGGAGCGGGATCGGCGCCGCGAGCAGGTGGAGCAGGTTCACGCGCGCGCGCACCGCCGCCCAGGGCAGCCAGCCCTGGTCGAGGGGGAGCCGCCCGAGGAGCTGGGTCTCGTGCCGCTCGACGTCGAGCTCCGCGAGCGCGCGGGGGAGGTCGGGGCGCGCGAAGAGCACGATCTCGCCGGGGGCGAGCCGGACCAGGGCCCGGACGAGCTCCACCGCGTACCGCTCGACGCCGGCGCGCCGGTCCGGGCGCAGCCAGGTCGCGTCGATGCCGAAGCGCGAGGAGGGCACGGCGGCGCATCCTCCCCCGCCCGGCGCGGCGCCACAAGGGTCTGCGTGAGACGCGCCGTCCGGGCTACATTCCCCCCGTGAACCCCGCGATCGAGGCCCGCGTGCGCGAGGCCGCGCGGCTCCTCCGCCGCGGCGGCGTGGTCGCGTATCCGACCGAGACCTTCTACGGCCTCGGCGCCCTCGCCCGCGACGGCGCGGCGGTCGATCGGCTCGCGCGCGCGAAGGGCCGCCCGGACGGCAAGCCCCTGCCGCTCCTCGCCGCGGATCGGGCGCAGGTGGGGGAGGTCGCGGTGATCGGGCCGGACGCCGCGCGCCTCGCCGAGGCGTTCTGGCCGGGGCCGCTCACGCTCGTGCTGCCGGCGCGCCCGGGGCTGCCGGAGGCGATCACGGCGGGGACGGGGACGGTCGGGATCCGCGTCCCCGGCGGCGAGATCGCGCGGGCGCTCGCCCGCGCGGCGGGCGGCGCGATCGTGGCGACGTCGGCGAACC
>DASVZX010000363.1:0-6858 GCA_036391435.1 Anaeromyxobacter sp. | reverse complement strand
CGCTCGCGCCCGCGCCCGGGGCGGGCGGGGTGGACCGGCTCGCCGCGCTCGCCGCGACCTGCGGGGTGGAGCTCTCCGGGATCGAGCCGTCCGCGGGCGGCGAGGGCGTCGCGCGGATCCGCCGGGTGGGGCGGCGGCTCCGGGCGAACGGGCTCGCGCCGGAGGCCGCCGAGCCGGTCGTCGAGTGCGCGGTGCTCTACTCCGCCGAGGCGGACCTGTGGACGCAGGGGCGCCACCGCATCGCGGTCGAGCGCGCCGTCGAGTGCCTCGCGGCCCTCCACGTCCAGGCGGCCGTCGTGACGCAGGTCGCGCGCGCGCCGGCGGGAGCCGCCCTCGCGCTCGCCGACGCGGCGGCGCTCTCGCCCGCCGAGGCGAAGGAGGTGCGGCGCCGGCTCGAGGCCGGAGCGCCCGTCCTCGCCTTCGGCGAGCCCGGCGCCGTGGACGAGGCGGGGCGCCCCGGCGCCGCGTTCCTGCCGGCGGCGAAGGCCTCGGGGACGAAGGTCGGCGAGGGGACGCTCGTCGGGCTCCCGCCGCTCGTGCCGGAGCGCGGCGGCGCGCTGCCGGCCGGGCTCGTGGACAAGGCCGCCGCGGCGGTCCTCGGCAAGGGGCGGCGCGCGGCGGGCGTCGTCTCGCGCGTGCCGATCGTGGTGGCGCTCCACCGGACCGACGGCACGCTGCTCGTGCACCTCGTCGGGCCCGACGACGAGCCGGCGCGCGGCACGACCCTCTTCCTCGGCGTGCACGTCGCCGGCGGCGCCCGGCGCGCCCGCTTCGTCTCGGCCGAGGGGGCCGACGTCCGGATCCCGCTCAACCCCTCCGGCTACTCGCTCTCGACGGTGCTCCCCGCCTTCCGCGGGTACGCCGTGCTCTCGCTCGCGCCGTAGCGCGGGGCGCCGCGCTCGAGGGGGAGGGACACGGTGACCGCCGTCCCGCCGCCGGCGGGCACCCCGATCGTCACGCGCCCGCCGTGCCGCTCGACGATCCCCTGCACGATCGGCAGCCCGAGGCCGATCCCGACCCCGGGCCGCGTCGTGAAGAACGGCTCGAACGCGCGGCGGGCGACCTCCGGATCCATCCCGGGACCCTCGTCCTCGACCGTGACCCGCACCTCGTGCCCGGCGTGCGCGAGGCGGAGCCGGACGTGGCCGCCGGACGGCGACGCCTGCGCCGCGTTCGTGACGAGGTTCACGAACACCTGCACGAGGGCGGGGCGGCTCGCCTCGACCGGCGGCACCTCCTCGAACGCGCGCTCGAGGACCGCGTCGCGCTCCTTCAGGGCCGGCTTCGCGAGGCGGACGGCCTCCTCGAGCACCGGGGCGAGCTCCACCGGCTCGGTCGTCGCGCCCGCGGGGCGCGCGTAGGCGACGAGATCGCGGGCGAGCCGCTGGATGCGCAGGCCCGACTCCTTGATGGCGCGGAGCTTCTCGACGTCGCCCGGGTCGTGCCCGGTGGCCTGGAGCTTCTCCACGAGCACGTCCGAGTACATGTTCACGGCGGTGAGCGGGTTGTTGAGCTCGTGGACCACCCCGGCGACGAGCCGCCCGATCCCGGCGAGCCGCTCGGCGTGCTCCGCCGCCGCCTGGAGGCTCCGGACGAGGGTGAGGTCCTGGCCGATGGCGACGACGCCGTCCACCTCCCGGGCCGCGTCGAGGATCGGGGCGGTGTTCACCATGACGCGCGCCTCGCCGCCCGCGACGCGCAGCAGCCGCGTCTCGTAGCCGGCGACCGCCTCCCCGGAGAAGCCGCGCAGGAGCACGTCCTCGAGCGAGGCCCGCTCGCCCTGGGGCACGAAGGCGAACAGGTCGTCCCCCACCACGTCGTCCCGCCCGAACCCGGTGAGCTTCACGAGCGCCGCGTTCCAGACGATGACCTCGCGGCAGCGGTTCACCACGAAGATGAGGGCGTTCGCGTGCTCGACGAGGTCCTCCAGGTAGTTCTTGAGGGTCGTGAGCTCCTCGAAGGAGCGGACGTTGCGGACGCCGAGCGCGGCGTGGTTCGCGAGCTGGTAGAGGAGCGGCGCGTCGCTCTCGCGATCGCCCGGCCCGCCCCGCTCGTACTCGAGGTTCAGGACGCCGAAGAGGCCGCCGGAGACGGCGAGCGGCACGACGACCGCCGCGTCGCTCCCCTCGAAGAGCGGCTCGTCCACCTCGGTGATCGCGACGCCGCCCGCCTCGAGCAGCGCCCGCGAGAGCCCGGTCTTGTCCACGGCCGCCTGGCGGAGCGCGAGCCGCGACCGCGCGCCGGACCGGAGCCGCCCGCGCGCGTAGAAGGTGCGGAGCGCGAGCGTCTTCGGGTCCACGAGGCGGATCGCGAAGGAGCGCCCGGGGAAGAGCACCTCGAGGCCGCGCGCGAGGGCGCGCGTGATCTCGTCCTCCGAGCGCGCGTCGGCGAGCTCGCGCGAGAGCGCGAGGAGCGCGCGCTCCGCCGCGTGATCCGGGTGCGCGAGGAGCGGCGTCAGCACCGCGTGCACGAGGGGCGCCCGGTCGGGGCGCGGGCGCGGTCCCGCCGACAGGTCGACGCGGCCCGGGATCCCGTCCACCTCGGTCCGGTAGGCGAGCGACGCGCCCGGTCCGGGCTGCGGCACCGCCCCGTCGACGGGAGGCAGGACCTCGGCGAGCGGGCGGCCGCGCAGCGCGGCGATGCTCGTGCCGAGCGCGCGGGCGAGCGCCTCGTTCGCCTCGGCGATGCGCCCCGACCGGACGATCGCGGACGCGAGCGGGCCGTGCGCGAACGCCTCGAGGGCGTCGGCGGCGCCGAGCGGCGGCGAACGCGAGGACGCCCGGCGGCGCGGCGCCGGCGCGCCGCGGCCTTCCGGCTTCGTCCTGCGGGAAGTCGACCGCCCCAAGATGGCCCCCGCATGAATGCTACCACGCGGGGGAACGCGCTCAGCGAGGCCGCCGGGCGGCGATCGCCGCCGCGATGACCTCCTTCACCGGGACCCCCTTCTCCCGCGCGCGCGCGGCGCAGTCCTCGTACTCTGGGTGTGCGCCCATCTCCTGCCCGGCCGACAGCGCCACCTTCACGCGCACCTTTCCGTACGGCGTCTCCACCGTCTCGAAGGCGCGCTCGAGCACGTCCCGCTCCACCGCGCGGCGCCGGACGCCGAGCGTGGTCGTCTCCGCGAAGAAGACCCGCGTCACGGCCTCGCGCGCCGGCTCCTCGACGAGCGCCGAGAGGAGGAAGGCCGGCCGCCCCTTCTTCATCGTCACCGGCGCCGCCCAGGCGTCGAGCGCGCCCGCCTCGAGCGCGCCCTCGATCGCGCGGGCGACGAGCTGCCCCGGGCAATCGTCGAGGTTCGTCTCGAGAACCCACAGCGCCAGGGGGAGAGGGGGAGCGGCCGCGAGAGGCGCCGGTTCCCCGACCGTCATCCGCAGCACGTTCGGCCGGTCCGCCCAGCGCGCCGTGCCGACCCCGTACCCGATCCGCCCCGGCACGAACGCGGGCAGGGGCCCGATCTCGGCGAGCTCGGCGAGGAGCGCGGCGCCGGTCGGCGTCACCGCCTCGCCCTGCGGGCCGCCGGGCCGCACCGGCTTGCCGGCGAGGAGCTCCAGCACGGCGGGCGGCGGGACCGGCATGGGCCCGTGCGCCGACCGCATCATCCCGCGGCCCAGCTCCGGCACGGCCGAGACGATCCGGGGCCAGCCGAGGAGCTCGAGGGCGACGGCGGCGCCGCAGACGTCCACGATCGAGTCGACCGCGCCCACCTCGTGGAAGTGCACCTCCTCGACGGGCACGCCGTGGACCTTCGCCTCCGCCCGCCCGATCCGCTCGAACACGCCCCGCGCGACGGCGCGGGCCCGCGGCGAGAGCCCGCTCGCGCCGACGAGCGCGAGGATCTCGGCGAGCCCGCGCGCGTGCGGCTGCTCGCCCTCCACCACGACCTCGAGGTGGGTCCCCGCGATGCCGGAGTCGCTCCGGCGGACGACCTCGAGGCGCCAGCCCGGGACGCCGAGCGTGCGGAGCGCCGCCTCGAGCGCGCCCCGGTCGACGCCGAGGTCGAGCGCCGCCGCGAGGAACATGTCGCCGGCGATCCCGCCGATCGGCTCGAGGACGAGGAGGCCGGCCATCCCGGGTTCCTACTCCCGCGCGACGAGGCCCGCCACGAAGGCGGCCCCGAAGCCGTTGTCCACGTTCACCACCGTCACGTTCGGCGCGCAGGAGTTCAGCATCGTGAACAGCGGCGCGAGGCCGCCGAGCGAGGCGCCGTACCCGACCGACGTCGGCACGCCGATCACCGGCCGCCCGACGAGGCCGCCCACCACCGACGGCAGCGCCCCCTCCATCCCGGCGGCGACCACGATCGCGCGCGCGCGCTCGAGGTCGTCGCGGCGGGCGAGGAGCCGGTGCAGCCCCGCGACGCCGACGTCGTAGATCCGGATCACCTCGATCCCCATGACGTCGAGCGTGACCGCCGCCTCCTCGCACACCGGGATGTCCGAGGTGCCCGCGCAGCAGACCGCCACCGGCCCGCGCGCCGGCAGGTCCATCCGGCCCCTGCGCAGCGTGCGCGAGACCGGGTCGTAGGTCGAGCCCTTCACCGCGCGCCGCGCCGGGCCCGCCTTCTCCGGCGCGAGCCGCGTCACGAGGAGGGGCCCCTTGCCGGCGAGCTTCCTCGCGATGGCGGCGACCTGGGCCGCGGTCTTCGACTCGGCGAGCACGACCTCCGGCATGCCGACGCGGAGCGTCCGGTGATGGTCGAGCGTCGCCACGTCGCCGAGCCGCTCGTAGGGCGCGCCCTTGAGCCGCCGGATCGCGGCGTCCACCGAGGTGTCGCCCGCGCGGACGCCGGCGAGGAGCCGGCGCAGGGTCTTCTCGTCCATGCGCGCGTCTCTACCGCAGTTCGAGGTGCGAGAGGAGCCTCGCGATCCGGTCCGGCTCGGGCATCACCAGGATGAGCCCCTCGAGGGCCTGCCCGGTGTCCTCCGCCCAGGCGCCGAAGCGGGTGGCGATCGCGATGGACCCCGCGTGCGACACGAGCCGCTCGACGCAGGCGCGGCCGCTCCCGCGCGCGAAGGTCGGCACGGAGAGGAGGAGCCGCTGCCTCACGAGCGCGGCGACCGCCGAGACGAACGCGCTCCCCGCGATGTTGCCGGACTCCATGAGGGCGCTCTCCGCCATCCCCGTCCAGCCGGCGTCGCCCGGCGGGAACCCGAGCATGCGCGCGAACCCCTCCGCGTCCGTCTCGGGGAGCGCGAGGAGGAGGTCGCCGGTGAGCGGCCCCTCGAGCTTCACGCCCACCGCCACGAGATCGCCCCCGAGCCCGCCGAGGAAGGACGCGATCGCGCCGGGCTCCGCGCCGACCCAGGCCTCCGGGACGTCCATGTCGAAGCGGCGCCCGGCGAGCCTCCCGAGCGCGGTGATGGCCTGCCCGCAGCCGACGGAGGCGAGCTCCTGCAGGGCGTCCAGCTCTCGCGGCCCGAAGCGGACGGTCATGCGGCGAGGAGCCTCTGCACGTCGAGGATGAACACCGGGCGCCCGTTGCCGAGCACCGTCACGGCGGAGAGCCCGGCCACGGCGTCGAGCGGGCCGCCGAGCGGCTTCAGGACCGCCTCCTGCTGGCCGAGGAGCGCGTCGACCGCGAGGCCGACCCGGCCGTCGCCGCCCTCGGCGACGACGACGGCGCGCTCGTCGCGGCCGGGGCCGGGCGGGAACCCGAGGAGGCGGGTGAGGTCGTGGACGGGCACGAGGTCGCCGCCGTAGGCGAGCACCGGTGCGCCGCGGCTGTGGTCGAGGCGCGACATCTCGACCTGCGCCGCGCCGTGCACCTTCGCGATGGGGAGCCCCAGCACCTCGTCCCCGACGCGCACGAGGAGGACGGGCTGCACCGCCACGGTGAGCGGCAGCCGGAAGGTGATCCGCGACCCCGCCCCGGGCGCGCTCTCGAGCTCGACGGTCCCGCCGATCGTCTCCACCGTCCGCTTCACGGCGTCGAGGCCGACGCCGCGCCCGGAGACGTCGGTGACGGTGCCGGCGGTGGAGAGGCCGGGGAGGCAGGCGAGGAGGAGCGCCTCGCGGTCGGCGAGCGCGGCGGCCTGCTCCTCGGTGAGCGCGCCCCTCGCGACGGCGGCCGCCCGGAGCCGGCCGGGGTCCATGCCCTTGCCGTCGTCGGAGACCTCGAGGATGACCCGGTCCCGCTCGCGCCGCGCCTGCACGAGGATCTTCCCGGTGGCGGGCTTGCCCGCGAGGACGCGCACGTGGGGCGGCTCGATGCCGTGGTCGACGGCGTTCCGCAGCACGTGCAGGAGCGGGTCGTTGAGCTCGTCCAGGATCGCCCGGTCGAGCTCGATCTCGGCGCCGCGCACCTCCACCTCGACCTGCTTGCCGAGCTTGCGCGCGACGTCGCGCGCGGCGCGCGGCAGGCGCTCCGTCACGAGGGCGAGCGGCGTCATCCGGACCGCCATCACCGTGTCGTGGAGGTCCTTCACGATCGCGTGGAGCCGGTCGACGCTCTCGTCGAGCGGGGCGCGGACCGGCTGCAGCGGGATGAGGGTCTTCCCCATCTCGCGGATCCGGGCGGTGGCGAGGATGAGCTCGCCCACCGCGTCGAGGAAGCCGTCCAGGATCTCGGTGCGGACCCGCACCGTGCGGGTCGCCTCGGCGGAGGCGTCGGCGGCGCGCGCGGCGGGCCGCGCGGCGGCGGGCGCCGGCGCCTCCTCGGGCTCGCGGATCGTCACCGCGGCGATGTCGGAGATCTGGGAGAGGGCGCGCTCGACGCCCTGCAGCGACTCGCCGGTGTCGAGGAGGACCTCGAGCTTCTTGCCGGGGATGCGGCCCGCGCGCAGGTCGTCCACGGACGGCGTCGCCGTCGCGACCGCGCCGAGGGCGCCGAGCTTCTTCACGACGAGGAACGCGCGCACC
>DASVZX010000362.1:0-6103 GCA_036391435.1 Anaeromyxobacter sp. | reverse complement strand
CACGCGCGCGCCGCCCGGGTGGCCGGGGGGGGCGGGACCGCGGGCGGGACCTCGACCGTGTTGCGGCCGGGCCCCCAGGACGGCGCCACCCGCTCGACGAACGCGGGCAGCGGCGAGGGGGTCGGCGACGTGGACGGGGGGGCGAGCGCGGGCGAGGCCGGCGTCGGGGTCGCGGGGGTCGGGACGGCGAAGGCGGGGCCGAGCGCCGCCGCGAGGTCGTCCTTCAGCGCGGCCGCGCTCTGCTGGCGCTCGGCGGGCTCCTTCGCGCACGCGCGGGCGACGGCGGCGACGAGCGCCGGGTAGGCCGAGAGATCCGGCCGGTTGTCGGTGAGCGGCGGGACGGGGCGGGTCGCCTGCATCATGAGGAGCGCGCGCGGCTCGTCCGCCTTGAAGGGGTGGCGGCCGGCGAGGGTCCGCCAGGCGATGAGGCCGACCGCGTACAGGTCCGCGCGGGCGTCGACGGCGATCCCCATCGCCTGCTCGGGCGAGAGGTACTCCGGCGTCCCGACCACGATCCCCGACTGCGTCGCGCTGACGCTCGAGGGATCCGCGATCTTGGCGATGCCGAAGTCGAGGATCTTCGTCACCTCGCGGCCGGAGCCGGAGCGGGCGAGGAACACGTTCTCGGGCTTCAGGTCGCGGTGCACGACGCCGAGCGCGTGGGCCGCCTCGAGGGCGGCGCAGACCTGCCACAGGATGGGCACGGCCTCCTCGGGCGGGAGGAACCCCTCGCGCCGGAGCCGGTCGAACAGGCTCTCTCCGGTGAGGAGCTCCATGACGAGGAACAGGTAGCCCTCGGGGGTCCGGCCGAAGTCGGTCACGCGCACGATGTTGTCGTGCTCGAGCGCGCTCGCGATCTCCGCCTCGCGGCGGAAGCGCTCGACGATCTCCGCGGACGAGGTGAGGTCCGGCCGGAGCACCTTCACCGCGACGTCCTTGCGCAGGTGGACGTGGCGGGCGCGGAACACGGCGCCCATCCCGCCGGTGGCGAGGTGGGCGACGAGCTCGTAGCGGCCGTCGAGCGTGGTCCCGACGAGCGACAGCGGCTCGAACGCGGGCGTGGCGGGGGCGGGGTCCGGCACCGGACGCGGATTCTACTCCGGAGCGGCGCGGGGGACGGGTCCGGCGCGCGCCCCGCGAGCCCATGACGCTGCCCCGGGTGACCGGCTGCCCCCGGTCAAGGGACTGGATCCGGCCGAGGGCGGCTATGCGGCGCGGCCGCGCGGCGCCCGTCCGCGCCCGAGCACGCGGTCGAGCCGGGCGCCCACGTGGCTCCAGAGCGCACCCGCGGAGACGCGAGCCCGTCCGCGCGCCCCCATCGCCCGGGCGCCGGCGGGATCGGCGAGGAGCCGCTCCAGGGCCTGCGCGAGCGCGTCCGCATCGCCGGGCGGCACGAGGAGGCCCGTGACCCCGTCGCGCACGATCTCGGGGACCGCCTCGATGCGCGTCCCGACGCAGGGGACGCCGCAGGCCATCGCGTCGAGGAACGCGATCCCGAACGGCTCGGAGAGGGTCGGCAGGACGAAGGCGGTCGCCTGCGCGAGGAGCGCGGGGAGCTCCTCGAGCGAGACGAAGCCGAGGAAGGCGACGCCGAGCGGCGCGGCCCTGGGCACCGGCGGGCCCGCGACGAGCAGGCGCGCCTTCGGGAAGCTCCTGCGGACCCGGGCGAACGCCTCGAGGAGCACGTGGCCGCCCTTGCGGGCGAACTCCTTGCCGACGAAGACGAGGGTCCGGCCGTCGTCGCGGCGCGGGGCCTGCTCGGGGAACACGTTCGCGCCCGCCCCGACGACCTCGACCCGGGCCGGATCCACTCCGTAGTCCCGGATCAGGGAGCGCGCGACGTTCTCGCTGAAGCAGGCGACGGCGGTCGCGCCGCGGTAGAGCGCCCCCTCCCGCGCGAACCAGCCCGGCCCGTAGTCGAGCGGCTCGGGCAGGCCGAGGGCGGGCCACGGGCGCGTCGCCTGCGCGAGGGCGCGGGTGTGGTCGCAGAGGAGCGCGTAGGGGTAGGGCGGCGGGAGCCCCGGCGCGAAGAGCGCGCCGTTCTGGAGGACGAGGTCGGGCGCGGGGCGCAGCGCGCGGAGCGCCGCGCCGGCGGCGGCCGAGTGGAGGTCGAAGGCGTAACCCGTGTTCCACCGGTGGGCGAGCGCGCGCCGCCCGAAGCGGGCCGCCGCGACCGCGAGGCCGACCGCCGCCTGCGCCGTCGGGTGAGGGCGGCGCGTCACCGGGTCGCGCAGCTGGAGGAGCCCCATGGCGGGGACGAGGCGGACGTCGTGCCCCCGGTCGAGGAGCGCGCGCGTGACCGCGGGCGTCACGCCGCTCTGGCCGCCGTAGTGGACGTACGCGATCGAGAGCCGGCCGGCCCGCATCCAGAACCCCCCCAGGATAAGTTGGGGGCCGAGCGGGTCCCGGGGAACCCCGAGGGAGGCACGCGGGCGCCCGGCCGGATGCCGCGGCGAGCCCGGAGAGGACGTTCTACGGACGCTCGCCGTGGCGGGCGGTCACGACCGTGTGGATCCCGCCGCGGACCGCGAAGTCGCCGGTCACCTCGATCCAGCGGGGCGAGAGGACCTGGACGAGGTCGTCGCAGATCCGGTTCGTGACCGCCTCGTGGAAGGCGCCGACGTCCCTGAAGCTCCAGAGGTACAGCTTCAGGCTCTTCAGCTCGACGCACAACCCGGCAGGGACGTACCGGATCCGGATGGTGGCGAAGTCCGGCTGCCCGGTCATCGGGCAGACACATGTGAACTCGGGGCACTCCATCGCGATCTCGAAGGGCCGCTCGGGCTTCGGATTCGGGAACGTCTGCAGGTCGCGCGATGGCTGGGTCGGCATGAATTTCCTGGAAAGGGCTGAAACGATTACAGACGAGGCCCCGCGCTGGCGGGCAAGCCCCTGTATCGCCGTCCATCGGCGGAAGGCAAGCCGTTTGCTAGTAGGTGGGGGCGGACGACGCCACCAACGGAGGGAACAGATGACCTCGAAGTCGGGACGGAAGACCGCGAAGCACGGAACCCCCCGCCGGCTCGTGACGACGCTCGGCGACCTCATCTCGGCCGCCTACGAGGCGGTGCCGGGGATGGGCACCCAGCGCATGGAGCGGGCGCTCCGGCTGCTCACCCGTTCCCCGCTCGCGCGGCACATCAGCCCGCACGTCGAGTTCGTCCGGTAGGACGGACCGATTTCGTCACTCGAACCGCGCCCGGCAGCTCGGGCAGGAGTCGAGCCGCGCCCGTCCCGCCGGGAGCCGGCTCCCGCACCCCGGGCAGCGCGGCACGGCCGTCGTCCACAGGAAGAGCGCGAACGCGAGGCCGAGCGCGAAGAGGGCGCCGGCCGCCCGCGCTCCCCCGCCCGCGGCGAGCCCGATCGCCGCGCCGCCGACCGCGGTGAGGGCGGTCCACGGGAGCATCTTCCGCGCGCTGCGCGCCCGGGAGAGCTCCCGGTCCACCGCGTCGCGTCGCACCGGCGCGGTCACGGCCGGAAGCTCGCGACGACGGCGAGGACGAGCAGCAGCAGGGCCTCCCCGGTGATGAACCCGGACGCGAGCGGGATGTCGTAGACCGCCTCCGTGCGCGGGGAGACGCGGCGCCACACGGCCTGCAGGATCCCGCCGGCCACCATCGGGACCACGACGAGGCCGGGGATGAGCATGCCGAGCCCCATCGCCGTCGGCGACGGGACGAAGCGCCCGAGGCGCGTCGCCTCGAGGAGCGTCAGCAGGACGCCGGCGACGATCGCGAGGACGAGCGCGACGAGGGCGCTCCGCGGGAGGGCGCCGAAGCCCTCGGCGAGGAGCTCGGCGAAGCCCGCCCACTTCACGGAGATGGGCGAGGTGAGCCCGCCCTCCCCGCCGATGCCGTACCTGTCGCGGAGGAGCGGGTACGCGATCGACACGGCGAGCGCGCCGACGGGGACGCCGATGAGCTGCAGGTAGGTGAGGTTCCGGTTCGTGGAGCCGACGATCTTCCCGGCGCGGTAGTCCTGCATGAGGTGCTCGCCGTTCGCGGCGACCGCGCCGCTCATGCCCGAGCCGATCATGTTGATCGGGATGTGCCCGGGCGCGAGCACCGCGAAGACGGCCTGCATGAGGTTCGCCATCGCGCTGATCGGCGCCCAGTTCGTCTCGCCGAGCACGCGGATCCCGACGAGCATGAGCACGATCGAGAGCAGGACCGAGACCGCCGAGAGCCAGAGCGGGAAGCCGAGGGAGATCTTCTGGACGGCGGCGAGCGCGACGGCGGACGCGAGCGCGCCCCGGACGACCCAGCGCATCGGGAAGTCGCCGCCGTCGGCGTCCTTCGCGCGGAGCCCGTGGAAGGTCTTCGCGATGACGCGCCACTTGAGCGCGAGCGCGGTGAGGCCGCCCGCCACCATGAGGCCGGTCGCGGGCCACATGACCCAGCGCTGCAGGACGGCGTTGAACGTGAGCTCCGGGACGAGGCCCCGCGCGTAGAGGGGCTCGGGCGCGATCACCCAGCCGAGCAGCATCCCGAGCCCGGTCGAGAGGGTCACGCGCGCGCCGATGAGCATGCCGGCGCCGAGCGAGAGCACGCCGACCTCCGAGCCGAGCCGGAGCGCCTCGGCGTGCGGCGAGAGGAACGCGAACGTGACGTGGTCCCGGATCACCTTCGCGCCGTCCCGGAGCAGCGTGATCGTCGCGGAGAGGCCGCCGCCGAGCGCGAGCGCGGCGACGCGGGGCCCCGCCTCCTTCGGCCCCTGGTCGAGGACGAGCAGGGTCTCGCCCGCCGCGGTCCCGTCTGCGAAGGTGAGGTTCTCCTGGTCGATGTAGTGCTTGCGGAGCGGCACCGCGAGCAGCACGCCGAGGAGCCCCGAGGGCGCGAGCCAGGAGAAGATCTGGAGCGTCGACAGGTGGAGGTTCATGAGGCCGCGCTGGTTCAGCATGTCGATCGCGGCGAGGACGACCGCCATGAAGCCGACCCCGGAGCCCGCGGCGGTCCCGGCGGTCTGGACGAGGTTGTTCTCGAAGCGCGTCCCGCGGGTCCCGGTCGCGAGGCCGATGAGCGAGATGGCGATGAACCCGAGGAAGGCCGAGACGACCGACATGTTCGGGCCGTAGCCGATCTTGAGGACGACCGCCGGCTCGGCGGCGCCCATGAGCGCCGCGACGACGACGGCGATCAGGATCGCCCGCGCGGTCAGCTCGCGGGCGGGTCTCGGAGGCGTCGCCTCGGGCACGTCGGACGTGGGCAGGTGGGCCATCGCGCCGGGGACTCTAGCGCGCCGTCCGTCCCGTCACCACGCCGCGGGGGTCGTTGGCCGCCGAGACCCGCGGCTCGCGCCCGGGCCCGCGCGGCGCGCGCGGCAGGTAGAGGTGGTAGCGCCCGATCTCGCGCGCCTCGCGGTACCCGCTGCGGATCTCCGCGACGAGCGGCAGGCCGAGGTCCCGGTCGTCGTACCAGGCGGCGGCCCCCGGCGCGTCGAGGTCCTGGAAGAGGACCACGGCGGCGTAGCGCCCGCGCGCGAGCTCCGCCGCGAGGCGCGTCGCGATGGCGGGGTCGCGCTCCGCCGCGACGCGCAGCATCCAGGGGTCGAGGACGACCGGCCGGGCGCCGGCGAGGAGCGGGACGGTCGGGTCCTCGGACAGGACGGGACCCCGGGGGAGCGCCGCCACGACCCGGCGCAGCTCGTCGAGGCGCGAGGTGCGCAGGTCGTCCCGCCAGGTGACGAGCGCGATCGCGAGCCCCGCCGCCGCGGCGACGGGCGCGACGAGCCGCGCGGCGCGCGGCGCGGGGCCGAGCGTCGCGGCGCCGATCGCGAGGGCGGCGGCCGCCTCGAGCTCGACGAGGTGGTTCAGGCCGGCGCCGGGCGAGGCGTACACGACGAGCGCGGCCCCGGCGGACGCCCCGAGCCACAGGGCGGGGAGGAGGACCCCCGGGGCGGGGCCGCGCGCTCGCAGCGCGCGCACGGTGGCGGGCGCGGCGGCGAGGACGGCGGCCGCGGCGCAGAGGGCGAGGACGAGGCCCGCGGGGTCGGCGAGGACGAGGTCCTCGGCGAGCCGGGCGGGAGCCCGCAGGGCGCCGCCGGGCGTCACGTCGACCGCGCACGCGCGGAGGATCGCGAGGAAGCGGCCGCCGGAGAGGGCGTC
>DASVZX010000361.1:0-14028 GCA_036391435.1 Anaeromyxobacter sp. | reverse complement strand
CGAGCCCGGCGCGCTCGCGCGCGCGCTCGGCTGGGCGTCGGCGGGGTGGGCCGCGGAGCTCGCCGTCGCCTGGGCGACGCTCGCGGCGGCGGGGATCGCGCCGGACCTCGGGCTCTCCGCCCTGGTCGTCCTCGCCACCGCTGCGGCGAACGCCATCTCGGTCTCGCCCGGCAACGCGGGCCCGTTCGAGCTCGCGGCGATGCTGCCGCTCGCCGGGATCGGGATCGCCCCGGAGCCGGCGCTCGCGTTCGCGCTCCTCCTCCACGTCGTCCACCTCGCGCCGGCCGCGGCGATGGGCGGGTGGGTGCTCCTGCGCGAGTCGGCGCGGCCGCGCGCGTAGCGCGCCGCGGGCGACACGCCCCGCTTCGCGCGGCAACGGAACCGCGGTAGAACCGGGTCCCAGGAGGGTCCCCGATGAAGCTCGCGCCCACGCTCGCCCTCGCGCTCGCCACCGCGTGCGCCACCTCCGGCGGCGCGGGGCGCGAGGCGGCGCGGCCCCGTCCCGACCTCGTCGCGATCGCGCGCGCGATGTCCGCCGTCGACGCCGCGGCGCGGAAGGGGAGCGAGATCGTCGCCGAGCGGCAGCGGCGCTCGGCTGCGGCGGACGCCGCCCCCGGCGACCCGGCCGCCCGCTACCTCGCCATCTACGCCGAGCCGCACGGCGAGGACCGCTGGGCGGAGTTCCGCGCCCTGTGGAAAGAGTTCCCGGACTCCGCGTTCGGCGAGATCGGGATGGCGGGCGTGTACGTCGAGTGGAAGGTCCTCGACCAGGCGGACCGCGCCGTCGCCGCGGCGCTCGAGATCGAGCCGGACAACTGGCTCGCCGTGCTGCACCGCGCCCGGGCCGCGGAGCGCCGCGAGCGGCTCGACTTCGCCGCCGCCGACTACCGGACCGTGATCGCCGCGGATCCCGCGAACCCGGAGGCCCACCTCGGCCTCGCCCGGCTCGCGCGCGCCCGGGGCGACGCGGGCGCCGCCGCGCGGGAGGCGCAGGCCGCGCTCGACGCCGCGCCGGACCTGTACGGCGCGCACGCGCTCCTCGCCGAGCTCGCGGCCGAGAAGGGCGACCGGCCCGGCGCCGTGGCGCGCTGGGCGAAGGCGGTCGAGGCGAGCCCGCGCGATCGCGACGCGCGCGTCGCGCTCG
Source organism: Anaeromyxobacter sp. (assembly GCA_036391435.1). Classification (GTDB taxonomy): domain Bacteria; phylum Myxococcota; class Myxococcia; order Myxococcales; family Anaeromyxobacteraceae; genus Anaeromyxobacter. The sequence goes on along the minus strand of DASVZX010000361.1, from coordinate 12,884 downwards.
CGAGGCTCCTGCGGGAGACCGGGGACGCGAAGGGCGCGGTCGAGCAGTGGCGCGCCGCCGTCGCGCTGAGGGAGGACGCGCCCGCGCTCGCCGCCCTCGCCGACGCGGCGCGCGCGGCGAAGGACACGGCGGCGGAGCTCGAGGCCATCGAGAAGCTCTCCGCGGCGGATCCGTCCGCGGCGGAGTGGCGGCGCGTGGCCGAGATCCGGATGGCCGCCGGCGACTGGGACGGCGCGGAGAAGGCGCTCCGACGCGCGCTCGCCCGCGACCCGCGGGACCCCGTCGCGAACGCCGGGCTCGGCAAGATCCACGTGCGCCGCGGCGCCACCCTCGAGGCGGTCGAGGCCCTCCGCGCGGCCGGCGACGCCGGCGCGGAGGACCTCGCCCCGCTCGAGAGGCGGCTCAACCTCGAGCGCGTCGCGCGGCCGGACGTCGGCGCGATCCAGAAGGCGGTCCAGGCGCTCGTGGACCGCACCTACCGCGCGCGCGTCGCCGAGACGATGGTCTCGCCCGGCCAGCTGAAGCTCCGCGCGACCGTGGGCCCGTCCGGCGCGGCCTCGCTCGTCGAGGTGCTGGAGGACTCCGTCCACGACCCCGACGTGCGCGCCTGCGCGTACTGGAACCTCCGCGATGCCTCCTACCCGCCGAAGAAGCCGGGCCGCTTCACGTTCGTCTTCGCGTTCAAGCGGTAGGGCCCGCGGCGCCGGGGTCGTCCCGGGGCTCGAGGTGCTCGCCGAGCGGCGGTTCCGGCCGCTCGCGGGGCGGCGCGCCGGCCTCGTCTGCAACCCGACGGCGGTGACGCGCCGGCTCGTCCACGCGGCGGACCTCCTGCACGGCGCGCGGGGCGTCCGGCTCGAGGCGCTCTTCGGCCCGGAGCACGGCGTCCGCGGCGACGCGCAGTACATGGCCGCGGTCGGCGGCGAGCGCGACGCGCGCACGGGCCTCCCGGTCCACTCGCTCTACGGCGAGACCGCCGCGTCGCTCCGGCCCTCGCGCGAGGCGCTCTCGGGGCTCGACGTCCTCGTCTTCGACGTCCAGGACGTGGGCGCCCGCTACTACACCTACCAGGCGACGATGATGCTCTGCATGGAGGCGGCCGCCGAGGCGAAGGTCGCCTTCGTCGTCCTCGACCGCCCGAACCCGATCGGCGGCGTCCTCGTCGAGGGGCCGCGGCTGCGGCCCGGGTTCGAGAGCTTCTGCGGGCTCCACGACGTCGCGGTCCGCCACGGGATGACGGTCGGCGAGCTCGCGCTCCTCTTCCGCGAGGAGCGGAGGATGGACCTCGAGCTCGAGGTGGTGCCGTGCCGCGGCTGGCGCCGCGCGGACGGCTTCCGCGCGACCGGGCTGCCGTGGGTGTTCCCGTCGCCCAACATGCCGACGCCGGAGACCGCCCTCGTCTACCCGGGGATGTGCCTGCTCGAGGGGACGAACCTCTCCGAGGGGCGCGGCACCACCCGGCCGTTCGAGCTGTTCGGCGCGCCCTGGCTCGACGCGCACCGGCTCGCGGCGGACCTCGCCCGCGAGCGGCTCCCCGGCGTCGCGTTCCGCCCGGCGAGCTTCGTGCCGACCTGGGACAAGCACGCGGGCGTCCGCGTCCACGGCGTGGAGCTCCTCGTGACGGACGCGGCGCGCTTCCGCCCGTTCCGCACCGGGCTCGCCTGCGTGCTCCACGCGCGCGCGCAGGACCCGGCGCGCTTCGCCTGGCGCGCCGAGCCCTACGAGTTCGTCCGGGACGTGCCCGCGTTCGACCTCCTCTGCGGCTCGGCGCGCGAGCGCGAGGCGATCGAGGCGGGGGCCACCTTGCCCGACATGGTGCCCGCGATCGCCGCGGAGGAGCGCGCGTTCGCGCGACGCCGCGCGCCCTACCTGCGCCACGGCGGGTGAGGTAGGCTCGCCGCCGGGGGAGAGGGCGGATCGGCGCGCGTGCGGATCGGGCTCGCGGGAGACAGCTTCGGGAACCTCGACGCGCTCGGGCGGGCGCTCGACCTCTTCGCGCGCGCCGCGGTGGACCGCGTCTACTTCCTCGGCGGCCGGCTCGCCGACGTGGACGCCGCGCTCGCCCGCCGCCAGGCGAGGCGCGAGGCGCCGGTCCCGCGCAGCGACTCCGAGTTCCTCGCCGCGTTCGAGGACGCGCTCGCGCGCCACGCGTCCCGTGACCCGCTCGCCGACCGGATCGTCCGCGTCGCGAGCCGCGCCTGTCCCGAGGCGGCGAGCGGCGCCGTCCCGACGAAGCAGGTGGACCTCATCGAGGGCCGGATCTGCTGCCTCGTCCACGACAAGGCCGAGCTCACCCGCGACGACATCACGAACGCGACCGTGCTCTTCCACGGCAACGCGGATCGCGCCGCGCTCGTCCAGATCGGGCCCCGGTACTTCGTGACGCCGGGGCGGCTCCGCGCCGGCGCGTCCGGCGGCGACGGGGCGCCCACGTTCGGGGTCCTCGAGATGACCGAGCGCGAGCTCGTGCTCGCCGTCTACTCGGCCGACCGGACGGCGGAGCTCCGCAGGGACCGGGCGAGCTTCGCCGGCGGCGCTAAGATGTCGGTCCGGTGATGGCCCGGAAGTCCGTCGCGATCCTCGGCGGGTCCTTCAACCCGCCCCACGTCGCCCACCTCATGGCGGCGTACTGGACGCTCGCGACGCAGGACGTCGCCGAGGTGTGGCTCCTCCCCTCGTTCCGCCACCCCTTCGGGAAGGCGCTGGCGCCGTTCGAGGACCGGGTGCGCATGTGCGAGCTCGCGATCCGGGCGATCCGCGGCGCCGCGGTGTGCACCGCCGAGGCCGAGCTCGCGGACGACCCGCTCGTCGGGAAGACCGCGCGCACCCTCGAGCACCTCCGCGCGAAGCACCCCGCCCACGACTTCGCGCTCGTCGTCGGCGCCGACGTCCTGCCCGAGACGGACAAGTGGTACCGCTGGGACCGCGTCCAGGCGCTCGCGCGGATCGTGATCGTGGGGCGGCAGGGCTACCCGCCCGTGCCCGGCGCGCCGGCGCTCCCCGCGATCTCGTCGACGGAGATCCGCGCGCGCCTCGCGCGCGGCGAGGACGTCTCGGGGCTCGTGCCGCGGAAGGTGGCGGAGTACGCGGCGGAGAAGGGGCTGTACCGGTAGACGCCCCTCAGGCCCGCGTCGCCCGCGCGAACGCGAGCCCCGCGCCGTCGGGCCCCACGTCGATCGCGACCGCGTCGCCCGCCGCGAACGCGCCCGCGAGGATCCGCTCCGCGAGCGGCGCCTCGACGAGCCGCTGCACGGCGCCCCGCATCGGGCGCGCGCCGAGGCTCGGGTCCCAGCCGCCGTGGTCGAGGAGGAACCCGACCGCCGCGTCCGAGGCGTCGAAGGAGATCTTCCGCTCGCCCTGCAGCCGCCGCGACGACTCGGCGAGGAGGAGCCGCGCGATCCTCGACACGTCCTCGCGCGAGAGCGGCGCGAGGAAGAGCCGCTCGTCGAGCCGGTTCCAGAGCTCCGGCGGGACGGCGCCCCGCGCCGCGTCCACCGCCCGATCCTCCCGCGGCGGGGCCGACTCGGCCGCCCCGAACCCCATCCGGCCCGGGGAGGCCCGCGTGGCCTCGGCGGCGCCGAGGTTGGAGGTGAGGACGACGACCGCGTTCGAGAAGTCCACCTGCCGGCCGCGCCCGTCGGTGAGCCGCCCCTCCTCGAGGACCTGCAGGAGGAGGAGCTGCACGTCCCGGTGCGCCTTCTCGATCTCGTCGAGCACGACGACGCAGGCCGGCCGGCGGCGGACGGCGTCGGTGAGCTGGCCGCCCTCGCCGTAGCCGACGTACCCGGGGGCGGCGCCGACGAGGCGCGCGACGCCGGTCGCCTCGGCGCACTCGCTCATGTCGAGCTGGACGAGCGCGTCCCCCGAGCCGTACAGCGCCCCGGCGAGCACGCGGGCGAGCTCGGTCTTCCCGACGCCCGTCGGCCCGAGGAGGAGGAACGAGCCCATCGGCCGGCGCGAGGCGAACCCCGCGAAGTTGCGCTTCAGCACCGCCGCGATCCGGCGCGTCGCCTCCGCGTGGCCGACGACGCGCTCCGCGAGGGCCGCCTCGAGCCCGAGGATCCGCTCGCGGTCGGAGGCGACGAGGCGGGACTCGGGGATCCCCGCCATCGTCGCGACCACCCGGGCGATGTCCGCGGCGTCCACGCTCGCCTTGCCGGCGCGCCGCGCCCGGGAGCCGGCGAGATCGAGCGCCGCGACCGCCTTGTCGGGGAGGAAGCGGTCCGTCACGTAGCGCGCGGTGAGGGCGGCGGCCGCCTCGAGCGCCTCCGGCGCGTAGGCGACGGCGTGGTGCTTCTCGTAGCGCGGCGCGAGCCCCTTCAGGATCGTCGCGGTGTCGGCGACGGACGGCTCGCGCACGAGCACCGGCGTGAAGCGCCGCTCGAGCGCGGCGTCCTTCTCGATGTGCTGGCGGTACTCGTCGTGCGTCGTCGCGCCGATGCAGGGGAAGTCGCCGCGCGCGAGCGCGGCCTTGAGCTCGTTCGCCGCGTCCTGCGGCCCCTCGCCGGCGGCGCCCGCGCCCATGAGGGTGTGGACCTCGTCGATGAACACGACGACCCGGCCGCCCGCCCTGCGCACCTCGTCCTTGATGCCGAGGAGCTTCTCGGAGAACGAGCCGCGGAGCTGAGTCCCCGCGACGACGCTCGCCATGTCGAGCTCGACGACGATCCGATCGCGCCCGGCGCCCGTCGTCGCGAGGAGCCGCTGCGCGATCCCCTCGACGATGGCGGTCTTCCCGACCCCCGGCTCGCCGACGAGGAGCGGGTTGTTCGTGCGGCGCTTGCCGAGGACGTCGATGGCCTCCTCGACCTCGCGCTCGCGCCCGACGAGCGGGTCGAGCTTCCCCGCCGCGGCGAGTTCGGTCAGGTTCCGCCCGAGCTGGGAGAGCCAGGGGAACTCCTTGGGATCGAGCGCGTGCGGCGAGCGCACGGCGGGGTGGACCTTCGGGGCGGCGCGGCCGGCGCCGGGAGTGGGGCCGATGCCGGCGGCAGGCGCCGCCCGTGGATCCCCCCGGACGCCGGGGGGAGGGGGCCGGGGTGAGGGGGCGGATGCGGCGGGGTCGCCCCCGGCGCGCGCGACGCCTTCCGGCCCGCTCTCCGACGCCGCCTCGAGCTCGTCGAGCGCCCGCTCGAGCTGCGCGTCGAGATCGCGGAGCGACTCCAGCTCCGACCTCGCGGCCTCCGCGCCGGCGCCCGGCGCCGCCCGCGACGGACCTGCCCCGCTCGCGGCATGCTTCGCGCCCGGCGGCGCGATCTGGATGGACTGGATCTCCTTCAGCCGGCGCGGCATGCGCGCGGTGAAGTAGGAGAGGGCGACGTTGCGCAGGGTCGGGAGCTGCACCCCGCAGGCGGCGAGGAGCTGGTGCGCGAGGCTCGCCCGCACCCGGCTCATCGCGATGAGCAGGTGCAGGCAGTCGATCTCCTCGGACCCGACCGACTCCGCGATCTCCCTCGCCCGGTCGCGCAGGTCGCGCTCGATCCCCTCCGGCTCCTTGGGCTTCCCGGTCATGGTGCCGAGGATCCGGTCCTCGTCCACGCCGCGCTCCTTGAGGAGGATCTCCGCGCGGTTCGGCACGGTGAAGAAGGCGAGGAGCTGGTGCGCGCTCGTGAGCTTCTGGTTCACGCTCGCCGCGATGTCCGCCGCCTCGGCGAGGACCTGCGCGAGCTCCATCGACTGGATGGGCGGGGGCATTCAACGCGGACGATGCGATATCGACCGGAAAGGGTCAATTATTCGGCGGTTTCCACGCGCTCGGATGGGGCCGGGCGCCCGCAGCCGGCGCGTCGGGTCCGCGCGGGGCTTCTGCCCGGCGGAGGCGGTGCCTTAGCTTCCTTCCAGCCGCCGGGGGATCGCGCTCCCGACGAGAGAGGGCCTCGCGAGCGACAGCTCCGGGGCCCTCCGCTTTCGGGGATGCTTCCCGACGTCGGGGCCTCAGTCCAGCCCCCTCGCGTACAGCTCCTCCTCGTCGAGCCCGAGGAAGTGCCCCACCTCGTGGAGCAGCGTCACCCCGATCTGCTCGATGAGGTCCTTCCTGCTCCGCGCGAACCGCTCGAGGTTCCGCTGGTAGAGCACGATCGACGACGGGAAGTGGCTCCACGGATCCATCGACGCCTTCTGCCCGTACGGGGAGCCGCGGAAGAGCCCGAGGATCGCGGGTGACAGCGGCGGGTCGGAGGCGAGGAGGTCGTCGTCGGAGGGGACGTCCTCGACGGTGATCGCGACGTTCGAGAGGTACCGCCGCACCGGCTCGGGCAGCGTTCGCAGCGCGTCCTCCACGGCGGAGTCGAACGCCGCGGAGGAGAGCGCGATCGGCTTCGGGAACTCGTCCGGCGAGAGCCTGCGCGCGCGCTCGAAGCGGCGCCTCGCCTCGTCGGGCTTCGCCTCGCGCTCGGCGACGAGGCCGAGCTGGTGCTGCGTCCAGGGCTCGTCGGGATCGAGCTTCTCCGCGCGGAGCAGCGCCTTGCGCGCCTCGTCGAAGCGGCACAGCTCGTAGAGCGCGAACCCCTTCTCGAGCCAGACGTCCACCGAGTCCGGCGCCTCCCGCTCCGCGTCGGCGAGCCGCGCGAGCGCCTCCTCCGAGCGTCCGAGCTGGTTCAGCGCCACCGCCTCGATCCAGGCGAGGTCGGCCCCGAGCCCGGCGTCGCCGGCCTTGCGCGCGAGCTTCCCGCCGCGGCGCGCGAGCTCGAGCCCGCGCTCGACGAGCTCGCGGTCCGGCTCCCGGTCCTGCGCCGCGTTCACGAGGAACTCGGCGGCGCCGAGGAGGAGCTCGGGGTCGTCCTTCCCGATCGCGAGGGCGCGCTCGTAGGCCTCGAGGGCGTCGTCGGTCCGGCCGAGCTCGGCGAGCGCGGCGGCGCGGAAGTGGAGCGCCGGGACCGACCGCGGGCGGGCGGCGAGCGCCTCCTCGGCGAGCGCGAGCGCCGTCCCGGGGGCGCCGTCGTCGAAGGCGTCTCCCGCCCGGTCGAGCAGGGCCGCGACGGGGTCGCCTTCGTCCGGGGGGCCTGCGGGCCTGCGCGCCATGGAGGCGAGGTAGCGCGGTCGCCCGGGGCCGTCAACGCGCCGCTTGACCGTGGTCCCCGGGCGCTTATGTTAGCGGCCGCCCGGGCCGACTGCCAACGGCGGTAGGGCCCGCAAGGCACCGATTTCCCTGAATTTCCGCTGGAAGGAGACCACCGATGGCGAAGGAGATCACGTTCCACCAGCCGGCCCGCGAGGCGATCCTGCGCGGCGTCCAGACGCTCGCGGAGGCCGTCGCCGTGACGCTCGGCCCCAAGGGCCGCAACGTCGTCATCGACAAGAGCTGGGGCTCGCCGACCATCACGAAGGACGGCGTCACCGTCGCGAAGGAGATCGAGGTCGAGTCGAAGTTCGAGAACATGGGCGCGCAGATGGTGAAGGAGGTCGCGTCCAAGACCTCGGACAAGGCGGGCGACGGGACCACGACCGCGACCGTGCTCGCGCGCGTCATCTACGAGGAGGGGCTCCGCCTCGTCGCCGCCGGCCACAACCCCATGGACCTGAAGCGCGGCATCGACCGCGCCGTCGAGGTCGTCGTCGAGCAGCTGAAGAAGCAGTCGAAGCCGACCCAGGGCAAGAAGGACATCGCCCAGGTCGGCACCATCTCGGCGAACGGCGACCAGACGATCGGCAACATCATCGCCGACGCGATGGACAAGGTGGGCAAGGAGGGCGTCATCACGGTCGAGGAGGCGAAGGGGCTCGAGACCACGCTCGACGTCGTCGAGGGCATGCAGTTCGACCGCGGCTACATCTCGCCCTACTTCGTCACGAACCCCGACCGGATGGAGGCGGTGCTCGAGGACGCCTACCTGCTCGTCACCGAGAAGAAGATCTCTGCGATGGCGGACCTCGTCCCGCTCCTCGAGCTGGTCGCCCGCGCCGGCAAGCCGCTCGTCATCGTCGCCGAGGACGTCGAGGCCGAGGCGCTCGCCACGATCGTCGTGAACAAGCTGCGCGGCACGCTCCACGTCGCCGCGGTGAAGGCCCCCGGCTACGGCGACCGCCGCAAGGAGATGCTGAAGGACCTCGCGGTCCTCACCGGCGGCCAGGTCATCGCCGAGGAGCTCGGCCTGAAGCTCGAGCAGGTGACGCTCAAGGACCTCGGCCGCGCCAAGCGGGTCGTCATCGACAAGGACAACACGACGATCGTCGACGGCGCCGGCAAGAAGGCCGACATCGAGGCGCGCATCAAGGTCATGCGGGCCCAGATCGAGGAGACGACCTCGGACTACGACCGCGAGAAGCTCCAGGAGCGGCTCGCGAAGCTCGTCGGGGGCGTCGCGCTCATCCACGTCGGCGCGGCGACCGAGACGGAGATGAAGGAGAAGAAGGCCCGCGTGGAGGACGCGCTCCACGCGACCCGCGCCGCGGTCGAGGAGGGGATCGTCCCGGGCGGCGGCGTCGCCTACCTCCGCGCCCGCAAGGCGCTCTCGAAGCTCGACGTCCCCGAGGGCGGCCAGCGCTCCGGCGTCCAGATCGTCGTGAAGGCGCTCGAGGGGCCGGCGAAGCGGATCGCGGAGAACGCCGGGCTCGACGGGCCGGTCGTCGTCCAGAAGATCCTCGAGGGGACGGGCGCCTTCGGCTTCAACGCCGCGACCGAGGTCTACGAGGACCTCGAGAAGGCGGGCGTCATCGACCCCACGAAGGTGTCCCGCACGGCGCTGCAGAACGCCGCATCCGTCGCGAGCCTCCTCCTCACGACCGAGGCGATGATCGCGGAGAAGCCGAAGAAGAAGGCCGCGGCCGGCGGCGGCGGGGCGGGCATGGGCGGCATGGGCGGCGGCATGGAGGACATGGACTACTGACCCCTCGGCCAACCCCTTGAAATCACGGGCCCCGGTGCGGCGCGTTGAGCCGGGTCAGGGGCCCCGTTAGAATAGGGACATACGGCGGGCCGTCGAGGTGACGTCCCCCGGTGACGAGGGCAGCCGCTACTACGCTTCGGAGAAGGGCGGAACCCGGGTGTCGTCGTCAGCAGGGCCAGGGCCGAGAGGCGCCTGGCCCTGCGTCTTTTTGACCTCAGTCCTTCACCTCGAGGACCTTCACCCCCCCGACGGCGGCGGCCGCCGAGACGTACCCGATCGCGCCGGGATTCGCCTTCACGAACGCGACGACCTCCTCGTCGGACCCCTTCTCGACCGGGGGGGTGTCGCGCCCGGAGAAGACGCGCTTCTGCCAGAACGTCTTGAGGGCGAGCGCCGACTTGCCGCCCATCACGTCGGAGAGGAAGTAGGCGCGGGTGAGCGACCGCTCGGGCGGCTCGACCGGCTCGACGGTCGTGCCGTCCGGCCAGTGCGTCAGCTTCTTCAGGAACATGTCGGAGAGCTGCCGCCGCGAGACCGACGCGGCCGGGTTCGACGCGTTCACGACGACCTGGAACCCCGGCCCCTCGGCGAGCGCCGGCGGGGCCGCGGCCACGGCGAGGAGGCAGAGGAGGCGGAGGAGGCGCGCGCGCATCGTCGGTCTCCTAGAACGAGAACTGCGCGCCGGCCACGAGCAGCTGGGTGTGCCGGGCGACGGCGCCGTCCGGCGCGGACATCCGCGGGACGGCGAAGCGGTTCCCGTCGATCTGGTGGTACGAGACCTTGAAGACGAGGTTCGGGCTCGGCCAGTAGGAGAGCCCGGCCGCGCCCTCGCGGTGCTCGAGCAGGTTCGAGGGGACGCCGGCGGCGTGCTGGTGCGACTCGTCGAGCCGAAGGGCGAGCTGGAGCTTCGGCAGGAAGGTCCACGCCGCCTCCGCGTAGCCGCCGAGGTGCGTCTCCGACGAGCCCTCCTGGGCGCGGAACCACTCGCCGCGGAGCTGGACCCGGTCCGTCGCCCACTCGCCCGACACCCCGACGCAGGAGATCCGCTCCTCGCCGCGGTCGGGCGGCGCGAGCGTGCCGGTGAACGCCGTCACGCGGACGACGAGCCCGTCGAAGGGCGAGAGCAGCCCGAGCCGGCCTCCCACCACGTCCCGCGCGACCTCGTCGTGCCGCGGCACCGAGGCGAAGTCGTAGGGCGGCGGGCCGCCCTCGAGCGCCATCGACGGCTCGAAGGTCGGGATCTGCAGGCCCCCGCCGTAGGCGTCGTAGGCGAGCCCCCAGCCGCTCGGGGCCTGCCACTCGCCCGTGATCCCGGCGCCGAGGTAGGACTCCGCCGCAAAGTTCGTCGGGCCGTAGATCGACTGCGGGAGCGTGAAGAAGGGGCGGAGCGTCCCGACGTCCTTCACCTCCATGAAGAGGCCGAACGGGTTCTTCACCTTCCCGACGCGGATCCGGAGGAGGTCGTCGACGCGCCACTCGGCGAAGGCCCAGTCGAGCCCGACCTCGCCGTCCGCTCCGTAGAAGACCTGCCCGGCGACGACCAGCGCGTCCTGCGGCCGCGCCGTGACGGTGAGGCCGAACTGCGCGTTCGCGTAGCTGCCCGCCTTCGTGCCGAGCAGGTAGTCGTTCTCGTTCCAGGTCCGGCCGTAGCCCCACTCGCCGAACCCGCTCACGCCGAGCCTGCCGTCCGCGACGTCGATCGCGCCCGCGCGCGAGGCGAGCGCTCCGACGGCGAGGGACACGATCATCCAGCGCGTCCGCATCTCCCCTCCCGGCCGAGAAGGCGCCATTGTCCGGCGCCGCGCGCGATCCCGCAATTCCCGGATCACGGCGCGTGAACGGTGACCGGGGAGATGTGCGCCCATCAGCTCCGCTCGCCGGCGGGCACCGGCGGCAGGTCCTTCGACGCCATGTAGACGACGTTCCGGGTGGTGCGCTTGCCGCGGTACATGGCGCGGTCGGCGAGGTCGAGGATCTCCGCCTGGCCGGCGGCGTGCTCGGGGTAGCTCGCGAGCCCGATGGAGGCGGTGACCCGCACCCGCGCGCCCTCGCGCGACAGGAAGCGGTGGTCCTCGATCGCCCGGCGGATCCGCTCCGCCACCTTGAGGCCGCCGCCGGAGTCGATCCCGACGAGCAGCACGACGTACTCGTCCCCGCCGTAGCGCACGACGACGTCCTCGTCGCGGACGCACGAGCGCAGCACGTGCGCGACCTCGACGAGGAGGCGCGAGCCGGAGAGGTGCCCGTGCGTGTCGTTCACGTTCTTGAAGTGGTCGAGGTCGAGGAACAGCACCGAGAACGCGCGCTGGCCGGCGATCTCGCGGCCGAGCGCCACCTCGAGGTAGCGCGTGTTGTAGAGGTGGGTGAGGTCGTCCAGGTAGGCGAGGTGCTCCACCTGGCGGAGCCGCCCGAGGTTGCGGAGCGCGAGCCCGAGGTTCCGGCAGAGGAAGGCGGTCGCCTCGGCGCTGACCGCGTCGAGCGGCGCCCCGCCCGTGACCGCGACCGCCCCGAGCACCGCGCCCTCCTCGGTGACCGGCAGCAGCCGGAGCGGCGAGAGCGGCCCGTCGCAGGGCCCGGCGTCGGTGACCCGCTCCGGGTCGAGCGCCTCCAGCGCGCCGCGGCAGACCTCGAGCAGCGCCGAGGCCGGGCCGTACTCGATCCCGTGCGCGCCCGAGAGGAGCCACGCGCCGTCGGCGGCCCGCTCGAGCAGCGCGGCCGCCGGGCTGCGGGCGGCGGTGGCCACCGCGGCGAGCGCCATCGGCACGAGCGTGTCGCGATCGAGGGTGGCCGCGATGCGCTGCCCGGTCCCGAAGAGCGTGAGGTGCGCGCGCAGGACCTTGTTCTCCGCGAGCAGCTCGCGCGTGGAGAGGCAGCGCTGGACGGCCAGCTGGAGCTGCTCGGGCGCGACCGGCTTCACCAGGTAGTCCGAGGCGCCGGACTTCATGGCGCGCACGGCCGGGTCCACCTTGTCGAGCGCAGTGATGACGGTGACCCCGATGTCGGGGTCGAGCTGCTTCGCGGCCGAGAGGAGGTCCAGCCCGGAGGACCCGGGGAGGATCACGTCGGTGAGGAGCACGTCGAACCGGCGCCGCCGGAGCAGCCCGAGCGCGGCCTCGGCGTCCTCCGCCACCTCGACCTCGTAGCCCGCCGCGCGGAGGTAGTCCGAGTAGACGGTGCGCGCGAAGCGCTCGTCGTCGACGAGGAGGACGGCGGGGGCCATCGATCGAGGTTGTATCATGGCCTGCGTGACGCTCCCGGCGGACCGAAAGGCGCTCCTCTTCTCCGCGGGCGGTGTGCGCCTGGCGCTGCGGCTCGCGCACCTCCGCGAGATCGTCGCGGTCGCGCCGGAGGACGGCGAGGTGACCGCTCGCGGCGAGCGCTACCCGGGGGCCTTCGTCTCGACCGTGCTCGGGCTCCCCGGCGGGCCATCCCCCTTCGCGTTGCTGACCGAGGGGCATCCCCAGGTCGCCCTGCGGGTCGAGGCGCTGCACGGGATCGTCGACCTCGCCTCCGCCGAGGTCTTCCAGCTGCCCGCGGCCACGCGGCTCCCGCAGCCCCCTCCCTTCGCGGGCGCGGTGGTGGCCGGGGGCGAGGTGGCGCTGGAGCTCGCGGTGGGGACGCTCGGCTTCGCGCCGCTCGAGCCGGCCCTCGAGACGGCCGAGGCGCCCCCCGATCTCGGCCTGGCCGCGCCGCGGGAGCTCCGCTTCGCGCGCGCCGGGCGCGTCTACGCGGTCCCGCTCGCGCTGGTGGTCCAGGTGATCGAGGGGGCGCGCCTCGCGCCGGTGCCGCTCACGCCCCCCTCGCACCGCGGGCTCCTGGTCCACGGCCGCGCGCTCCACCCGGTCCTCGACCTCGCGGTCTGGTACGGCGCGCCGGAGGCCGGCCCGGCGCGGACGGTGCTGCTCGTGGACGCGGGCGGCGCCGGCGTCGGCGTCGTGGCCGACCGGGTGCTGGGGGCGGGGGAGGGCGAGGACGTGATCCGCCCGCCCTGGGACGCGCTCTTCACCGCCTGAGCGAGGGCGTGCCCGGCGCCCGCCGCCGGGCGGCCGCCGCGGGCCGAAACAC
>DASVZX010000360.1:0-8873 GCA_036391435.1 Anaeromyxobacter sp. | reverse complement strand
GTCGAGGTTCTCGACCACGCGCTGCAGGGCCGCGCAGAGCGAGGCGACCTCCTCCGCGCTCATCCCGGCGACGATGGCGTCGCGCAGCGCGCGGGCGACGGGCGTCAGCTCCCTCGTCATGTGCGCCCCCGCCCGCGTGAGCCAGATCCGCGCCCGGCGCCGATCGTCCGGATCGGGCTCGCTCCGGACCAGCCCGCGGTCGGCGAGCGCCGCCAGCGCGCGCGAGACGTCGGGCGCGGCGGCGCGCGTCCGGGCGGCGATCTCGACGCCGGAGATCCCGGGCGTCTCGTGGATCGCGACGAGCAGCCAGAACTGCTGCGACGTGAGCCCCCAGCCGGCGGCCCGCTCGACGACCGCGCGCTTGATGCTCCGGCGCGCGGCGGCGATGAGGAGGCCGGGGTAGGGGGGCACGCGAGGGCTCGACCGAGAAGGTTGCATATCTAATCCTTGCGTTCGCAATGATTGCGCGCCGCCGGGGACGTGACAAGGCCCGCGGGGGATCGCTTCGCCGGTTCGGGGCCGGGCCCGGCGCGCTACCCTGGGGGTGGGGCTCCGGACGATCGCCCGGGCAGCCCCTCAAGGGCCGTGATGCGAATGACGCGGCGAGACACGACTTGTTTCCGTCGACCGCGGCGTCGCGCGCCGGGCCGGGAGGAGGATCACGTGACAGCGGAGCACGCCGTGGGGCTCGTGGTGGCCCTGGCGGTCCTCGGCGCCGGTCTGCCGGCGCGCGCGGCCCTGGGCGAGCCGGAGGCCTCGATCGATCGCGATCGCCGGGCGCTCGCGATGGAGCGCCGGCCTGCGACGGCCCGGGGCGGGGTGACCGTCCACGAGCTGCGGAGGCCCACGCAGAGCGTGCGGGAGTTCGTCGATCCCGCGGGAACGGTCTTCGCCGTCGCCTGGAGCGGGGGCGCGCCGCCCGACCTCCCGACGCTCCTCGGCGCCTACTACGGCGAGTACCGGGCCGCCGCGGCGCGGCGCGCGCCGCGCGGGCCGCGGCGGGTGGAGACCGCGAACGTGATCGTCGAGACCTGGGGCCACGGCCGGGCCCTCCACGGCCGCGCCTGGCTCCCCGCCCTCGTCCCGTCCGGAGCGAACGTCGATGACGTCCAGTGACCTGCGTCGCCTCGCCCTCTCGCTCCTCGTCGCCGCGGCCTGCGGCGGCGGGGGATCCAGCTCGAAGCCGCCCGCGCCGGGCGGCCCGAACGTCGTCCCGATCAGCGTGACGGGCACCGGCTGCTCCGCGAGCGCCTACTTCAACGAGCCGTGCGTGAGCGTCACGGTCTGCGTCCCCGGCACCTCGCAGTGCCAGGTCGTGAACGACGTGCTGCTCGACACGGGCAGCACCGGCCTGCGCGTGTTCAAGCAGGCGCTCTCGCTGCCGCTCGCGCAGGTGGCGGCCGGCGGCGGGACGCTCGGCGAGTGCATCGCCTACCTCGACGGCGCCTCGCAGTGGGGCCCCGTGGTCTCGGCGGACGTGGTCCTCGGCGGGGAGCCCGCCGTGACGGTCCCCGTCCACCTCGTCGACGCGACCTTCGCGACCGCTCCGTCCGCCTGCACGGGGTCCCAGACCGACCCGACCTCCGCGGGTTACAACGCGATCCTGGGCCTGAACGAGTGGGACCTCGACTGCGGCGAGGGCTGCGTCACGAGCGCGACGAACGGCTACTACTTCGCGTGCACCGGCTCGAGCTGCGCCCCGTCCGTCGCCCCGGCGACGTCGCAGGTGCGCAACCCCGTGGCCGCCCTGCCGCTCGACGGGAACGGCATCGTCGTGCGCCTCCCCGCCGTCCCGCGCGGCGGCGCGCCGTCGATCTCGGGCGAGCTCGTCCTCGGCGTCGGCACCCGCACGAACAACGCCGCGCCCGCCGGGCTCACCGCCTTCCCGCTCGATCCGCCGGGCACCACGACCCCCGGCGAGCTGCAGACCACGATCGCCGGGAGCACGATCCCGTCGTTCCTGGACACCGGCTCGAACGGGATCTTCTTCCCCGCGACCACGGCGGCCCTCACGACCTGCCCGTCGCCGGACACGAGCTGGTTCTGCCCGGCCTCCCCGGTGACCGTGAGCGCGACGAACGCGTCGACGACGGGCTCGCCGTCCGCCGCGGTGAGCTTCGAGATCGAGAGCATCCAGGCCCTGGGCAGGAGCAGCGGCGTCGGGAACGTCGGGGGCCCCTCCGTCGGCCCGAGCAGCGTGGACTTCGGCCTCCCGTTCTTCTTCGGGCGCGACGTCTACGTCGTCGTCGAGGGCCGCAAGAGCACGCTCGGGACGGGCCCCGTGGTCGCCTACTGATCGTCCTCGGCCGGCGGGCGCCTCCCCGCCGGCCGCTCCCCGCGCCGCTCGAGGCCCCCACGGAGCCGTCCCGCACGCGTGACGGCCGGTGTCGATCCTCCCAGAGGCCACCGCGCCGGCGCGAGGCGGCGACCGAGGAGGACGGCGATGAGGACGGGAGCGCATTCGACCCTGATCGTGGCGGCGGCGCTGCTCGGCGCCTGCGGCGGCGGGTCCAGCAGCACGCAGAACAACGGGAGCTGCACGCCCGGCCAGAGCGCGGGGATCTCGATCGCCTCGACCGGCTTCAGCCCGCTCGCGGTGTGCGTCCTCCCGGCGGGGACGGTGACGTTCACGAACCACGACGCCGTGGCGCACGACGTCGAGGCGTCGTCGGCGATGTCGGCGTGCACGACCCTGAACCTCGGGTCGATCGCGGCGGGCCAGGCGGCGACGGCCTCGTTCGCGACCGCGGCGGTCTGCACCTTCCA
The DNA here is from genome assembly GCA_036391435.1 of Anaeromyxobacter sp. GTDB lineage: Bacteria > Myxococcota > Myxococcia > Myxococcales > Anaeromyxobacteraceae > Anaeromyxobacter. The sequence continues at coordinate 6,107 of DASVZX010000360.1, read as the reverse complement.
CGACGCCGCGCACGCGAGCGAGGCGGCGTTCCAGGGCACCGTGGCCGTGACGACGGGCCCGGCGACCGGGCCGGGCTACTGACGGCGCGAGGACTGCCATGGACCGCACGCGACGGATCCTCCAGGCGGGCGCGGCCGCGCTCGCGCTCTCCGCGCTGGCCTCCTGCGGCGCGGACACGGCCCGCCTGTCGCCCCTCGCCTGGCGGAAGGTGGCCGGGCCGGGCCCGGGCGGCGCCGTGCTCGGGCTCGGCGCTCCCGGGAGCTTCGACGAGCGCGGAAACTTCACCGTCCGTGCTTTCGAGGACGGCGGGACGACCTGGCTCTACTACGGCGGCACGGACGCCACCGGCGATCCGGCCTGCCCGGGGATCGCCGATTCCCGCTGGCGCGTCGGCCTCGCGCGATCGACGGACGGCGTGAACTTCCAGCGCGTCGCGGGGACGGAGGCCGGCGGCGCCGTCCTCGACGTCGGGGCGGCCGGCAGCTTCGACTCCTGGCTCGCGTATCGCCCCTTCGTGCTGAAGGACGGGACGATCTGGCGCATGTGGTACAACGGCAGCGCCGAGCCGTTCAACTGCCCGACCGGCACCCTCGCGAGCGACCGGCGCATCGGCTACGCCGAGTCGGCGGACGGCGTTCACTGGACGAAGCGCTACGACGGGGCCGGGCCGGGCGGGAGCGTCCTGCCCCTCGGCGCGCAGGGCGAGCTCGACGCGCAGCAGGTCGGCTACGTCTGGGTCCTGAAGGACGGCGACCAGTACCGGATGTACTACTCGGCGAACGACGCCCTGAACTACTGGCGCGTCGCGCTCGCCGTCTCGAGCGACGGCCGCACGTGGACCAAGGTCCGCGGCAAGATCGCGAACGGCGCGGTCCTCGACCTCGGGCCGCCGGGCGCGTTCGACGCCGCCTGCGCCTACCAGCCGTCGGTCGTGAAGGAGCGGGCGGACCTCTACCGCATGTGGTACCGGGGCTGCTCGGCGCCCGGGAAGTTCGGAGGACCGAGCGGCGGCACCATCGGCTACGCCGAGTCCAACGACGGCGTCACCTGGGTCAAGATCCCGCAGCCCGGGCCCGGCGGCGCGGCGCTGGGACCGGGACCGGCGGGCGCCTTCGACTCCGGCGGCCTCACGACGCCCTCCGTGTCGGAGGACGCGTCCGGCTGGACCATGTACTACGCGGGCTTCGACACGTCCGGCCGGTACCTGATCGGGCTCGCGAGGGCCCCCCGGTGACCGCCCGCGCGCGCCTCCTCGCGGCCGCCGTCGCCGCGGCGGCGGCGGCGGCCGCGCGCGCGCAGACGATGCTCGACCAGGAGGAGCGGCTCATCGACATCCACGCGCTCCTCCTCGACCTCCCGCCGCTCCAGGCGCCGGGCGCCCTCCGGCCGGGAGCGCTCGACGCGTCGCTCGAGGCGGTCACGATCCCGCGCATCGACGGGACGACCGGGTCGAAGCGGCAGATCACCGCGTCGGATCGCACGCCGGTGTTCCCGCGCCCGCGGCTCGCGGTCGGCCTGCCCGCGCCGGAGGGGTTCCGGGCGTTCGCCGGCCTCTCGTACATCCCCCCCGTGCCCGTCCGGGAGGTGAGCACGAACGCCGCGGCCGCCGAGGCCGGGCTCGCGTGGGCGCCGGGCCCGCTCCGCGTCGGGCTCCGCGCCCACGCGCTCTGGGCGCGGGCGCGCGCTCCGGTCACCGACCCGGCGACGCGCGACGTCCTCGAGGCGCGCGCGTGGGGCGCGGAGCTCTCCGCCGGGGCACCCCTGGAGATCGCGGGGGCGCGCGTCGAGCCGTACGCCGGCGCGGGGCTCGTCGCCCTCCGCGGCCGGTTCCGCGTGACGAGCGACGGCGCCGTGCTCCGGAGCGCGTTCGCCGGGCCCGCGCTGCACGTGGGCGTGCGGGTGCTCGTCCGCTCGCGGTGGGAGCTCGTGACGGAGGTGGACGGCTACCCCCGCCGGCTCGTCCACACCGACGTGCGGCTGGGCTACGTGTTCGGGGGCTGACCCCCGGGGAGACTTCGATGCAGGTCCTCGCCATCCTCGCCGCGGCGGTCGCCTCGGCCGCGCCGCCCGCCGCGGAGCGCTTCGACCTGGCCCCCGCCGGCCCCGGGATCCGGATCCACGTCGCGAAGCGCGGCGCCTTCGCGATGTTCGCGCACGACCACGACTTCGAGGTGACCCGCTGGCGCGGGACCGCGGAGCTCCCCGGCGGCGATCCGGCGCGGGCGGCGGTCGCGCTCGCCCTCGCGGCCGGCTCCCTTCACGACCGGGAGGCGAAGCTCTCCGAGGCCGATCGCCGGAAGGTGGACGCGCAGGCGGCCGGGCCGGAGGTCCTCGACGCCGCGCACGCGCCGGAGATCACCTTCCGGTCCGAGGGCGCGAGCGTCGAGGGCGCGGGGGCGAGCGGCGGGGCGGTGCGGGGCACGATCCACGGGCGGCTCACGCTCCGCGGCCGCACGCGGCCGGTCGAGGCGACCTTCGAGGCGGCGCGCGAGGGCGAGGGCTGGCGCGTCCGCGGGCGCGCCCGGTTCAAGCAGTCCGAGTTCGGGATCCGGCCGTTCAGCGGGTTCGGGGGGACGGTCGGCGTGAAGGACGAGGTCGAGGTGACCTTCGAGCTCGCGCTGCGGCCCGCCGCGCGGTGAGCGGCGGCGGCTCACCGCCCCGACACCGCCGCCGGGACGCCCTCGGCGGCGGTCGCCGTCCCACGGCCCAGCTGGCCCCGCCCGTTCGCGCCCCAGCAGACGATCCCCCCGTCGCGCAGCAGCGCGCAGGCGTGGTCGTAGCCCGCGGCGAGCGCCGCGGCCGGCGACGGGAGCGGCACCTCGACCTGCCCGCGCGCCGTGGGGGGGCCCGACAGCTGGCTCGCGTCGTCCGCGCCGAAGCAGGTGACCGCGCCGGACGCGCCGTCGAGCGCGCAGGTGTGCGCGCTGCCCGCCGCGACGGCGGACGGCGCCGCGATCCCCGCGAGCGCGACCGGAGCGGGGCGCTGCACGGTGAGCGAGGAGGCGTCGCCGCCGGCGGCCTGCCCCTGCGAGTTCGAGCCCCAGCACTCGAGCGCGGGGGACGGCGCCGAGACGACCGCGCACGCGTGCGCGGCGCCGGCGGCGATGGCGGTGGCGCCGGTCTGGAGGCCCTGCGCCTGGACCGGCGCCGGCTGGTTCGTGGTGCTCCCGTTCCCGAGCTGCCACGATCCGGCCGCGCCCCAGCACCAGACGCCCCCCGCGACCAGGGCGCAGGTGTGCCGGTCGCCGTTCGAGACGGCCGTCGCCTGTCCGGACAGGCTCCCGAGCGCGACCGCGACCGGCGCGGTGCGCGGAACGAACGTCCCGTCCCCGAGCTGTCCCGACTCGTTGCCGCCCCAGCACCAGAGGGACCCGCCGGCGAGCGCGCAGCTGTGGCCGTACCAGGTGGGCGGCGTCCCCGCGTTCTCGCCGCCGCCCGCGGACGCGGCGCTCGCGCCCGAGATCCCCGCCACCCGGACGGGCGAGGACCGCTGGGCCGTCGTGCCGTCCCCGAGCGCGCCGGTCGAGTTGTCGCCCCAGCAGTACGCCGCGCCGCCGGCGATCGCGCAGGTGTGGACGTAGCCGGCCGCGAGGGCGGTCGCCGGCGCCGGCAGGTCCACGTCCACCGGGAGGGCGCTGTCGAGCGTGGTCCCGTCGCCGAGCTGGCCGTGCTCGTTCGCGCCCCAGCACTTCACGTGGCCGCTCGTCGTGACGGCGCAGGTGTGCCCGAACCCGCCGGAGACCGCCACCGCGCGCTCGCACCCGCTGCCGACGCGCAGCCAGCCGGGGTCGCACGCGAACGAGCACGCGTGGGCCTCGGTGCACACCGGGCCCGCGTTCGGAGCCGCGGGCGCGCCGCAGCTCGAGCAGGTGGACCCGCAGTGGCCGGCGTCCTCGGGCACGCAGGTCGCGCCGCAGCGGACCTGGCCGGCGGCGCAGCCGGACGGGGTCAGGGCGCCGGCGGGCGCCGAGTGGTCGACGAGGGAGTCGCTGCAGGCGCCGGCGGCGCCGAGCGCGAGCGCGGCCGCGACGCCCGCGGTCGTCCGGAAGCGCTGCCTCGTCGAGCCGGCCCCGGTCATGCGCGCCCCCTAGAAGCCCCACAGCGCCAGGATCGAGAGGGAGGCCGCCGGGCGCACGGCGGTCCTGAAGTCGAGGCGCACGAGGTTGCCGCCCGCCGCCACGTCGACGCCGACGCGGATGGGGCCGAGCGGCGCGGTCGCCATCGCGGCGACGCCCGCCCAGACGAGGCTCGAGGCGAAGCCGAGCCGGTTCTCGAGCCGCTGCGTGGCGTAGCCGTACCCGAGCTCCGGGCCCGCCTCCACGAGGATCCGCGAGGTGTCGAGCGGGTACAGCGCCGCGACCGCGCCCCCGACGTAGGCGAGGTCGTACCGCAGGCCGGCGTCGTTCACCGAGGTCGCGAGGTAGTCGAGGCGGACGCGGACGCCGATCGGCCCGATCTCCTTGCGCGCGCCGAGGCGCACCGCGGGCGCGGCGCCGAAGCCCGGGAGCCCGAGCGCGGTGAGGCCTGCGCCGGCGAAGAGGAGGCCGGGCTTCGGTCCGCCCTTCGCGCGCGCGAGCTCGTAGCGCGTCGGCGCGAGCGGCGGCAGCGGCTCGACGCTGCCGTGCTCGAGGACGAGGTCCGCGGTCGCGCGCCCCTCGCTCGCGCGCCGCTCCACGCGGTAGCGGCCGGCGGGCAGGGCGAGCGTGATCGGCTTCTCGCCGGCGGTCACCTCGGCGAGCAGGCTCGCCGGGCCGCGGAGCACGTAGGTGGACCCGGGATCGCGCGGCAGCGTGAGGCGCGCGTCGGCGTGGCGGAGGTCGGCGAGCACCACGTCGCCGCGGCCGGACATCCGGAACGCGTAGGTGGCGTGCTGCCCCCCCGCGGCGGTCGCGAGGGTCCCGGCGAGGGTCCGGGCCGAGGTGTAGCGGAACGCCTCGCCGAGCGTGACGAGCCCGTCGCCGTCGGCGTCGCCCGCCCCGCGGAGCGCGATCTCGAGGTGGTGCGTGAAGAAGCTGCCGCCGATCGCGGCGGACTCCTGCGCGCTCTCGCCGGCGGCGGTCGAGGCGATGAACGCGGTGCCGTGCACCGCCTCGGGGGCAGGGAGCGCGAAGTCGAGCGCCGGCGCGGCCGTCGCTCCCTTCACCTGCGTGAGGAGCCCCGCCTCGCAGGCGTCGACGATGGCGATCCTCGCGTCGGCGGCGGTCGCGGTGACGAGCGACCTCAGCGCGTCGAACGAGAGCCGCTCGGATCCCAGCTCGATCCCGCCCGCCGAGGCGTGCCCCGAGAAGTAGAAGAGGAAGAGCGGGTGCTCTCCCGCCGCGCGGGCCCGCTCGAGCGCGGCCTGCGACGCCGCGATCGCCTCGAGGACGCGCGTCGCCCCCGGCGCCTCGAGGACCTTCACGTTCTCCGGCGGGAACTCGCCCAGCTCGACGAGGACGCGGCCGAACCGCTCGGCGTCCTTCTCGGCGAACCAGAGCGTGGGCCGGCCCGGCGCGCCCGCGTTGCTGCCGACGACGACGGCGTAGCGCGCCGCCGCGCGGGCGGCGCCTGGCCCGGCGAGGACGAGCGGGAGCGCGAGGGCGAGGGCGGCGCGGCGGGTCACGGGCGCTTCTCGAGGAGGACCGTCGCCTGCGCGGCGCCGGGTGGCAGCCCGGGGAGCGCGCGCGCGGCGCGGAGCGGACCCTCGCCGCCCGCGGCCGACGCCTGCGCGGCGCGCTCCACGTCCGCGTACAGGAGCGGCGCCGGGGAGCAGACCGCGAAGATCCGCTCCGGGCCGGCGCGCCCGTCGAGCCGGGCGCCGCCCGGGAGGGTGCTCGCGGTCTCGAGCGCCGCCGCCGAGTCGCCGGTCGGCGGGAACAGCCGCGAGACCTGCCCGGCGCCGTCCACCGAGACGACCCAGAGCCGGCACGCGCGCGCGGGGCGCACCTGGAACCGGACGGCCGCGCCCGCCGGCACGGCCTCGCCGTCCGTCACCGCGCGCGCGGCGGCCCCGTCGCTCACGAACACGGAGAGCCCGAGGCCGCCGCCCTTCGTCCCGACGTGGCCGGCGGGCGGGCGGGCGAGGACGAGCAGCACCGCCGCCGCGGCGGCGGCGCCGAGGGGGAGG
>DASVZX010000359.1:0-24847 GCA_036391435.1 Anaeromyxobacter sp. | reverse complement strand
CTCCTCGAGCTCCTCGTTCGTCCGCTGCAGCTCCTCCTGCTGCAGCTTGAGCCGCTCCTCCGACGCCTGGAGCGACTTCGCCTGGGACTCGAGCCGCTTGTTCGAGTCGGTGAGCTCGCCCTGCTGGCTGCGCAGCTCGTCGGCGAGCGACTGCGACTGCTTCAGCAGCTCCTCCGTCCGCATGCCCGCGGCGATGGTGTTGAGCACGATCCCGATCGACTCGGTGAGCTGGTCGAGGAAGGCGAGGTGGATCTCCGAGAACCGGTAGAACGAGGCGAGCTCGATGACCGCCTTCACCTCGCCCTCGAACACGACCGGGATGACGACGACGTTCGAGGGCTTCGCCGCGCCGAGCCCGGAGCCGATGCTGAGGTACTCGGCGGGGACGTCCGTGACGAGGATCCGCTCCTTCTCGAGCACGCACTGGCCGACGAGCCCCTCGCCGGGCCGGAACTGGTTCGAGAGCCCCTTGCGCTCCCGGTAGGCGTAGGAGGAGAGGAGCTTCAGGACCGGCTGCCCGTCCGTGCCCTGGTCCATGAGGTAGAAGACGCCCTGCTGCCCCTGCACGAGCGGGGCGAGCTCCTTCAGGATGAGGCGCGAGACGGTCTCGAGGTCGCGCTGGCCCTGCAGCATCCGCGTGAACTTGGCGAGGTTCGTCTTGAGCCAGTCCTGCTCGGTGTTCTTCTGCGTGGTCGCGCGCAGGTTCGAGATCATCTGGTTGATGTTGTCCTTCAGCGCGGCCACCTCGCCCTGGGCGGACACGGTGATGGACCGCGTGAGGTCGCCCTCCGTGACGGCGGTGGCGACCTCGGCGATGGCGCGGACCTGCGTCGTCAGGTTCGCGGCGAGCTGGTTCACGTTGTCGGTGAGGTCTCGCCAGGTGCCGGCCGCGCCGGGGACGCGGGCCTGGCCGCCGAGCTTCCCCTCGATGCCGACCTCGCGGGCGACGCCGGTCACCTGATCGGCGAAGGTCGCGAGGGTGCCGATCATCGCGTTGATGGTGTCCGCGAGCGCCGCGATCTCGCCCTTCGCCTGCAGGGTGAGCTTCCGGTTCAGGTCGCCGGCCGCGACCGCGGTCACGACCGTCGCGATGCCGCGCACCTGCGCCGTGAGGTTCGACGCCATCGAGTTCACGTTGTCGGTGAGGTCCTTCCAGATGCCGGCGACCCCCTTCACCTCCGCCTGGCCGCCGAGCTTGCCCTCCGTGCCGACCTCGCGCGCGACGCGCGTCACCTCCGAGGCGAAGGACGAGAGCTGGTCGACCATCGTGTTGATGGTGTCCTTGAGCTCCCGGATCTCACCGCGGACGTCGACGGTGATCTTCTTCGAGAGGTCGCCGTTCGCGACCGCCGTCGTCACCGCCGCGATGTTCCGCACCTGCCCGGTGAGGTTCGACGCCATCCAGTTGACGTTGTCGGTGAGGTCCTTCCACGTCCCGGACACGTCCTTCACCACCGCCTGGCCGCCGAGCTTGCCCTCCGTGCCGACCTCGCGCGCGACGCGCGTCACCTCCGAGGCGAAGGACCGGAGCTGATCCACCATCGTGTTGATGGTCTGCTTGAGCTCGAGGATCTCCCCGCGGACGTCGACGGTGATCTTCTTCGAGAGGTCGCCGTTCGCGACCGCCGTCGTCACCTCGGCGATGTTCCGCACCTGGCCCGTGAGGTTCGAGGCCATCGAGTTCACGTTGTCGGTGAGGTCCTTCCACGTGCCCGAGACGTCCTTCACCACCGCCTGGCCGCCGAGCTTGCCCTCCGTGCCGACCTCGCGCGCGACGCGCGTCACCTCGGACGAGAAGGACGAGAGCTGGTCGACCATCGTGTTGATGGTGTTCTTGAGCTCGAGGATCTCGCCCTTCACGTCGACCGAGATCTTCTTGGAGAGGTCGCCGGTGGCGACCGCCGTCGTCACCTCGGCGATGGCGCGGACCTGCGCGGTGAGGTTCGACGCCATCGAGTTCACGTTGTCGGTGAGGTCCTTCCACGTGCCCGAGACGTCCTTCACCACCGCCTGGCCGCCGAGCTTCCCCTCCGTGCCGACCTCGCGCGCGACGCGGGTCACCTCGGAGGCGAAGGACCGGAGCTGTCCGACCATCGTGTTGATGGTGTTCTTGAGCTCCAGGATCTCGCCGCGGACGTCCACGGCGATCTTCTGCGAGAGATCGCCGTTCGCGACGGCGGTCGTGACCTTCGCGATGTCGCGGACCTGCGCGGTGAGGCCCGACGCCATCGAGTTCACGGTGTCGGTGAGGTCCTTCCACGTGCCGGCGACGCCCTCCACGAGCGCCTGGCCGCCGAGCTTCCCCTCCGTGCCGACCTCGCGCGCGACGCGCGTCACCTCGGACGCGAACGACCGGAGCTGGTCGACCATCGCGTTCATCGTGTTCTTGAGCTCGAGGATCTCGCCCTTCACGTCGACGGTGATCTTCTTCGAGAGGTCGCCGGTCGCGACCGCCGTCGTCACCTTCGCGATGTCGCGGACCTGGGCGGTGAGGTTCGACGCCATGAGGTTCACGCTCTCGGTGAGGTCCCGCCACGTGCCCGCGCCGGCGAAGAGCGCCTGGCCGCCGAGCTTCCCCTCCATGCCGACCTCGCGCGCGACGCGCGACACCTCCCCCGAGAACGAGGCGAGCTGGTCCACCATGGAGTTGACGAGCGTCGCCTTGCGCAGGTACGCGCCCTTGAGCGGCCGCCCGTCGATCTCGAACTCCATCCGCTTCGTGAGATCCCCCGCGGCGATCGCGCCGATGACCCGCGTCACCTCCGCGGAGGGCGCCGCCGTCTCGGCGACGAGGTCGTTCACCGAGCGGATGCAGGCGGCCCACGCACCGCGCGCGCCGTCCAGGGCGCCCCGCTCGTCCGTGCGCCCCTCCTTCCCGACCGCCGTCGCGACCCGCGCGATCTCGGCCGAGAGCCCCGCCCCGAGCTCGGCGATGGCGTTCAGCTCGTCCGCGATCTTGCCGGCGAGGCCGGTGCGGTCGAGCGGCATCCGCACGCCGAAGTCGCCGCTGCGGATCGCGTGGAGGGCCTCGAGGAGCTGCGTCGCGTCGATCTGCTCTGGGGTCACGTGCTCTGGCATGGCTGGGCTCCTTCGGTCGGAGTCGGGGGGGGGCGCGGCGCGGCGAGCCGCTCGATCACGGCCTGCAGCTCCTCGAACTCGATCGGCTTCACGAGGTGCGCGTCGAAGCCCGCCCCCGTAGCGCGCTCGCGGTCCCCCTGACCGCCGTAGCCGGTGAGCGCGACGAGGCGCGTGGCGCAGGCGCCGCGCACCTGGCGCGCCAGCTCGTAGCCGTCGAGCCCGGGGAGCCCGATGTCGACGAGGGCCACGTCGGGGCGCTCCGAGAGCAGCAGCGACACCCCGGCGATGCCGTCGGCCGCCTCGCAGACCCGGTGCCCGGAGAGCTCGAGCAGCTCCCGGACCGTGTCGCGGATGTCGGCGTTGTCCTCGATCACGGCGATGTTGAGGGGGGTGGCGCGGGCGTGGCCGTTCCGGCGCGGCGCCGGCTCGGACGGCGCGGCCGGCTTCCCGGCGCTGGCCGGCAGCCGCACCTCGAAGGTGCTCCCCCGGCCCGGCCCCTCGCTGTGCGCGCGGACCGTCCCGCCGTGCAGCTCGACGAGGCTCCGCACGAGCGTGAGCCCGAGGCCGAGCCCGCCCCGGGCGCGGCTCGCGGGCTGCTTCCCCTGCACGAAGGTGTCGAAGATCCGGGGCAGCAGGTCCGCCGCGATGCCGATCCCGTCGTCGCGGACGCGCAGCAGGAGCTCGCCGCCGTCGAGCGACGCCGTGAGGACGATGTGGCCGCGCGGGTCGGTGTACTTCGCCGAGTTGTTGAGGAGGTTCTCGACCACCTGCGTGAGCCGGACCGCGTCGCCGTCGAGGACCACCGGCCCCTGCGGGAGCTCGACCGTGAGCTCCTGCTCCTGTGCGCGGGCGAGCGGCTCGACCGCCGCCACCGCGTCCTCGACGATCCGGGAGAGCTCGACCGCGCCCCGGCGCAGCTCGACCTTCCCCGTCCGGATGCGCGAGACGTCCACGAGATCGTCGACGAGCCGCGCGAGGTGGCGCACCTGGCGCTCGGCCGCGTCGAGCGCGCGCCCGCGCGTCGCGTCCGGCGCGTTCTCCCTGCGGAGGATCTCGAGGCCGCTCAGGACGGGCGCGAGCGGGTTCCTGAGCTCGTGCGCGAGCATCGCGAGGAACTCGTCCTTGCGGCGGTCCGCCTCCGCGAGATCGGCCGCCCGGCTCGTGAGCTCGGTGACGAGGCGGGCCCGCTCGAGCGCCGAGGCGAAGTGGCCGGCGCTGAGCTCGAGCGCGGCGATGAGGTCGGGCTCGAGCCGCTTCGCCTCTCGCGAACCGAACGCCACGGTGCCGAGGAGCCGCTCCGACGCGACGATCGGGAAGCAGGCCGCGGCGGAGACGCGGAGGAGCGCGAGGTCCGGCCAGGCGCCGCTCGCCGCGGCGTCCTCGACCACGACCGGCTCGCGGCGGGCCGCCGCGACCGCGGACACCGTCCGGTCCGGGGGCAGCGCGCCGAGCGCCGCGAGGGCGTCCTCCGGGACGCCGCCGTGGGCGGCGAGCGCGAGGGCGCCGTCGGGACCCGCGTGGTGCAGGAGGTACACGTGGAGGCCGAGCCGCGCGGCGAGCACGTCGGAGAGCTGCGGCAGCACGCGCGACGGCTCGTCGGCGAAGAGGAGCCCGCTCGAGATGCTCGAGATGACGTGGAGCCGCTCGTTCGCGGCGTTCAGGCGCGCCGCGAGCTCGCGCTGGCGCTGCATCTCGGAGCGCAGCGCCTCCTGCTCGCCCCGCCGCTTCGCCTCGGCCACGGCCCGCTCGTGCTCGCGCAGCTCCGCCGCGCGTGCCCGCGCGCGCTCCAGATCGAGCCGGGTCGACTGCCGGTGCGCCTCGACGAACCAGGCGACCTTCTCGCGCAGGACCTCCTCCGGCTGGATGGGCTTCGTGAGGAAGTCGACCGCCCCGAGCCGGTACGCGCCGAGGAGCGTCGCCTCGGTCCGCGTGAACGCGGTGAGGAAGATGATGGGGGTCCGCCGCGTGCGCTCGCGCTCGCGGATCAGGGCGGCCGTCTCCAGGCCGCTCATCCCCGGCATCTGGACGTCGAGCAGGATGACGGCGAAGTCGCCGACGAGGAGCTGCCGGAGCGCCTCCTCGCCGGAGCGCGCGAGGACGATCTGGGCGGGCACCCGCGCGAGCAGCGCCGCCATCGCGCGCAGGTTCCTCTCGTCGTCGTCTACGACCAGGACGCGGACGGGATCGCCCTCCGCGCGGGGGTCGTGCATGGGTACCTCCCCAGGAGCGTCGCTCCATGTGTGCACGCCCTCGGGAAGGTCATCGCTCCGCCAGGGGATCAGCCCCTGTGAGGTCGCCTCGGAGGGGCGCAAGGGTCCGCTGGGGACGCACGCCGCCCTACGTGGGAGCGAGCAACCTCACGCGGGCCGGCGCGATGCGCGCCGGCGTCCGCGGGACGCGCGCGAGGTCGAACCCCGCGACGAGGTTCCGCGGCGCGGCCGACGCCCCGGCCGGGATGCCCGACAGCTCCGCGAGGAGCGCGACCACCGCCCGCGGATCAGCGCCGCGCTCCCGCAGCTCGCCGAGCGAGAGGGCGCCGTGCCGCTTCGCGAGCCGCTCGCCGTCCTCGCCGACGACGAGCGGGACGTGCGCGAAGCGGGGCGGGGCGAGCCCGAGCGCCGCGTACACGAGGAGCTGGCGCGCCGTCGAGGGGAGGAGGTCGTCCCCGCGGACGACGTCGGTCACGCCCATCGCCGCGTCGTCGAGCGCCACCGCGAGCTGGTACGCCGCGACGCCGTCCGCACGCATCACGACGAAGTCGCCGACGGTCGCGGCGACGTCGAACGCGCAGCGCCCGTGCACGCCGTCCTCGAACGCGACCGGCCCGGGCGGGACCCGGAGCCGCCACGCCGGCGCTCGCGTCGCGGCGCGCCGCGAGGCCTCCGCCGGAGAGAGGCTCGCGCAGGTCCCCGGGTATCGCGGCCCCTCGTCCGACGGACCGTGCGGCGCCTGGCTGGCGGCCGCGATCTCCGCGCGCGAGCAGAAGCACGGGTACGCCCGCCCTTCGGCGCGCAGCCGGGCGACCGCCCGCGCGTACGCGTCCCCGCGCCCGGACTGTCGATACGGGCCGGCGGGCCCGCCCACGTCCGGCCCCTCGTCCCAGTCCAGCCCGAGCCACCGCAGCTCGGAGAGGATCCGGTCCTCCATGCCCGGCCGCACGCGCGGGCCGTCCAGATCCTCGACGCGCACGAGGTAGGCGCCCCCCGCGGCGCGCGCCGCGAGCCAGGAGAGCAGCGCGGTCCGCGCGTTCCCGAGGTGGAGCGGCCCCGTGGGAGAGGGCGCGAAGCGGCCGCGGATCATCCGTCGGGCCCCGGAAGGTGCGATGCCGCCGGGGCGTGCGTCCTGATATCCCGGTGGCCCCGAAGGCCTCAAGCCCAAAACTTGTGGGGACGGCCACCGCCCCTCACCCTCCCCTCCATGTCCCGACAGGCCGGCATCCTCCTCCCGCTGTTCTCGCTCCGCTCCGGCTCGGACTGGGGCGTCGGCGAGATCCCGGACCTGCTGCCCTGGGCGCGCTGGTGCGCCGCCGCGGGGTTCTCCGTCGCGCAGGTGCTCCCGGTGAACGAGGCCTCGCGCGGCCAGTCGAGCCCGTACGGCGCGCTCTCCGCCTTCGCCATCGACCCCGTGTACGTGGGCGTCGAGGCGCTCGAGGACTTCGACGCGGCGGGCGGCGTCGCCGCGCTCCCCGACGCCGACCGCGCGATCCTCGAGGCGGTCCGGGCGGCCCCCGCCGTGCGGTGGGACGAGGTGCGGGCGCTGAAGGCGCGCGCGCTCGGCCTCGCGTTCGAGCGGTTCGTGCGCGACGAGTGGCGCGCCCGCTCGGAGCGCGCCCGGGCGCTCGAGGCGTTCGCCCGCGAGGAGGCGGGGTGGCTCGACGTCTACGCGCTGTTCGTCGCGCTCCACGACGGCGAGATGGGCGGCCGCTCCTGGACCGACTGGCCGGAGCCGCTCCGCGAGCGCGACCCCGCCGCGCTCGCGGCCGCGCGGGCGCGCCTCTCGGGCCGGGTGCTGTTCCACACCTGGCTGCAGTGGCAGCTCGAGGAGCAGTGGCACGCCGCCCGCCGGGCCGCGAACGGGGCCGGCGTCGAGCTCGCCGGCGATCTGCCCTTCATGGTGGCGACCGACTCCGCCGACGTGTGGTCGCGGCGGGGCGACTTCCGGCTCGACGCGCGGGTCGGCGTGCCGCCCGACGCCTTCAGCGCGACGGGGCAGGACTGGGGGCTGCCCGTCTACCGCTGGGACGTGATGGAGCGCGAGGGCTACCCCTGGGTCGCCGAGCGGGCCCGCCGGATGGCGGACCTGTACGACCTCTACCGCGTCGACCACGTCGTCGGCCTCTACCGCACGTACTACTTCCCGAACGACGGCTCGCCGCCCGCGTTCATCCCGGCCGGCGAGGAGGCCCAGACCCGGAACGGCGAGCGCGTCCTCGCGCTCTGCTCGAAGGGCGCCCGCGTGATCGCCGAGGACCTCGGGACCGTCCCCGACTTCGTGCGCGCCTCGCTCGGGCGGAACGGCGTCCCGGGGTTCCGCGTGCTCCGCTGGGAGCGGCGCTGGCACGACCCCGGTCAGCCGTTCCGCGAGCCGGGGGAGTGGCCCGCCGTCTCCGTGGCGACGACGGGCACGCACGACACCGACTCGCTCGCGGACTGGTGGGACGGGATGCCGGGCGAGGAGCGCGCCGCCTTCCTCGCGCTGTCCGGGCTCGCGCCCCTCCGGGCGCGGGGCACCGTCCCCTTCGACGACGGCGTCCGCGACGCGGTGCTCGCGATCGTGTACGGCGCCGGGTCGGACCTCCTGCTCCTGCCCTTCCAGGACGCGCTCGGCCTGCGCGACCGCGTGAACGTCCCGGGCACGGTCACCGACCGGAACTGGACCTACCGCATCCCGCGCGACCTGTCGGCGCTCCACGCCGACCGCGGCACGATCGATCGCCTGCGCGCGCTGGCGACCGCGTCGGGGAGGACCGGCGGCGGGTGACGGGAGGGGGCGTGGCGGACCGGGGGGCGGGGCTCGCGGGAGGGGGCGGCAGCGGCGGGGCGGCCGGACCCGACGTGCTCGAGGCGCTGGTCGCCGAGCTCGTCCGCGAGGCGCAGCGCGGCGAGCTCGCCGTGCGCCGCCCGGGATCCACCTACCGGCTGCAGCTCCACGCGGAGTTCGGCTTCGACGACGCGGCGCGGGTCGTCCCGTACCTCGACGCGCTCGGGGTGACCGACCTGTACCTCTCCCCGGTGCTGGAGTCCGCGCCGGGGTCGACGCACGGCTACGACGTCGTCGATCACGGGCGCCTCGACCCGGAGCTCGGCGGCGAGGCCGCCTACGAGCGGCTCGCGCGCGCCTGCGCCGATCGCGGGATGGGGATCCTGCTCGACTTCGTCCCGAACCACATGGGCATCGGCCCGCGGAACGCCTGGTGGGCCGACGTGCTCGAGAACGGCCCGTCGTCGGTGTGGGCGCCGGCGTTCGACGTGGACTGGACGCCGCTCAAGGCCGAGCTCGGCCAGAAGGTGCTCGTGCCGGTGCTCGGCGATCAGTTCGGGCGCGTGCTGGAGCGCGGCGAGCTCCGGCTCGTCCGGGACGACGGCGCCTTCGCGATCCGCTACTTCGATCACGCCTTCCCGGTGGAGCCGAGATCGGTGCCGCTCGTGCTCCGCCACCGGCTCGACGAGCTCCGCCGCGAGCTCGGCGCGACCGACCTTTCGTACCAGGAGCTCGAGTCCATCGCCGTGTCGCTCGAGAAGCTCGCGCCGCGCGTCGACACCTCCCCGCGCGCGGTCGCCGACCGGGCGCGGGAGAAGGAGGTCGCCAAGCGCCGCCTGTCCGCGCTTCTCGGGAGCGCGCCGCGGATCCGCGCGTTCGTGGACGAGAACGTCGCGGCGTTCAACGGCACGCGGGGCGACCCGGCGAGCTTCGACCTCCTGCAGCGGCTCCTCGACGCCCAGGCCTACCGGCTCGCCTTCTGGCGCGTCGCCGGCGAGGAGATCAACTACCGCCGCTTCTTCGACGTGAACGGGCTCGCCGCGATCCGGATGGAGGAGCCGTTCGTGTTCGCGGCGGCGCACCGGCTCGCGCTGCGCCTCGTGCGCGAGGGCAAGGCGACCGGGCTCCGCATCGACCACCCGGACGGCCTCTACGCGCCCGCCGCCTACTTCCGCCGGCTCCAGGCGGCGCACCTCGCCGGGCGGGCGGCGGCGCGCGCCGCGGCGCGCGGGGCGCCCCTCGGGGCGTGGCGGCGAGAGGCGCTCGTCGACCGGGTGCTCGCCGCGATCGAGGGGGGCCGGCTGCCGCCGCGGGCGATCTACGTCGTCGTCGAGAAGATCCTGGTCATGCCGGAGCGGATGCCCGAGGCCTGGGAGGTCGACGGCACGACCGGATACGAGTTCCTCGCCACGGTGAACGGCCTCTTCGTCGATCCCGCCTCGGAGCGCGGCTTCGACGCGCTGTGGGCGCGCACCCTCGGGCGCCGCCAGCCGTACCGCGAGATGGCCGCGGAGAAGAAGCGCCTCGTGATGTCCTCCTCGATGGCGAGCGAGGTGAACGTGCTCGCGCACCGGCTCGCCCGGATCGCGGAGGCGAACCGCCGCACGCGCGACTTCACGCTGAACGAGCTCACCCGCGCGCTCGTCGAGTACGTGGCGCTCTTCCCGGTGTACCGGACCTACGTCACGCCCGAGGGACGGGTCGAGGACCGCGACCGGGACATGGTCGAGCGCACGATCGCGCGGGCGCGCCGCCGGAGCCCCGTGCTCGATCCCTCGATCTACGAGTTCATCCGGGACGTGGTGCTCCAGCGCTACCCCGAGGGGATCCCCGAGGCCGAGCGGCACGAGTGGCTCGAGTTCACCCTGAAGCTGCAGCAGGTCACCGGCCCGGTGACGGCGAAGGCGGTCGAGGACACGGCCTTCTACACGTACGCCCGGCTCGTGTCGCTGAACGAGGTCGGGGGGGAGCCGGACCGCTTCGGGATGGCGCCGGCGGAGGTGCACGCGCTCCTCGCCGAGCGGCGCGAGCGCTTCCCGGGCTCGCTCTCCGCCACGTCCACCCACGACACGAAGCGCAGCGAGGACGTGCGGGTCCGGATCGACGCGCTCTCCGAGATCCCGCGCGAGTGGCGCGCCACGGTCGGGCGCTGGCGGCGCGCGAACCGCCCGCGCCTCGGCGGGGACGAGGAGCGCCGCGCGCCCGACCGGCCCGACGAGCTGCTCCTCTACCAGACGCTCGTCGGCGCGTTCCCGGACGAGGGGCTCGCGCCCGGCACGCCCGCCCACGCGGAGTTCGTCGCCCGGATCCAGCGCTACATGGAGAAGGCGCTCCGCGAGGCGAAGGTGCACACGAGCTGGACGAACCCGGACGACGGGTACGAGAGCGGCGTCCGCGCCTTCGTGGCGTCGATCCTCGGCGCCCCGGAGTTCCTCGACGACCTCGGCGCGTTCGCGGCGCGCGTCGCCCGGGCGGGCCGGATCTCGTCGCTCGCGCAGGTCGCGCTGAAGTGCGCGGCGCCCGGCGTGCCGGACGTGTACCAGGGGTGCGAGACGTGGGACCTCTCCCTCGTCGATCCCGACAACCGGCGGCCGGTGGACTTCGCCGCCCGCGCCCGCGCGCTCGAGGAGATCGACCGCCAGCTCGCCGGCGGGCCGCGGTCCCGCGCCGCGCTCGCGCGGAGCCTCTCCTCGCCCGAGGGGCTGCGCGACGGGCGCGCGAAGCTCCTCCTCCTGCGGGCCGCCCTCCACCTCCGGCGCGAGCAGCGCCGGCTGTTCGACGAGGGCGACTACCGGCCGCTCGAGGCGGACGGGCCGCTCGGCGCGCGCGTCTTCGCCTTCGTCCGCGGGATCCCGGGGCGCGCCCTCGTCTGCGCCGTGCCGCGCCTCGTCCTCGGCCCGCTCGAGGGGGGCGAGGGGAGGATCCGCTGGGAGGGGGCGCTCGCGCTGCCGCCGGGGCTCCCCGTCCGCTGGCGCGACGCCGTCACCGGCCAGACGCGCGAGGGGCCGTCCATCCCGCTCGCGGCGCTGTTCGAGGACTTCCCCGTCGCGCTCCTCGTCTCCGAGGTGCTCCCGCCTGACCCCCGGAGCGGAGGCGAGGGAGGGCCTGCCCTCCGGAGCGGAGGCGAGGGAGGGTGACCCCCGTCCGCCTCTACCTCGTCCGGCACGGCGAGGCCGCGCCGAAGGACGCCCGCGGCGATGCCGTCCGCCCGCTCACGCCGGCGGGGCGCGCGCGGTTCGCCGCTCACGCGCGGGCGCTCGCGCCGAGGCTCGCGCTCTCCCGGATCGCGACCTCGCCCCTCGCCCGGGCCCGGGAGACGGCCGACCTCCTCGCCGGCGCGACCGGCGCCCCCGTCGACGAGGACCCGGCGCTCGCGTCGGGCGCCTCGTCGGGCCCCGAGCTCCTCGCGCTCGCGCTCCGGCTCGGCGCGGGCGCGGCGATCGTCGGGCACAACCCCGAGATCGCGGACGCGCTCGCGGCCGCGGCGGGCGGGCCGGTCGAGGTCCGCCCCGGGACCGTCGCGGCCGTGGACGCGGAGGGCGGAGGGTTCCGGCTCGCCTGGCTCGAGGCGCCGTAGTAGGTTCCGCGGCCATGCCGCGGCTCCGCGTCGTGACGCAGGCCTACGGGCGCGAGGACGTGAGGGCGCAGGCGCTCTACGCGGCGTGGTCGGCGCTCGCCTGGGGCGAGGGGCTCCCGCTCGACGTCCACGTCTACACGGACGACGCGGCGTCCTTCGCGCCGCTCGGCGACGCGGTGCAGGTGCGCGTCCTCGCCCCCGAGGAGATCCGGGCCTGGCGCGGGCCGCACGACTTCGTGCACCGGCTGAAGGCGGAGATGATCCGCGACGTGGTCCGCCGCTTCCCCGACGGGAAGCTCCTGTACGTCGACGCCGACGTCGCCTTCCGCGCGCCGCTCGCCCCGCTGTTCGACCGGATCGGGCCGGGGAGCGCGGTGCTCCACGTCCACGAGTACGACGTCCTCGCGCACCCGACGAAGCAGCTCCGCCGCTTCCGCCGGCGCATGCGGAAGGTCACCTTCCGCGGCCGGCCGGTGGACCTCGCGCACGGCATGTGGAACGCCGGCGCCGTCGGGCTCGACGCGTCGCACTTCGCCCTGGTCGACGAGTGGCTCGCGCTCGTCGACGAGGTCTACCCGCAGTGGCCGTACTGGATCCACGAGCAGTGGGCCATCTCGCAGCTCCTCGAGCGCGCGGCGAAGGTCTCGCCCGCGGACGACGTCGTGCTCCACTACTGGGCGCAGAAGGACGCGGCGCTCGCGGCGATCCGCGGGGAGCTCGAGGTGCTCCGCGCCCGCCCGCTCCCCGAGGCGCTCCCGCACCTGCGCGCCCACCCGCTCGCCCTGCCGCCGCCGGCGCCCCGCCGGACGACGCTCCGGGCGCGGATCGCCCGCGTCTTCGGGCGGCGCTGAGGGCTCCGGGGCGGCGTGCCGCGGTCCGGGGACGTGGCCGGCGCGCGGCCCTGCTACACTCGCGCGGATGCCCGGCCCCTCGGACGCGCCGCTCCCGCCTCCCCCCCGGTTCGTCCAGGAGCTCGACGTCCTCGTCCGGGCCCGGTACCCGCTCGTCTACCTCGTCACCTCGGAGGAGCAGCGGCTCGAGGAGATCCTCGCCGAGCTCGCGAACACCCACGGGAAGGCCCTCCTCGGCTGGTCGATCGCGAGGGGCTTCCGGCGCGAGGGCGGTTCGAAGATGGCGGCCGGCCTCGAGGGCACGAAGGAGCCGCTCGCCGCGCTCGCCGCGATCGAGAAGCTCTCCGAGCCGTCGCTCGTCGTCCTGAAGGACTTTCACCCCTACCTCCAGGATCCGGCGGTGGTGCGGGCGCTCCGCGAGCTCGCCCACGCGCTCAAGTCCACCTTCACGACGGTGGTCCTCCTCTCGCCGACGCTCGTCATCCCGCCCGAGATCGAGAAGGAGGTCTCGGTCCTCGACGTGCCGCTCCCGAGCTACCGGGACCTCCTCCAGCTCCTCAAGGAGATCGTGGGCGTCGTGCGCCAGGGGAACCGCGCGAAGGTCGAGCTCACGAAGGACGACGCGGACCACCTCATCAAGGCCGCCCAGGGCCTCACGCTCGCCGAGGCCGAGAACGCGTTCGCGAAGGCGATCGCCCGCGACGGGAGGCTCTCGAAGGACGACGTCGCGCTCGTCCTCGACGAGAAGCGCCAGGTCATCCGCAAGAGCGGGCTCCTCGAGTACTACCCGACCGAGGAGCGGCTCGCGAACGTGGGCGGGCTCGACGCGCTCAAGACCTGGCTCGCCCGGCGCGGCGCGGCGTTCTCCGAGGCGGCCCGGCGGTTCGGCCTGCCGGAGCCGAAGGGGCTGCTCCTCCTCGGCGTCCAGGGCTGCGGCAAGAGCCTCACCGCGAAGGCGATCGCCGCGCAGTGGGGGCTGCCGCTCCTGCGGCTCGACATGGGCCGGATCTTCAGCGGGCTCGTCGGCTCCTCCGAGGAGAACCTCCGGCGCGCGATCCAGGTGGCCGAGAGCGTGGCGCCGGTCGTGCTCTGGATCGACGAGATCGAGAAGGGGCTCGCCGGGATCCAGTCGTCGGGCACGACGGACGGCGGCGTCACGGCGCGCGTCGCGGGCACGCTCCTCACCTGGCTCCAGGAGAAGACCGCGCCCGTGTTCGTCGTCGCGACCGCGAACCGGATCGAGCTGCTCCCGCCGGAGCTGCTGCGCAAGGGGCGGTTCGACGAGATCTTCTTCATCGACCTGCCGGCCCTCCCCGAGCGCCGCGAGATCCTCGAGATCCACGTCCGCAGGCGCGGCCGCGACCCCGCCGCCTACGACCTCGACGCGCTCGCCCGCCGGACCGAGGGCTTCTCCGGGTCGGAGCTCGAGCAGGCGGTGATCTCCGGCCTCTACGACGCGTTCGCGGACGGGACGGAGCTCTCGCAGGCCCACCTCGCTCGCACGGTGTCCGAGTCGCTCCCGCTCTCGACGACGATGCGCGAGGAGATCGAGCGGCTCCGCGACTGGGCGCGGACGCGCACCCGCGCCGCCTCCCGGACCGCCCCCGAGCCCGTCCCCGCCGCGCCCCGCGGCTAGCCATGTCGCGCCTACGCCGCTTCCTCCGCATCGAGCGACCCCGGTCGGAGGGGCCCGGCGACGCCGAGCCGAGCCCCGGGACCGCCGACCGGTTCGAGGACATCGAGCGGCCGGGGCGGACGACGGGCGCCCCGCGCGCGTCCGGCGCGGACCTGGGCCGCTTCGGACCGGACCCGGAGCCGCGGATCGAGCTCGTCGAGACGGGCGCCGCGGACCGGCCGTTCACGCGCTGCATGCGGTGCGGGATGGACCACGGCGTGTTCGCGACCGCGTGCTCGGGCTGCGGCGCGAGCCTCGACACCGAGCCGCAGCGCGAGTTCAACGAGCGGCTCTGGGCGCGGCGGCAGGAGGAGACGGCGCGCGAGGCCGCGGCCGGGGCGGAGCGGCAGGCGCTCGCGGCGCGTGCGGAGGGCGAGCTCGCCGCGTCGCGCCGGGCCATGGGCGAGGAGCTCGCGCGCGAGGTCGGACGCCGCGAGCGGCTCCGGCTCGGGACGGACGAGGGGCTCGGCGGCGGTGGGCAACCGTCCGGCTCCGGCGGCCCGCCGCTCGGCTGGCGGCTCCTGGCCGCGCTCCCGGACTGGCGCTGGCAGGTGGCGGCGATCGGGGCCGCCGTCGCGCTCGTCGGCGGCCTCGTCGCCCTCGGACGCGCGGGCCACCCGCTCGCGCTGCTCGGCGCGATCCTGGTCGTCGTCGTGCTCGTCGTGCCGTGGTGGCGCGCGGACGACGGGTGGTGACGCCCGGGCGCCGCGCCCGGCCTTGATCTCCCCGCTGCGGTGGGCGATCTTCCCGCCCCAGCCGCGCCCACCCGAGGAGCCCCCCTTGCCGACCGCGTCCCCTGACCTCGTCGAGAAGGCCGTGAACACGATCCGCCTGCTCGCCGCCGACGGCGTCCAGCAGGCGAACAGCGGCCACCCCGGCATGCCCATGGGCGCCGCCGACATGGCCTTCGTCCTCTGGACGCGCCACCTCCGCTTCGACCCGAAGGCGCCGCGCTGGATCGGGCGCGACCGCTTCCTGCTCTCCGCCGGCCACGGGTCGATGCTGCTCTACTCCCTCCTCCACCTCGCCGGCTTCGACTGCACGCTCGACGACCTGAAGCGGTTCCGCCAGCTCGGCTCGCGGACGCCGGGCCACCCGGAGTTCGGGCACCTGCCCGGCGTCGAGATCACGAGCGGCCCGCTCGGCCAGGGGTTCGCGAACGGCGTCGGCATGGCGATGGGCCACGCGATGCTGCGGGCGAAGCTCGGCCCCGGCAGCCCGCTCGACGACGTCTTCACCTACGCCATCGTCTCGGACGGCGACCTCATGGAGGGCGTCGCGGCGGAGGCGGCGAGCTTCGCGGGGCACAACAGGCTCGGGCGGCTCGTCTACCTCTACGACGACAACCGGATCACCATCGACGGCACGACCGCCATCGCCTTCAGCGGCGAGGACGTGACGCGGCGGTTCGAGGGCTACGGCTGGCAGGTGCAGTCCGTGGACGGCCGCGATCACGAGGCCATCCACCGCGCCATCGAGCTCGCGAAGGCCGAGACCGGGCGGCCGTCGCTCGTGCGGGTCCGGACCACGATCGGCTACGGCTCGCCCGCGAAGGCGGGGAAGTCGTCGGTGCACGGCGCGCCGCTTGGCGAGGACGAGCTCCGGGCGACGAAGCGGAGCCTCGGCTGGCCCGAGGACGCGCGGTTCCTCGTCCCGGACGACGTGCGCGCCTTCTGGCGCGAGGTCCAGGCGGAGAAGGCGGAGGGCGCCGCCGCCGCCCGCGCGCGGGAGGAGGCCTGGCGCGCGGCGAACCCGAACCCGGCGGCGCTCCTCGACGTCCACGCCGAGCGCTGGGTGCCGGAGCGGATCGCCGAGCGCCTCCTCGACGGCGCCGCGGGCGCCGACGCGACCCGCAAGCTCTCGGCGGCGACCCTCCAGCGGATCGCGCCGCTCGTGCCGTCGCTCGTGGGCGGCTCCGCGGACCTCGCCGAGTCGAACCTCACCGACGTCAAGGGCGGCGGCTCCTTCTCGCCGCAGACGCCGGAGGGGCGCAACGTCCACTTCGGCATCCGCGAGCACGCCATGGGCGCGATCGCGAACGGGCTCGCCTACGACGGCCTCTTCATCCCGTTCACCGGCACGTTCCTCCAGTTCGCCGACTACATGCGGCCGGCGGTCCGGATCTCGGCGCTCGCCGGCCTGCAGGTCGTCGACGTGTGGACGCACGACTCGATCTTCCTCGGCGAGGACGGCCCGACCCACCAGCCCGTCGAGCACCTCACCGCGCTCCGGGCGATCCCGAACCTCCACGTCGTCCGGCCGTGCGACGGCGAGGAGGTCGCCGCCGGCTGGGCGCACGCGCTCCAGCGGCGCGACGGCCCCACCGCGCTCGTGCTGACGCGCCAGAAGCTCGCGCCGGTGAGGCGCGACGCGCCGCTCGACGCCGCGACGGCCCTGCGCGGCGCCTACGTCGTCTCCGCCCCGGCGGGCGCGCGCTTCACGGTGGTCGCCACCGGCTCGGAGGTGCCGCTCGCGCAGGCCGCCCTCGACCTGCTCGCGAAGAAGGGGATCGTCGGCCGGCTCGTCTCGATGCCGTGCCTGGAGTGCTTCGAGGCGCAGCCCGAGGCGGTGCAGGACGCGATCGTCCCGCCGGCGCTGCCGGTCGCCGTCGTCGAGGCGGCGCGGGGGCTCGAGTGGTGGAAGCTCGCTGGCCGGACCGGGCTCGTGATCGGCATCGACCGGTTCGGCGCGAGCGCGCCGGAGAAGGCCCTCGCGGAGTCCTACGGCTTCACGCCGGCGAAGGTGGCGGAGCGGATCGAGCGCTGGCAGGCCGCTCGCTAGGACGTGCGCGAAGCTCCGCGCGGCGAGGGCGCGCCGGCCGCAGGAGCGGGCGGGCACGTCCCGCGACGGGAAACGTGCCTCGCCCGGAAGAGGGTGCGGCCTACCGCGCGACGACCGCGGAGGTGGCGCTCTGCGTCGGCTGCGTGGGGACGACCGGGCGCGGCTCGATGCGCTCGCCCTTCGCGAGCATCTTGAGCGAGAGCGAGAGCAGGGACGCGAGCAGCTCGCCCGAGCCGGGGACGTCCAGCTTCCGGTAGATCCGCTTGCGCCGAGCGCGGATCGTCTCCGGCGAGACGCCGGCGGCGGCCGCGGAGTCCTTGCACGCGAAGCCCTGGGCGATCCGAAGCACCTCGGCGCGCTCGGCGGGCGTGAGCGTCGTTCCCTCCATGAACTTGGCGGCGAACGGCGTGAGGATCTCGATGTCGATCTGGGCCATTCTCTTTTCCCCGGATTTGCGCCCCCGTGGGGGCAGCTGCGTTGTCCGGTTCGGGCGTCCCTTCGGGGCCGGGGCTAGCTCCACACGCCCCTGCTTGGTTGGCCGTCACCGGCGAAAGGGACGTTAATACCGACCCGCTCGGTTGCCACCCCCCCACCGACCCTTTTTCCCAAGCCCCTGAGTAAACTGAATTTTTCACGAGTGATTCCCGAACGGGGCGTCACGTGTGGGTACCAAAACCCTGATGGGTACACGGGCTCGTCCCCCGAACGGGCGGACCCGTCACCTCGCGCCGATGACGAGGATCGGGGTCCTCGCGGAGGGCCGGCGCGGGTCCTCGGCGGGCATGCGGGCCGCCGGATCGCGTTCACCCATCGTGACAGGCGCGAGCCCGTCCGCCCCCGCCCGGACCGCGGACACGAGCTCCTCCTGATCGCCCTCGCGCTCCCGCAGCCCCGCCGCGATCCGCGACCGGAGCCACGGCCCCGAGGCGCGGTCCTCCCCGGCGTCCGCGGCCCGGTAGCGGAGCACGAGCCCGAGCTGCTCCCACAGCGCGTCGCGCAGCTCCGCGGCGCGGCCGCTCGCCGGCGCGCCGCGATCGACGATCGACACCTCGACGCGCTCGGTGAGCGGGAACGCCGGATCGAGCAGGCCGAACCGGACGGCGTCGCCGTCGCGCTCGACGCGCACCGCCCGCCCGCCGAACGGCATCACGATCGGGCCCCTCGCGAGCGCGCGCCGCGCGTCGGCCGGCGCCGCGCCGGTGACGCGCGCCTCGGGCGATCGCGGGCGCGCCTTCAGCCCCTCGAGGAGCGGCCGCAGGCCGTCGATCGCGATGACCACGTTCAGGCCCTGCGCGCCCTTGTAGCCCGCGTGGTACACGCCGACGACCTCCGGCTCGCCCGTGTCGCTCGCGACGGCGAGGACCGGGCTCCCCGAGCTGCCGAGGTTGAGCAGCGCGTCCACCGCGAAGTCCTCGTGGTCCCAGCCCCGCTCGAGATCGCGCTGCCCGACGCCGATGACGCGGCCCGCGTTCGCGGCGGGGAACGCGCCGAGCGGGTAGCCGCGGACGAGGACGGCGTTGCCGACCCGCAGGTCGGCGGAGCGGCCGAGCCGGTAGGGGATGAGCGTGAGCGGCGTTGGCGAGGCGAGCACGGCGATGTCGAGCGCCTCGTCCTCGACGACGACCGCGAGCGCCGGCTGGTCGGGCCGGTCCGGCTCGGCCTCGCTCGCGACGATCCGCACGTCCTGGCGCACGCGGCGCGCGCCCGCCGGCACGCCGTCGAGGTCCGCGCCGTCGCCGGTCACCTCCGGGAACTCGATCACGTGGTGGTTCGTGGCGAGGAGCCACTCGTCGCCGCGCCTGCGGTACGCGAAGCCGGTCCCGTGCCGGACCTTGGTCACGTACTCGCGCCGCAGCTTCCCGCCGCGGCCGTACGACAGGCGCTCGTACACCGCGGTCGCCCGCAGGCAGTAGACGTACGCCGCCGCGGGCCTCGACTCCCGCGCGCGCGCGGCGGCGTTCATCGCGGCGAGCGCGTCGGCGTAACGCTCCTGCGAGGCCGGCCGGTCGCGCCGCGCGGCGGGGGCAGCCCGGGCGCTCTCGGCGGGCAACGAGGCGGCGGCGAGGAGGACCGGGAGGAACGCGCGGGCGGCGCGGAGCATCGCTCCCGGAACCTAGGCGCGCGGCGGCCGCCCGGCCCCTATCCGATCGAGATGCGATCCCGCTTCCTCGGCGGGTCGGCCTGCTCGGCGCGATCCCCGCCCTGGGCGCGCGCCCTCGCGAGGGCGTCCCCCGCCCGCTTCACGAGGCCGGCGAACGAGACGGTGCCGTCGCCGTCGTGGGCCGCGACGCCGACGCTCGCGGTGACGCGCGCGCGCCCCGGCTGCCCGCGGTGCTCCCGCACCCTCGTGCAGAGCCGCCGCGCGACGCGGAGCGCGCCGTCCGCCCGGGTGTGCGGCATCACGACGACGATCCGCTCGCGCGAGAACGGCACGGCGACGTCGAGGTCGCGCAGCGACGCGGTCACGACGCCGAGGACGCCGGCGAGCGCGGCCGTGCGGGCGCGGGCGGACAGCCTCGGGGCGCGCTCGTCCCAGCCGTCGATCGCGACGAGGGCGAGCGAGAGGGGGTGGCCGTAGCGCCGCGAGCGCTTCACCTCGGCGAGGAGGAGCCGCTTCAGGAGCGCGAGGTCGGGGCCGGCGTGCCGGGAGGCCCGCCCCTCCAGGTCGGACACCCGCGCGGAGAGGTCGCGCACGCGGACCGAGAGGTCGCAGATCGCGACGACGCTCGACGCGGTGAGCGGCGCGACGAGGACGCCGTCGGCGTGCCGCGCGTCGGGGCTCGCCGCCGCCTCCTTGCGGTCGAGGAAGATCGCGACGACCGGCAGGTGAGGATCGGCGCCCTTCAGCGCCGCGACGACGCCGCCCCGCGCGGTGCCGCCCACGAGCGCGGCGCCGTACCGTCCGGGCGCGGCGCGGCGCGACGCCTCGGCGGGCGGCACGAGGTCCACGGCGAAGCCGCGGTCCTTGAGGTCGCGGCGGAGCGCGTCCGCGACGGGCGAGGCGTCGTCGGCGAGGAGAATGCGGCGCGCCATGGAGGTCGTTAATGTACCATCCTTCCGCGTGGCTCCGACCGGACGCATCGCGCTCGCGCAGATCGACCCCACGGTCGGCGACCTCGCGGGCAACGCGGCGCGCATCCGCGCCGCCACCGAGCGCGCCCGCGCGGCCGGCGCGACGCTCGTCGTCTTCCCCGAGCTGGCGCTGTGCGGCTACCCGCCCCGCGACCTGCTCGACTTCCCCGAGTTCCTCGACCGCGCCGCCCGGACGCTCGCCGAGCTCGCCGCGCCCGCCGCGTGGTCGCGCGGCGCCGCGGTGGTGGTGGGCTTCCCGGAGGCCGCGCCGGGCGCGCCGCCGCCCTCGGTGTACAACGCCGCCGCGCTCATCGCCGGCGGCCGGGTCGCCGCGGTGGGGCGCAAGTCGCTCCTGCCGACCTACGACGTCTTCGACGAGACCCGCTACTTCCTCCCGGCGGAGCGCTCGACCGCGGCCGACGCGCCGCCCTTCGGCGTGCGGCTCGGGCTCTCGATCTGCGAGGACGTCTGGAACGACAAGCGGTTCTGGGACCGGCCGCGCTACGCCCGCGATCCGATCGCCGAGCTCGCCCGCGAGGGGGCGGGCCTCGTCGTGAACGTGTCCGCGTCGCCCTACGCCGTGGGGAAGCCCGCGCTCCGCGAGCGGATGCTCTCGGCGAGCGCGCGGTCGCACGGCGCGCCGATCGCGTACGTGAACCAGGTGGGCGGGAACGACGCCCTCCTCTTCGACGGCGGCTCGATGCTCGTCGGCGCCGACGGCGCGGTCCTGGCCCGGGCGCCGCTCTTCGTGGAGGCGCTCGTCCTCGCCGACCCGGACGGCGGGCGCGCCGAGGTCCTCTCCCTCGACGGCGCCCCCCTGGCGCCCGCGCCGGCCGCGCCGGCGGACCCGGTCGCCGACGAGGTGCTCACCGCGCTCGGGGTGGGCGTGCGCGACTACGTCCGCAAGTGCGGCTTCCGGAGCGCCGTCGTCGGACTCTCCGGCGGGATCGACTCGGCGCTCACCGCCTGCATCGCGGCCGAGGCCCTCGGGCGGGAGAACGTCCTCGGCGTCGCGATGCCCTCGCGCTACAGCTCCTCGCACTCGCGCGAGGACGCGGCGGCGCTCGCCGCCTCGCTCGGGATCCGGTTCATGGAGATCGCGATCGAGCCGATGCACGCGGCGTTCGAGCGGCAGCTCCGGGAGGCCCAGGGGCGGCCCCTCTGCGACCTCGCCGACCAGAACGTCCAGGCGCGTGTCCGCGGGCAGATCCTGATGGCCCTCTCGAACGACACCGGCGCGCTCGTCCTCACCACCGGGAACAAGAGCGAGCTCGCCGTCGGCTACTGCACGCTCTACGGCGACATGGCGGGCGGGCTCGCCGTCATCGGCGACGTCCCGAAGACGCTCGTGTACCGGGTGGCGCGCGCGGCGAACGCGCGGGCCGGGCGCGCGCTCATCCCCGAGCGGACGTTCACGAAGCCGCCCTCGGCCGAGCTCCGGCCCGACCAGACCGACCAGGACACGCTCCCCCCCTACGACGTCCTCGACGACATCCTGCACGCGTACGTCGAGGAGCGGCTGCCGCTCGAGGCGATCGTCGCGCGCGGGCACCCGGTCGAGCTCGTGCGCCGCGTGCTCAAGATGGTGCTCGGGAGCGAGTACAAGCGCCGCCAGGCGGCGCCGGTGCTCAAGATCTCGGAGAAGGCGTTCGGCGAGGGGCGACGGCTGCCGATCGCGCAGGGGTGGCGGTACTGAGCCTCGGCCGCGCCTACTCGAACACCTTCACGAGCGCCGCCGTGTCCACGCCCTCCTTCGCGACGCGCAGATCGTGGTAGGCGACCGCGGCGGCGCACGCGCCGAGCGGCGTCACGAGGGCGCCGATCGCCGTCGCGAGGAGCGGGGCGACCGGGTGCGGCAGCGCCGGCGCGAACGTCCCGACCGCCGCCGACGCGGCTCCGGTCGCCACCGTGACGGCGAACACGACGAGGGCGACGACGAGGACCGCCCAGCGGCTCCCCTTCGTCAGCGCGCGGCTCCGGGCGAGCGCGGCGAACGCGCCCCGGTCCTCCACCACGACGGCGGGGATCGCGACGTACCAGACGCAGGCGGCGATCACGCCGGGCACCACCAGGAGCCCGAGCCCCAGGAACACGAGCAGCGCGTACGCGATCGAGACGCGCGCGACCGGTCCCCACCGGGTGAACCCCCTCCGGAACAGCGCGCCGAGCGGCGCGGCGGTCCCGTTCAGCGCCTGGAGGACGCCGTGGGTGAGGGCGCCGATCACGATGAGGTCGGCGAGCGACGAGACGAACATCTGCAAGCGGTCGAGCTCCGGGCGCTCCTCGTCCGGCGCGAGCGCGGCGAGCAGGAACACGGGGAGGTTCACCGTGAGCGTCACGATCGAGAACGGCACGAGGTTGGCGAACCAGGTCGAGAAGCTGCGCCCGATGACGGCGCCCGGCGAGAACGGGCGGGGCGCGGGGGCCGGCGCGGGCGCGAGGGTCGTCGCGAGGGACTCCATGGGGGCCTCCGGGGCCGGCGCGCGCCGGCCGCTCGGCTTCCGGCATCATCCCGCGGCGAGCGGGGCATCGCCAGCACGCAGCGCGTCGCCCCGACACCGAGGGTGACCGCCCCCCGACCTGAACGGGACGTCGCGCCGCGGACGGTCCGTCGTACAGTCCGCTCATGACGGCGCTCCACTCCCTCCTCGTGTTCCTCCACGTCCTCTCGATCTCGACGTGGATCGGCGCCGCGCTCTGGGTCGCGGGCGACGTGCGGCGCACCCTCGCCCTGGGCCGGCCCCACGTGGACGCGCTCGCCGCGCGGATCCGCCCGGCGCTCGGCCTCGACGCGGTCGCCGGGATCGCGACCCTCGTCACGGGCGCGCTGCTCCTGTGGAACGACCACATGGCCCGGCCGCCCGTGGGGATCTCGATCGGGATCGTCCTCGCGCTCGCGCGGCTCGGGCTGCTCGCCGGGCTGCGCCGGACCTGGCGCGGCCTGCTCGAGCGGATCCGGGCGGGCGCGCCGGTCCCCGCGGACGATCCTTCCGCGCGCCGGCTGGCGATGCTCTCCGGGATCGCCCACACGGCGTGGCTGCTCGCGCTCGCCGGGATGGTCGCGCCCTTCTGAGGGCGGCGCTCACCAGACGCCGATCACGACCGCGAGCACGAGCCAGATCGGCGCGCCGACGAGCAGCATCAGCACCCACACGATCTCGAGCCGCCGGCGGCGGTCCGGCGAGACGCCGGGGCGCTGCGCGAGCGCGCGCACGACGCCGGCGAGGAAGCCGATCGCGAGGAGGGGCCCGAGGAGGAGCGCGACGCGGGAGAGCTCGAGGCGGAGCACGGCGGCCCGGTCCGGCCCTCAGACCTGCATCACTTCCTTCTCCTTCGCGGCGACGATCTCGTCGATCTTCTTGATGCCCTCGTCCGTCTCCTTCTGCATCTTGTCGAGGGCCTTCTTCGTCTCGTCCCCGGCGATGTCGCCGTCCTTCTCGCCCGCCTCGATGAGCTCCTTCGCGTCGCGGCGGTGGTTGCGGATGGCGATCTTGTGGTCCTCGCCCTTCCCCTTCACCTGCTTCACGATGTCCTTCCGGCGCTCCTCGGTGAGCGGCGGGATCGGCACGCGGACGAGGTCCTTGTCCGACTGCGGGTTCAGGCCCAGGTTGGCGTCCCGGATCGCCTTCTCGATCGGCGGGATCATGTTCTTCTCCCAGGGCTTCACCACGATCATCCGCGCCTCGGGGACCGAGAGCGTCGAGACCTGGTTGAGCGGCGTCGCCGTCCCGTAGTAGTCGACCCGCACGCCGTCGAGCAGGTGCAGGTTCGCGCGGCCGGTGCGCACGTTCGACAGCTCGCGCCGCAGGTCGTCGAGGGTCTTCGCGATCCCGTCGTGCAGGTCCTTCAGGATGTCGTCCGCGAGGCTCATGGCCCCTCCCCGGGTCAGTCGTCGGAGCGCGCGCGGCTGCCCGCGCGACCCACGACCGTGCCGATCTCCTCCCCGCACACCACCCGCCGCACGTTCCCGCGCTGGGTGCTGTCGAAGACGATGATCGGGAGATCGTTGTCCATGCAGAGGCTGATGGCGGTGGAGTCCATCACCTTCAGGTTCTTCTTCAGGACGTCGATGTACGAGAGCTGCTTGAACTTCGTCGCGCTCGCGTTCTTCTTCGGGTCGTCGCTGTAGACGCCGTCCACCTTGGTGGCCTTGAGGAGCACCGTCGCCTTGATCTCCATGGCGCGGAGCGACGCGGCGGTGTCGGTCGTGAAGTAGGGGTTGCCGGTGCCGGCGGCGAAGATGACGACGCGCCCCTTCTCGAGGTGGCGCATCGCGCGGCGGCGGATGTAGGGCTCCGCGACCTGGTGCATCTCGATCGCGGACTGGACGCGGGTGGGGACGCCGAGCTTCTCGAGGGCGTCCTGCAGGGCCATCGCGTTGATCACGGTGGCGAGCATGCCCATGTAGTCGGCCGAGGAGCGGTCCATCCCCTCCGTCGCGCCCGAGACGCCGCGGAAGATGTTGCCGCCGCCGATCGTGAGCGCGACCTCCACCCCGAGCTCGACGACGTCCTTCACGTCCTGCGCGATGGCGGTGAGCGTCTTGGGCGAGATGCCGTACTTCCCGTCGCCCATCAGCGCCTCGCCCGAGAGCTTGAGGAGGATGCGCTTGTAGGCCGGCTTCGTTCGCGGTTTCTCGGCGGGCATGGTCGGGGCGCGTTCTACCGGGATCGATCCGGAGCGGTCAACGGCGCGGCGGGATTCTACCCGAACCGCGGTCGGCGCGCCGGTTCCATGCCGCGGTCAGGGCGCGGGCGTCCCGCCCTCGGCGGCGTCCTGCCCGCCGCGGCGGCGGCGCCTGCGGCCCCCCCGCCGGCGGCGGCGCCGGCGGCC
>DASVZX010000358.1:0-24018 GCA_036391435.1 Anaeromyxobacter sp. | reverse complement strand
CGAGCGCGTCGAGGCGGCGCTCGCCGAGGCCGACGCGCGCATCCTCGCCGCGTGGCTCGGCGGGCTCCCCGCGCCGGAGCGCCGCGCGCTGGGCCCGCGCGTCCGCCTCCTCTCCGGCCCGCGCCCGCGCGGCGCGAGTCCGCGCGCGTACCGGGAGACGCTGCGCGCCCACCTCGCCGACGCGGCCCGATCGGCCGGGCTGACCTGCCTGCGCGGATCCGTGTAGACTCCGCCCCCCGATGCCCCCGCCCGACGAAAGCGCGTGCCCCGAGTGCGGGGGTGCCGGGTACGTCGTCGAGCAGCGCCTCGGCCACGCCGCCGAGGCGCGCCGCTGCACGTGCCAGAGCACCTGCCCGCGCTGCGCCGGGAGCGGGTACCTGCTCGTGCCTTCGGGCGGCTCGACCATCGCGCAGCCGTGCGCCTGCCGCCACCTCGACGAGCGGCTCAGGATCTTCAACCAGATCGGGATCCCGCCCGCGATCGCCAAGGCGTCGTTCGACTCCTTCAAGGGCTGGTCGCCCGACCACGCGAAGGCGAAGACGGTCGCGGAGGACTTCGCGCGCAAGTTCCGCAAGGACGCGCCGACGAAGGGCTTCCTCCTCTACGGCCGACCCGGCGCCGGGAAGACGCACCTCCTCGCCGCGACGCTGCGCTGGCTCGCCCTCGAGAAGAGCATCGCGAGCCGCTACGTCGAGTTCATCCTGCTCCTCTCGGACATGAAGGCCGGCTTCTCCGAGAACCGCAGCCACATGGAGATCCTGAAGCCGCTCCTCTACGTGCCGGTGCTCGCGATCGACGAGCTCGGCAAGGAGCGCGGCACCGAGTGGGAGCGCTCGATGCTGGACGAGCTCATCAGCCGCCGCTTCAACTCCGGCCTCGCGACGCTCTTCGCGACGAACTACTTCCTCGAGGAGCGCGAGAGCCCGGTGAAGGAGCACCCGGGGTCGCGCTTCAACACGCGCTCGCAGGACTTCGGCCGCGACGCGGAGTCGATGACCCTCCCGAAGCGGGTGGGCGATCGCATCTACTCGCGCCTGAACGAGATGTGCACGTTCGTGAAGCTCGACCCCGGCCACGACCTCCGGAAGGACCGGGCGGGCGCGGGCGACTTCTGGAAGGGCTGAGCGCCGCGCGCCGCGCGGGGACCCCCCGGTCGAGGGCCCGCCCGCCCGCGGCAGCGGGTTGTTGATTCCCGGCCCCCGTCCGAATATGTTCCGGCGTTCGCGGCGGCCGGACTCCGTGCGCCGCGGCTCCCAGCAAGGAAGGTCACATGGCTCGCGTCACCGTCGAAGACTGCCTCCCCATGGTGGACAACCGCTTCGCGCTCGTGCTCCTCGCGACGAAGCGGACGCGCCAGCTCATGGCGGGCGCGCGGCCGCTCCTGGCGAACCAGAAGAACAAGCCGCCCGTCCTGTCGCTCCGCGAGATCGCCACCGGCAAGGTCCGGTTCGACCGCTCCGTGAAGGAGGCGCTCGCCGGGAAGTTCGACAAGGAGAAGGCGACGATCCCGGCGGGGCAGACGCGGACGCTCAGGTAGGCTCGTCCGCAGCCAGCGACGGTCGAGGGCGCGCCCAGGTGGCGCGCCCTTTCGTTTGGGCCGCGGAGCTACTGCACGGTCCGCGTCCCGAGGTACGCGATCTTGTCGCCTCCCGCGCGCCGGTAGGTCCGGCGCAGCTCGCGCAGGAGCCCCTCGATGTCAGCGTCCTGCACGTACCGGCACTCGAGCCAGCGCGCGTAGCCGCCGCCGAGGCGGTTCGCCTCCCGGTAGCGGTGCAGCTCGTCCGCGGCGAGCCACGCGTGGTAGCGGACCCGCTCGAAGAGGCGCCGGCGCAGGGCGCCGCTCATCCGCCGCAGGCCGCGCCGCCAGAGGTGGAGGAGGAGCAGCGCGAACTTGTCCACCTCGGCCTGCACCTCGAGCTCGAGGAGCGACACCGGCCGGCCCTCGGCGGCGCGCGTCGCGAGGTACACGAAGTGCGAGACGCCCTCCGCCGCGCAGGCCACGCCGCCGAGCGCGCCGCGCGCGGTGAGCCGCGGCCGGCGATCGTGCGGATCCGCGCCGGCGGCGGCCGCGACGACGCGATCGTCGAGGTAGAGCCCGACCGAGACGCCGTCCTCCTCCTCGAGGACGAGCAGCTCCTCCGGCGCCCGCGGCGCGCGGCCCGCGGCCCGGGCGGCGTCGCCGCCCACGAGGAACTCCTGCACGCGCGGCGCCTCGACGCCGTAGATCGCCTCGAGCTCGCGCTGGAGGAACGCGAGCGTGCGGCGCGCGCCGGCCGCCGGGCTCACTGCTTGACCCCACCCTTCGGCGCGCCCGGCCCGGAGAAGAGCGCGACGCCGCGGTCGCGCAGGCGCCTCGCGACGCGCTCCGAGCGCGTCTGGAGGAAGCGCTCGTAGAGCCGGACCAGCCCCCGGTTCGACCGGAGGTCGGACAGCTCCGCGATCTCGGCGAAGAGGTCCACGAACTGGCCGAAGCGCTCCGAGAGCTCCTCGTAGAGCGCGTCGAGCCCGCGCTCGGTCTCCGCGAGCGCGCCGTACGCGCGCCCGCCCATCGCGATGTAGTAGTCCACGTCCACCCGCGAGCGGGCGAGCGAGTCGCCGAAGAAGCCGGAGACGAAGAGCGCCGTGTCGCCGAGCCGCTTGAGCTGCGCGGCGCGCGCGCGGCGCTCCGAGGCGAGGGCGCGCAGGAGGATGAGCGCGAGCGGCTCGGCGGTCACGGTGCCGTCCGGCTCCTCCACGAAGAGCCGCTCCTTCTCGAGGAAGCCGGCGAGGAGGTTCACGAGGTAGAACTCGGTCACCTCCTGCACCTGGATCCGCCGCTGCGAGAGGACGTCCGCCACCATCTCGCGGAACCACTCGTGCGCGCTCTTCCCGACCAGGATCCTCTCGCTCACGCTCGCGTCCTCCGTCACGGCCTGCGGCCGCTTGCCGCCCTCCCTGCGGGGCACCCTGCTGGGCACACCCTCAACGCTACGCAAGGGGCGCGGCCGGCGCAACCCCCCGTTGCGCAAGGACTTTCCGGTTACCATGGCCGTTCGAGCAGCCGGAGGCGTGGACTGCCAGCCCGCGGCGAGCAGTCGGTCGTGTGGATTGCCAGCCGTGCGCGAAAAGCCCAGTTGGGACGAGCACATCCAGGAACGGCCCGCTCGCTTGACACGAGGGGGTCGGTGGTTACGATACGCGCGCCGCTGGCAGTCCGGTCAGGTGACTGCCAGGAGGCATCCAACCTACCCAGAGCCGCCCCGCGCGCCGCGCGGGGCAACGAATGACAGGAGGAGCGTCCATGAAGATCCGTCCGCTGCAGGACCGCATCATCGTGAAGCGGGTGCAGGAGGAGGAGAAGACGAAGGGCGGCATCATCATCCCCGACACGGCGAAGGAGAAGCCGATCGAGGGCAAGGTGATCGCCGTCGGCAACGGCAAGGTGCAGGAGGACGGCAAGGTCCGGCCGCTCGACGTGAAGGCCGGCGACCGCATCCTCTTCTCCAAGTACGGCGGCACCGAGATCAAGATCGACGGCGAGGAGCACCTGATCATGCGCGAGGAGGACATCCTCGGCGTGATCGAGGGCTAGCTCTCCCCTTACCCCCAACAGAGAGAGCGAGACACAGCATGGCTGCCAAGGAAATCATCTTCGATCAGAAGGGCCGCGAGGCGATCCTGAAGGGCGTGAACGCCCTCGCCGACGCGGTGAAGGTGACGCTCGGGCCGAAGGGCCGGAACGTCGTCATCGAGAAGAGCTTCGGCTCGCCGACCATCACCAAGGACGGCGTGACGGTCGCGAAGGAGATCGAGCTCGAGAACAAGTTCGAGAACATGGGCGCGCAGATGGTGAAGGAGGTCGCGTCCAAGACCTCCGACGTCGCCGGCGACGGCACCACCACCGCGACCGTGCTCGCCCAGGCCATCTACCGCGAGGGCGCGAAGCTCGTCGCGGCCGGCCACAACCCGATGGAGCTGAAGCGCGGGATCGACAAGGCCGTCGAGGCCATCGTCGGCGAGCTCAAGAAGCTCTCGAAGCCGACGAAGGACCACAAGGAGATCGCCCAGGTCGGCACCATCTCGGCGAACGGCGACGAGACGATCGGCAACATCATCGCCGAGGCGATGGAGAAGGTCGGCAAGGAGGGCGTCATCACCGTCGAGGAGGCGAAGGGCCTCGAGACGACGCTCGACGTGGTCGAGGGCATGCAGTTCGACCGCGGCTACCTGTCCCCGTACTTCGTGACCGACGCCGAGCGGATGGTCGCGAACCTCGAGGACGCGTACATCCTCATCCACGAGAAGAAGATCTCGAACATGAAGGACCTGCTCCCGCTGCTCGAGCAGGTGGCGCGCGGCGGCAAGCCGCTGCTCATCGTGGCCGAGGAGGTCGAGGGCGAGGCGCTCGCGACGCTCGTCGTGAACAAGCTCCGCGGCACGCTGCACGTGTCCGCGGTGAAGGCGCCGGGCTTCGGCGATCGCCGCAAGGCGATGCTCGAGGACATCGCGATCCTCACCGGCGGCAAGCTCATCGCCGAGGAGCTCGGCCTCAAGCTCGAGCAGGTGTCGCTGAAGGACCTCGGCCGCGCGAAGCGGATCACGATCGACAAGGACAACACCACGATCGTGGACGGCGCCGGCAAGAAGGCCGACATCGAGGCGCGCGTGAAGACGATCCGCGCCCAGATCGAGGAGACGACCTCCGACTACGACCGCGAGAAGCTCCAGGAGCGGCTCGCGAAGCTCGTCGGCGGCGTCGCCGTCATCAACGTCGGCGCGGCGACCGAGACCGAGATGAAGGAGAAGAAGGCCCGCGTCGAGGACGCGCTCCACGCGACCCGCGCGGCCGTCGAGGAGGGCATCGTCCCCGGCGGCGGCGTGGCGTACCTGCGCTGCCTCAAGGCGGTCGAGAAGATGCAGGTCGACGAGGGCGAGAAGTTCGGCGCCGACATCGTGCGCCGCTCGCTCGAGGAGCCGCTCCGGCAGATCTCCGGCAACGGCGGCTACGAGCCCTCGATCGTCGTGAACAAGGTGAAGGAGTCGAAGGAGACCAACTACGGCTTCAACGCCGCGACGGGCGACTACGAGGACCTCGTGAAGGCCGGCGTCATCGACCCGACCAAGGTCTCCCGCACGGCGCTCCAGAACGCGTCGTCGGTCGCCTCCCTCATGCTCACCACCATGGCGCTCATCGCCGAGAAGCCGAAGGAGGAGTCCGCGGGTGCGGGCGCCGCCGGCGGCGGCATGGGCGGGATGGGCGGCATGGGCGGGATGATGTAGCTCGCGCTTCCAGCGCCGAAGCACCGAGGGCCGCCGGGAGACCGGCGGCCCTTCTTCTTGGGCGGCGCCTGTCCCGCTCCCCGCCCCTACCCCGCCGCGTTCCCGAACAGCGCCGTCGCCACCGCGCCGAACGCGCGCAGCACCACGGCCGGCCAGAGCAGCACCGGGAGCGCGAACGCGGCGCCGACCGCGAACGACCAGGCGCGCGGGTGCGCCGTCTCCACCTGCGTCGCGACGAGGACGGACGCGCCGAACATCGCGAGCGTGAGCGAGCCGCCGACGAGCAGCGCGGCCGCCCATTCGAGGCCGCACAGGCGGAGGGTGCCGGCGACGGCCACGAGCCCCGCGACGTTCAGGAGATCGCGCCCCGAGCCGGCCCACCACGCGCGGTGCTCGTCGCGGCGCAGCCGGAGCCCGAGCTCCTGCAGGAGGAGGAACGCGACGACCGCCGCGACGAACGCGGCGCGCGGGAGGAGCCGGCCTGCCTCGGGGTCGATCGTCCACACGCGCGGCCATGGTAGCCGGTCGCCCGCCGGGCCGAAACGCGCCGGCGGGGGTGGGCTATACTGCCGGGCGACGCTGTGCCGCCTCGCCCGGCCGCTGGGGTCGCGAGGAAGCGGCCGCGAGGTGCCGCATGACGATCCCCGCCGCGCGCTTCACCGGCCCCTCGCTCGCGGCGCTCGCCGCCGTTCTCGCGGCGGGCTGCTCGTCCGGCGGCGGGCACGCGCCGCTCACGTGCGAGCCCATGCTCCCCGCCCCGGCGGGCACGCCCTTCGCGCCGACCGGCGCCGACTGCGACGCGACGCCGGCCGTCCCCCCGGGCCAGCCGTTCACGCTCTCCGGGACGGTGACGTACGACTTCGTGCCGGCCCGGTACGACCCCGCGACGGGGGCGGGCGGCCTCGACTTCGGCGCCGCGGCGCAGCGTCCGGTGCGCGGGGCGGCCGTCGAGATCCGGCAGTGCGCGACCGTCCTCCAGACGGCGACGACGGACGAGAACGGCCGCTACACGGCCACCTTCGTGCCGGGCTTCACGGGCAGGGTCTACGTGGCCGTGCTCGCGCGCACCGCCGACCCGCCGGTCCAGGTGCAGGACAACACCGACGGCGACGCCGTCTGGGCGGTCGCGACGCCCCTCGACGCCCCGACCTCGACGCTCGACGTCCGGGCGACGCACGGCTGGGACGGCTGCGCGTACGGCCCGTGGCGCATCGCGGGGCCGTTCGCGATCCTCGACGACGTGTACACGGCCGCGCACCGCCTGCTGGCCCTCCCGCGCGACGTGCCGTTCGCCTCGTTTCCGCTGGCGGTGAACTGGAGCCCGCAGAACGTGCCGAGCTCGTACGACGATCCCGCGACGGGCGCGATCGGCACGACGCACTACGATCCGGCCCTCCGCCAGATCTTCGTCCTCGGCGCCGACGGGATCGACACGGACGAGTTCGACCGGGAGGTCGTCGTCCACGAGTGGGGCCACTACTTCACCGACACCTTCTCGCGCGCGGACACGACCGGAGGGGCCCACAGCTTCGGCTGGGTGCTCGACCCGCGCACCGCGTTCGACGAGGGGCTCGCCAGCGCGCTCGCGGCCATGCTGCTGCAGCAGACCATCTACGCGGACACGTACTGGGGGCCCGCGGGCATGGACGCGGGCGGGTGGGACGTCGAGAACGCCCCGAGCCCGACCGACGATCCCTCCCCCGGCCCGTTCTCCGAGCTCAGCGTCATCCGCGCGCTGTGGGACCTGTACGACTCCGGGACGAACGAGCCGTTCGACGGCGCCGCGCTCGGCCTCGCGCCCATCCACGACGCGCTCGTCGGCCCGCTCCGGTCCTCGATCGCGTTCACGACGATCGGGTCGTTCATCGCGGGCCTGAAGCAGACGCTCGGGAACGTCGCCGCGACGAACGCGGCGATCGACGGGGTGCTCGCGCACTACGACGTCGGGCCGATCACGGACGGCTGGGGGACGGGCGACGTCGCGCTCCGCGCGATCTACACGGACGTCGCGGCGCCGACCGCGACCCCGGCGTCGCTGACCGCCACGCTGTCGGCCTTCACGTGCCAGGGCGCGTTCTGCGTGTCCTGGGCGTGGAACGAGCGCCCCCAGAACCAGTACTTCGTCTTCACCGCCAGCGGGACGACCGCGACCATCACCTCCACCGCGACGCAGGACGTGGACCTCGAGGCGTACCACTTCGGCAGCTGCGCCGGCTCGACCCCCTGCGGCCTGCTCGGCGGGGCGTGGGGGCCCACGGGGAACGAGACGATCTCCTTCGCGACGGCGCCGGGCGAGGTCTACCTCGTGGCCCTCACCGGCTGGGGCGGCTACGACCCCCACAATCCCGTCCCCTCCCCCGGCACGTACACCGCGACCCTCACCTTCTCGTCGAACTGACCGCCCCTCGACCGGAGCCGCCATGATCCCGCACCTCCTCGCAGCGGCCGTCGCGCTGACGCTCGCGGCCGCGGGCCCCCCGAAGAGCGCGGCGGACGGCGCGCCGGCCGCGCGAGGGCGCGGCAAGCCGAGCGCGCCGGCCTCGGTCGACGCGCAGGTCACCGGCGGCGCGGCGCGCGTGACGGTCCGCTTCGACTCCGACGCGAGCGACGTCCGGATCGACGTCCACGGCGCGAGCGGGCTCTCGGTGACGAGCGAGGCGACGCCCGTCGAGCACGCGAGGTTCGCGCGCGGCGAGGCGGCCACGTTCGACGTGGCGTTCACGCCAGGTCCCGGCCGCTCGCAGCTCGCCGTCGCGGTGGTCGGGAAGTTCCGCGGCGTCGGCAAGCGCACCCGCATCGTGAGCTTCGCGGTCGGCGCGCCGACCCCCGAGCAGCGCAAGGCCGGCGGCACCGTCGTCGAGGGCCCGGGCGCCGAGCGGATCAAGGTCGTCGCGCCGGGCCACTGAAGGCCACTCGCGGGTGGGACACGGCCCCACCGCGCGCCGCCGCGCGCACTCCATTCGTCTCATGACCGCCCGCGAGTGGCTGCTCGAGCTCGCGCGGCCGCCGAACCGGGCGCGGCCCGCGCCGCAGGAGGGCGCGAATCCCCCACCGCCCCGCGCGCGAAGCGCTACCCTCTCTCCCATGCGCCGCCCCGCCCTCGCCGCCGTCGCGCTCGCGGCCCTCGCCGCGTGCGGATCCTCCGCGCCGTACACCGTCCCGGCCGCCGCCGTGAACACCGGCCTCGCCCTCGGGCTCGCCGGCGCGCAGCGGGCGGG
Organism: Anaeromyxobacter sp.; assembly: GCA_036391435.1. GTDB lineage: Bacteria > Myxococcota > Myxococcia > Myxococcales > Anaeromyxobacteraceae > Anaeromyxobacter. The sequence continues at coordinate 15,541 of DASVZX010000358.1, read as the reverse complement.
GGGCGGGTGCTACGCCGTCTGCACGAACGGTACGGTCTGCAACCCGCGGAACGGCCTGTGCGAGTCGGCGAAGGCCGACGTGTACTGCGAGGCGGCGCCCGGCGGCGGGATGCGCTGCGTGCCGCTCCAGATCGGGAAGGAGCGGCCGGCGTCGCAGCCCTCGGCCGGGGTCGGCGTCTCGCCGGCGACCGGGACGGTCCCGCCGTCGCCCGCGGAGGCGTCGCCGCGGTCCGGACCCTGATCGGAGCGGATCGCCGTCGAGGGGCGGCTTCCTCCGGGTGACTCGCGGCGCGGCCTGACGGGCGCGGCCGGACACGCGGACGCGCGCGCGACGGCCCGCTCCCGCCGTTCATCTGGTCGGCCGGCTGCCGGGCCGGCCGGCTCCTCCCCCGCCGGCACCTCACGGACGCTCCGTCCGCACCCGCCGTGCGGGACGCCCCGTCCGTCCCGGGCGCGCTCGTTTTCGGCGCAGGAGCCGTGCCTACTTTACTTCTAGCTCAAGGATACGGGAGGTTGACATGCCAAAGAATCGCTCGTCCGGCCTCACCCGGCGCCAGTTCGTGAAGCTCGCCGGCGTCGGCGCCGCGGCGGCGTCGGGCCTCGTCCCGGGCAGGGGCCGCGCCGAGCAGAAGACGCTCAAGATCATCCAGTGGAGCCACTTCGTCCCCGCCTACGACACGTGGTTCGACGGCGAGTTCTGCAAGCAGTGGGGACAGAAGCACGACACCAACGTGATCGTCGATCACATCTCGATCGGCGAGGTGAACGCGCGCGCGGCGGCGGAGGTGGCGGCGCAGCGCGGCCACGATCTGTTCATGTTCCTCTCGCCGCCCGCGGCCTACGAGAAGCAGGTGATCGATCACCGCGAGATCTACCAGCAGGTCGAGAAGAGGTGGGGGAAGCCCATCGATCTCGGGGTCAAGTCGACCCTGAACCCGAAGACGAAGAAGTTGTTCGCCTTCTCCGACAGCTACGTCCCGGATCCGGGGAACTACCGCCAGGACCTCTGGTCGCAGGTCGGCTACCCGAAGGGCCCCGACACCTGGGACGACCTCCACAAGGGCGCGAAGGCGATCAGGGCCAAGTTCGGAAACCCGGGCGGCGTCGGGCTCTCGCAGGAGCTCGACACGAACATGGCGATGCGCGCGCTGCTCTGGTCCTTCGGCGGCGCCGAGCAGGATCCGGAGGGGCGCGTCGTCATCAACTCGCCGCAGACCGTCGAGGCGCTGAAGTTCATGGCGGCCTACCAGAAGGACTGCCAGACGGACGAGGTCTACACGTGGGACCCGTCGTCCAACAACCGCGCGATCCTGGCCGGGAAGGCGTCCTTCGTCCAGAACGCCATCTCCGTCACGCGCACGGCGGAGAAGGAAAACCCGGACATGTCGAAGAAGATCCAGATCACGCCGGCGCTCAAGGGGCCGGTGCGGCGGATCGCGGCCGAGCACGTGATGAGCTGCTACGTCGTCTGGAACTTCGCCCAGAACAAGGCCGGGGCGAAGCAGTTCCTGGTCGACCTCATCGACGCGTTCCACCAGGCGTTCACGGCGAGCGAGTTCTACAACTTCCCGTGCTTCCCGCCGACGGTGAAGGACCTGAAGCAGCTCGTCTCGAACGACCCGAAGGCGGCCCCGCCGGACAAGTACGCGGTCCTCGGCGACGTCCTCGACTGGGCGACCAACGTCGGCTACCCGGGCTACGCGACGGCGGCCATCGACGAGGCCTTCAACACGTTCGTGATCCCGACCATGTTCGCGAAGGTGGCGCGAGGCGAGCTCTCGCCGCAGGACTCGGCGAAGGCCGCCGAGGCGGAGCTGAAGCGGATCTTCGCGAAGTGGAAGTGATCGGGTGAGGAGGCGGCGTGGCGGTCGTCGAGGCCCGCGGGCTCACCAAGATCTTCGCCAAGGGCGCCGAGGGAGCCGTCAACGACGTCAACCTCGCCACGCGCGACGGGGAGTTCCTCGTCTTCCTCGGCCCGTCCGGCTCGGGGAAGTCCACGCTCCTGAGGATGATCGCCGGGCTCGAGGAGCCCACCCGCGGCGACGTGCTCATCGGCGGCAGGGTCGTCACCGACCTGCCGCCGCGCGCGCGCGGCATCGCGATGGTCTTCCAGAGCTACGCGCTCTACCCGCACCTGTCGGTCGAGAAGAACATCGCCTTCCCGCTGAAGGCGCACGGGGTCCACAAGGAGAAGCGGCGCGAGCGGGTCGAGTGGGCGGCCGGGCTCCTCGACATCCAGCACCTCCTCGCGCGCAAGCCGCGCGAGCTGTCCGGCGGCGAGCGGCAGCGCGTCGCGCTCGCGCGCGCGCTCGTGCGCGAGCCGACCGTGTTCCTGCTCGACGAGCCGCTCTCCAACCTCGACGCGAAGCTCCGCGCCTCCGCGCGCGACGAGCTCTCCCAGTTCCACAAGCGCGTCGGCACCACCACGATCTACGTCACCCACGACCAGGTCGAGGCGATGGCCATGGGGGAGCGGATCGTCGTCCTGCACAAGGGGATCGTCCGCCAGATCGGCACGCCGCGGGAGGTCTACGATCAGCCCGCCGACACGTTCGTCGCGACGTTCCTCGGCTCACCGCCCATGAACCTGCTCGACGACGGCGCGGTGATCGTCGGGTTCCGGCCGGAGGCGCTCCTGCCCGCCGGGATGGTGCCGCAGCCCGCGGTCCCCATCCGGCTGCGGGTGACGAACGTCGAGTACCTGGGCGCCGAGCGGATCCTGTACGGCGCCGTCGAGGGCGGCCGCTTCGACGGCACGAAGGTCCTGTCGCGCATCGCCGTCTCCGCCGGCGCGTCCCACGTCGAGGGCGCGACGCACGACTTCGCCATCCGCGTGGGCGACCTCGCGTTCTTCGACCGGACCACCGGGCGCCGCGCGACCCCGCGGGAGGTCTCGTGGCGGTGACCCCGGAGCACCCCGCCGACGGGCCCGGGCCCGGCGCCGGGGCGCGGCCGCGGCGCCGCCGGATCGGCGGCGCGACCCGCCTCGGGATCGCGATGATCGCGCCGGCGGTGCTCTACATCGTCGCCCTCGTCGGGCTGCCGCTCTTCCTCGCGTTCCTGTACTCCGTGGGCGACGTGAAGGTGGGGAGCGTCGGCTACCGCTACGTCGGCCTCGTGAACTTCCGCAGCGTCATCCAGAGCCCGTCGTTCCGGCGCGCGCTCGGGAACTCGTTCGTCTTCACGGTCGCCACGCAGATCATCGTGATCGTCGTCGGGAACGCGCTCGCCCTCGCGCTCCGCGACCACTTCCGGGGGCGAGGGGTCGTCCGCTTCCTCATCCTCCTCCCGTGGGTCGCGCCGATCTCGCTCGGCGCCATCGCCTGGAAGTGGATCCTCGACTCGATCTACTCGGTCGTGAACTGGACGCTCGCCCAGGTCCACCTCGTGAACCTGTTCAATCCCCCCATGTGGCTCGGGGAGCCGAAGCTCGCGATGGCGTCGGTCATCCTGGTGCACTCCTGGCGCATGATCCCGTTCTCCACGGTGATCCTGCTCGCCGGGCTCACCTCCATCCCGCGCGACATCCCCGAGGCCGCGGCGGTGGACGGCGCCGGCTTCTGGCGCACCCACTTCCAGATCACGCTGCCGATGATGGCGCCGATCATCAACGTCGCCGTCCTGTTCGGGATCGTCTTCACCTTCACCGACATGACGGTCGTCTACATCCTCACCCGCGGCGGGCCGTACGACTCGACGCAGGTGCTCCCGTCGCTCGCGTTCTTCACGGGCGTCCTCGGCTCGGACCTCTCCGAGGGGGCGGCCATCTCGGTGTTCCTCGTGCCGATCCTGGTCGCCGTGGCGGCGCTCATGCTGCGCGTGGCGCGCCGGGCGGAGGTCGCGTGAGCCCGACCCCGGCGCGACGGGTCTCGTGGACGACCCGGCTCGGCCGCTGGGCGATCCTGATCGTCGTCGGCGGGCTGCTCGCGTTCCCCTTCTACTGGATGCTCATCACGAGCTTCAAGCAGACCGGCGACCTGTACGACCTCACCCACGACCCGTTCGTCTTCCACGTGAAGCCCACGCTCGCGCACCTGAAGCTGCTCTTCGGGCAGACGCTCTTCCTGCGCTGGTTCCTCAACACGACCGTGGTCGGCGTGGCGGTGGTCGTCATCACGCTGGCGCTCTCGCTGCCCGCCGCCTACGCGCTCGCCCGGCTCACCGGGGCCTGGGGGCAGCAGCTCGGCATCGGGATCTTCCTCACCTACCTCATCCCGCCGACGCTCCTCTTCATCCCCATGTCGCGCGTGGTGTCGTGGCTCGGGCTGCAGGACAGCCTCTGGGCGATCATCGTCACCTACCCGACCTTCACGGTGCCGTTCTCGACCTGGCTCCTCATGGGCTTCTTCAAGGCCATCCCGCGCGACCTCGAGGACGCGGCGCTCGTGGACGGGCTCACCCGGCTCGGCGCGTTCACCCGGCTCGTCGTTCCGATCTCGCTCTCCGGGATCGTCACCGTCGTGATCTTCTCGTTCACGCTCGTGACGCAGGAGTTCGTCTACGCGCTGACCTTCATCTCGTCGGCGGAGCACCAGACCGTCGGCGTCGGGGTGCCGATCTACCTCGTGCGCGGCGACGTGTACTACTGGGGCTCGCTCATGGCGGCGTGCCTCATCACGAGCCTGCCCATCGCCTTCGTGTACGACGTCTTCCTCGACCGGATGATCGCCGGCTTCACGGTCGGGGCGGTGAAGTGACGGGGGACGCGCGGGCCGGCGCCACCCCGGTGTCGACGGCCGCCGGGATCCTCGCGGGCGCGGGCGCGGCGGCGGGGGCGGCCGCCACGGGCGCCGCCTGCGGGGGGAAGAGCGCGCCGTCGACCACGGCGAGCCACCCGCGCCCGTGCTCCGTCACGTCCTCCGCGCGCGGCGCGTAGGGGACGTCCGGCTGCACCGGCCGGTTCTCGAGCGCGAGCCCGCGGAAGAACGCGCCGGCGTCGGCGGCCGCCGCGCGCGCGGACGCATCCGGCGGCACGCCCATCGCGGCGTTCGGGATCGCGAGCGACACGAGCCCGGCCGGGTCCTGCCAGCGCGTGCCGATCTCGCCCGGGATCTCCTGCTGGCTCCCGCCGGCGCCCTCGGTCGGCTCGCCGACGAGGACGGCGCGGCCGGTGGCCCGGAGCATCGCCGCGGCACGATCGCAGGCGCTCATGCAGGTCGGGGCGACGAGGACGACGACGCGGCCGTCGTACCCGCCCACCTGCTCGCTCGCGCGGACCGGCGCCTCGAAGAACGCGTCGGTGAAGTCGCGCCCCGCGCGCCGCGCGCTCGACAGCTCGGGGAGGACGCGCGCGGGATCGGGCCCGTCCGACGGCCACTGCCGCCGCCGCGCCCGCTCCTCGTACACCGCCCGCGCCTGGTCCGTGGCGCGCAGGAGCAGGGCGCCGCCCGGCGCCTCGGCGCCGCGCGGGAGGAGCGCCGCGACGAGCGCCGACGCGTTCGCGAGGTAGCCGCCCTCGTTCTCGCGGAGGTCCACCACGAGGTCGAGCCCCTTGTCCTTGCACTCGCGAACGAACCCGTCGAGCGCGTCCGCGAAGGGCCGGCGGTCCCCGCCCTCGGCCAGGGTGTCGGTGTGGAACGACAGCACCTGGAGGTAGCAGAAGGCCCGGTCCCGCCGGCGGACGACCTCGCCGATCCGGACGGCGACCCGGTCGCGCTCGTCGAGGAGCTCGCGGAGCCGCGCCGCGTCCCGCGGCGGGAGGATGGGATCCGTCCGGAGCGTGCCGGCGATCGCGCCGCTCGCCGCGCCGGTGGTGGCGCGATCCCGCGTGGCCGCCCACGAGACGAGATCGGTCGTCTCGAGCCTCGAACGATCCGCGTAGGCGCGCCCGAGCGCGCTCGCGCGCGCGTCCGGCGAGATCCACCAGGGGAGGCGGACGGTCGCCTTCCTGCCTCGGACCGAGAGCGTCAGCGTCGCCGCGCGCGCCTCGGGGAAGAGGAAGTCGCGGCGGGTCAGCGCGTCGACCGCGCGCTCCAGGCGGGCGGCCGGCGAGCTGCCCGGGACGAGCTTCACGAGCTCCTCGACGGCGTCGCGGACCGGGCGGCCGTCGATGCCCACGACCTCGTTGCCGACGGCGAGCGCGTCGCGGAGGTGCCCGGCCCCGGGCGCCGCGTCGAGCTTCCGCAGGAGCCGCTCGTCCCGGCTCGCGACGACCACCTTGCCGCCGACGCGCCGGAGCCCGATCCCGAGCGCCACGGTCGGCACGCCCGAGGGCACCCCGAGGCTCACGTGGCCGTCGCCGAGCGCGGCGGTGCAGGCCCGGAGCCGATCGTAGAACCTGAGCGGGTCCTCCTCGCGCGCGATGGCACGCTCCGCCCCGACGCAGTCTGCGAGGTGGGCGTCGAGCGAGCGGTCGCTCGCCGCCGCCGGCGCGGCCGCAGAAGGCGCGGCGGCCGGCGGCGCATCGGAGAAGAACGGCGCGTCCGCGGACGCGCGCTTCGTCGTGAAGAACACGTACCGGCGCGCGAGCGCGTCGCCCATCTCGCAGGCGAGCTTCACGCGCTGCGGCGCCGAGCAGAGCGGCTTCCCCGCGCACGCGGGGTCGTCCGGGGTGGCGGGCGCGGCCGGGCCGCACGCGGCGCGGAGCGACGACGGCGGCGTGTCGCGCGTCGCGGCGGGAACCGAGGCCAGCAGCAGGATGAGAGGAAGGAGGGCTCGCATCTCGGGCGCGCAGGCGGCCTCCCCCCCGGAGCCCCGTCCACCGTGCGCACACTCCCAAACCCGTGCCGAGGTCCGACGATTCCGCGGCCGATCCGGAGGCGCCCGCCGGATCGGCCTCGCCTCGGCCTTGCGAGCAGGCCCTGCTCAGCCGCCGGGAACGAGCAGGACCTTTCCCGCCGGCCCGCCGCGCTCCTTCAGCTCGTGCGCGCGCCGCGCCTCGCCGAGCGGGATCCGCGCGCCGACCACCGGCTCGAGCGCGCCGCGCGCCGCGAGCTCGAGGACGCGCGCGAGGTCCTCGCGGACGGTGGGGTCCTCGCGCCCGAGCCTCCCGCCGATCCCGTAGAAGGCGGCCGAGCGGCCGCGAGGGAAGAGCCGGTAGGCCACGATCCGCGCGAGCGTCGGCAGGAACGCGGCGCGCCCCTTGCCGACCGCGGACGACGCGCCGTAGCAGACGAGCCGGCCGCCGCGCCGGAGCACGGCGCGGGAGCGCGCGAGGTGCGCGCCGCCGATCGGGTCGAAGACCGCGTCCACGCCCTCCGGGGCGAGCCGCCGGAGCGCCGCGACGAAGTCCTCCAGGCGGTAGTCGATCGAGATCCCCCCGAACCGCTCCACGACCGCGCGCTTCGCCGCCGAGGCGGTGGCGAACGCGACGGCGCCGCCGGCGCGGGCGAGCTGCAGGAGCAGGGTGCCGACGCCCCCGCCGCCGCCGTGCACGAGGATCCGCTCGCCCGGAGCCACCCTCGCCTCGCGGTGGAGGAGCTGCCACGCCGTGACGCCGTCGAGGACGAGCGCGGCCGCGACCTGCGCGTCGAGCCCCGCGGGGATCGGGACGAGGAGCCGCTCCGGCAGGTTCGTCGCCTCGGCGTTGCCGCCGTTCATGACGAAGGCGCAGACCCGGTCGCCGGGGCGGAACCGGCTCGCGCCCGGGCCGCCGCGGAGGACCTCGCCGGCGAGGTCGTAGCCCGGCGTGAAGGGAGGCCTCAGCCCGGGGATCATCCCGCGGCGCTTCAGCACGTCGCCGAACGCGACGCCCGCGGCGAGGACCCGGAGCTGGACCTCGCCCGGCCCCGGGTCGGCGAGCTCCGCCTCCCGGACCTCGATCGTCTCCGGGCCGCCGAAGCGGGTGATCACGGCGCGTCGCGTCCGCATCTCGCAGCCCTCCGGGGGCATCATGGCACGCGGGGACCCGGCCCGGGCCCCTCGGGTTGTCGCTGGACGCCACGGGCGCGAGCGGGTCCAATGCACGCTCACGGGAGCGAACCATGTTCAAGGCGATCCTGATCTCGAAGACCGACTCCGCCCAGACCGCGCAGGTCACCGACCTCGACGAGGGGCGGCTGCCCGAGGGCGACGTCACCGTCCGCGTCGAGTACTCGACGCTGAACTACAAGGACGCGCTCGCGATCACGGGGAAGGGGCCGGTCGTCCGGAAGTTCCCGATGGTGCCCGGGATCGACCTCGCCGGCGCGGTCGAGGCGAGCGGCCTTCCCGAGTGGAAGGCCGGCGCGAAGGTCGTGCTGAACGGCTGGGGCGTCGGCGAGGCGCACTGGGGCGGGCTCGCGGAGCGGGCGCGCGTGAAGGGGGCCTGGCTCGTCCCGCTCCCCGCCGCGCTCGCGACGCGGCAGGCGATGGCGATCGGGACGGCCGGCTACACGGCGATGCTCTCCGTCCTCGCGCTCGAGCGGCACGGCGTGAAGCCGGGCGACGGCGAGGTGCTCGTCACCGGGGCGGGCGGCGGCGTCGGCGGCGTCGCGATCGCGCTGCTCGCGAAGCTCGGCTACCGCGTGGTCGCCTCCACCGGACGCGCGGCCGAGGCGGACTACCTGAGGTCGCTCGGCGCCGCCGAGGTGGTGGATCGCGCGCAGCTCTCCTCCCCCGGCAAGCCGCTCGGGAAGGAGCGCTGGGCGGCCGCCATCGACTCGGTCGGCAGCCACACGCTCGCGAACGTCTGCGCGACGACGCGCTACCGCGGCGCCGTCGCCGCCTGCGGCCTCGCGCAGGGCATGGACTTCCCCGGCACGGTCGCGCCGTTCATCCTGCGCGGCGTGACCCTCTACGGTATCGACAGCGTGATGGCGCCGAGACCGCTCCGGCTCGAGGCCTGGTCGCGGCTCGCCCGCGATCTCGATCCGGCGAAGCTCGAGGCCATCACCCGCGAGATCCCGCTCGCGGGCGCGATCCCGGCCGCGGCGGAGCTGCTCGCGGGGAAGGTCCGCGGGCGACTCGTGGTGAACGTGGCGCGGTGACGAGCGGGGCGGCGGCTCCCGGCTGCGGCCGGCGGTCCCCGGTCGAGCGCGCCGTCAGCCCCGGAGCAGCTCCTGGTGGGCCCTGTCCTGGCTCGCCAGCTGCTCGAAGAACGCCCGGAGCGACGCGTGCACGCCCTGGAGCCCATCGGAGTGCGCGCTCGCGCAGCGCTCCTCCAGCTCCATCAACTCCTTCCGGGTTTCCGGGAGGCCGAGGCGCCACTCGCCGGCCTCGACGGCGGCGATGATCCCGCCGATCTCCCGGACGATGGCATCGATCCGGCTCGTGTCGACGGCGATCTTCGCGAGCAGCTTCCTGTCCTGCCGTGCCTGCACCGCCAGCATCCGGACACGGGACGCGTGCTGCTGCTCCTCGTCGCGGAGGCGCGTGAAGAGCTGCAGCGCGGACGGATCGGCGCAGAAGTGCCGGGCGAAGGCCGCGTACAGCTCGGCCGTCAGGAGCTCGACCTTCTCCGCTCGCTCCAGGACCTCGAAGTTCGTCGCCATGTGCGCTCCTCGTGCCGCATCCTACCGCGAGCGAGGGCCCGCTCGCCGGGAAGCGGCGGCCCCTCGCCTCCGGCCGCGGCGGGGCAGCCGGCGAGCGGCGCTCCGGCTCGGCATTTTTCACCTTGGCCGCGCCGGGCCTTCGGGAACCCGCACTTGGCCGACCGGGATGAATCCGGGTTGCGCGGCGTTGAAGATTGGACAACGGCACGGGAAGTGCCGACCACCCCCATTCACCCCGAGGAGGAGACGTCCATGGCCATCAGGCAGCGCACGAAGGCTTCCGCGAAGACGAGCCCGGATACATCGAAGGCTCCCGTCGCGTCCGCCCCTCGCCCCCCTCCGGCCGACGCGGTCGCGAGCCGGGCGTACGAGCTCTGGCGCCAGAGCGGCTGCACCCACGGCAACGACCAGGCGCACTGGTTCCAGGCGGAGCAGGAGCTCCGCGCGCGGCCGCCGCTCCGTTAGGAGCCGGCGGCCGCGGCGACGACCGACTCCTCGGCGGCGCGGCGCCGGCGGCGCGTCCTGCGACACGCCGCGCGGACGCCGCGCCCTCGCCTCACCAGAGGAAGTACTCGGTCGTCGCGGTGAGGGCGAGCGGCGAGGCGACGTTCACGCCGCCGGCGAGGTACACGAACGCGCCGGAGAGCGCGCCCCCCGGGAGGTAGCGCGCCTGCAGCATGCTCACCCCCTCCGCGTTGAAGTTCAGGATGTGCGGCGGCGAGAGGTCGATCTGACCGCTGTCGATCGTGGTGCCCGGCAGCCCCTGCGCGCCGCCGAAGGCGAAGACGAAGCCGGCGGCGATGGCCGTGCCGTAGCCCGCGCGGTGGAGCTGAGGCAACGCCGTGATGGTCCCGGGCTGGCCGCCCGGCGTGACCTGGAACGCGTCGCAGCTGGACACGAGCGCGCCGGAGGCGGAGAGGCCGCTCAGGGCGTAGACGTAGGTCGTGCCCGCCGGGATGTTCGCCGACTGGTCCGAGGTGGCGCTCGACGCCCCGAGCTGCCAGCGGGCGGCGCTGAGGCCCGACCCGGAGGCCTGGACGAACGCGGCGTCGGGGGTCTGCGTGCCGTCCGCCTGGAGGGTGATGGGCAGGAGCTCGATCGAGGAGAGCGCGGACGAGGCGCTGCTGCGGCCTCCGATGACGTAGAGGTACGCCCTCGTCGAATCGACGGGGTCGAGACCCCAGGCGACGCCCGGCCCTTCGCGCGGGGTCGCCAGGGTGGCGGCGAGGGTCGTCCACGCGCCGAGCGAGCCCACGGGGAGCGGGGTGTCGGTCGAGACGGCGGCGCCGTCGCCGAAATCGACGAAGCTCGTCGCGGGGGCCGGCACCTCGGCGAAGACCTGCTCGGTCCCGACGGCCGCGCCCGCGGTCGGGCTCCGGTAGACGCGATACCTCGCCGCGTGCGCGACCGGCCGCCACGTGACGGTCACGTCGAAGCGCGGGCCCCCCAGGTCGGGGAGCTGGACGGGGAACGGGTCGGAGGGGAGGTTCTCGCCGAGCGGGTTCACCGGGTCGGTGCCGTCGAGCACCGCCGCGACGCGGTAGTACCAGAGGCCGGGCGCGAGGCCACGCCGGGGCGTCGAGCCGTCGATCGCGAGGACGACGCCCGCGATCGTGCCGCGGTCCGCCGGATCGAGGACCGCGGCGCGCTCGACCGTGGCGAGCGCGGCGCCGGCGCTCGAGCCGCCGGCGACGTACAGGAAGCGGCCGATGCGCGCGCCGCCGGCGAGGGTCCGCGCCTGGTTGAGCCGGCTGCGCTGCGTCTGGAACGGCCCCGGCGTCCCGAGCAGCGACAGCGGCGCCGTCTCCACGGTCGCCAGCTCGGTCCCCGCCCCGTCGTCGCCGCCGACGACGTGCAGGAAGCGGGCGGCGCTGGTGGCGTCCCCGCCGAGCGCGACCGGAGCGCGACGGGCCACCGAGAGCGACGGCCCCGCGATCGGCGGGAACAGGTTCTGCGCCGGGTTCGTGAAGACCAGGGCCGAGTACACGCCGAAGCTCTGGTCGGCGTTCGTCACCTGCACCGCGCACGCGGCCGCCGTCGTCCCGGAGGCGTTGACCGAGGCCGTGAGGTCCGTGCCCGCCGCGTTCACCGAGAGGACGGTGACGAGCGGAGCCGCCGTGACGGCGCCGGTCGCGTCGGCGCACGTCAGGGTCACCGCGGGCAGCGAGGGCGCGCTGCGGAAATTCGCCCCGAGGACGTGGAAGGTCGCGGCGCTCGTGTTGGGCAGCGCGCCCGGAGAGAGGCCGGCGATGGTCGGGGGCGGATCTGCCAGGACCTGGAAGGCGCCCGGCGACACGCCGACGCTGCCGTCCGGGTTCACGACGATGAGATCGTACGAGCCGGGCGGGAGCCCCGCGGGGACCTCGGCGGTGAGGTCCGTCGAGTCGACGAGCGCCACCGCGCCGAGCGCCCCGGCGATGGCCCCGGCGCCCGGCGTCGAGGGGTTGAGGTAGGCGCGCGGGACCGGCAGGAAGCTCGAGCCGCCCACCGCGGCGAGCGAGACGCCGGTCGTGCTCCCGGTCCAGCCCTCCGCCGGGGAGAGCGCGCCGAGCCCGAGCGCGGCGGTGTGGGTCACGGTGACGGCGTTCGCGAGCGAGCCCGAGCAGTAGGCGTCCTGGACCTGGACGTCGTAGATCCCGGACGTCGTGCCGGCGGGGATGACCACCTGGACCTGGTCGGGGCGCGACGTCGCCTCGGTGAACGCGAGCGGGAGGCCGGTTCCGCCGCCGGACGGGACGAGCGAGACCGACCGGACCGGCTCGTTGAACCCGGTGCCGTACACGGACGCCTGCACCGCGATGCCGTTCCAGACGACGCTCGGATCCACGTAGAAGATCTGCGGCCTGGCGACCACCCGGACCGCCGCCGCCAGCGTGGCGCTCTGGCCGTCCGGGTTCCTGATGGCGACGTCGTACGGGCCGCCCACCGGGAGCCCGGTCCCGAACAGCGCGGTGGCCTGCGTGCCGTCGGCCGAGACCGTCACGCCGGTGGCCGACGCCGTGGAGCCGCCGCCGGTCAAGGTGACTCCGGCCCCGCTCTTGAAGTTGGAGCCGGAGAGGATCAGGGCGCCGCCGCTGGTGCAGATCGCGGGCGCGGACACGGCGGTGAGCGCGGGCGCCGGCCCCGACTTCTTCGAGGAACCGGAGCAGGCGACGGCGAGGGCGGCGACGCAGGCGACGAAGGGGCGGATGTGGGGCACGTGGACCTCGTTCGTGCCGCGCGGCAGCGGGCACGAGAACTCCCCCCTCTTCCGGTGCCCGACGAGCCCCGCCGAGGTCGGTTACAGGGCGCGCGACCGATCGCCGCGCGGGCTCCTTCCAGAGGCGGGCGCCATTGCAGCGCCTCGCCGATGCATGCCGTACGATTCTCCTGAGAGCCGAGCCAAGAAGGATCCGGCAGCGCGCGCGCCGCTCCGGAGGGCGCCCGGGGTCCCCGTGGCCCCGCACATCCGCACGAGGAGGGAACGATGGAGCTCCGTGATCTCAAGGTGATCGTGACCGGCGCCGCCCAGGGGATGGGCGCTCACTTCGCGCGGCGCTTCGCCGAGGCGGGGGCGCAGGTGGCCGCGGGAGACGTGAACGAGGCGGGGCTCGCCGCGCTGCCCTCGGAAATCCACCGGCGCCGGCTCGACGTGGCGTCGGAGGAGGACGCGAGGTCCTTCGTCGCCTGGGCCGCCGGCGCGATGGGGGGCCTGAACGCCCTCGTGAACAACGCCGGCATCATCCGCGACGGGCTCCTCGTGAAGCGGGATCGGAAGACGGGCGAGGTGACGACCCTCCCGCGCGCGGACTGGGACGCCGTCATCGGGGTGAACCTCACGGGCGCGACGCTCATGGCGCGCGAGGTCGTCGCGGCGATGGCCCGCGCGGGCACGCGGCCCGGCGTCGTCGTCAACATGTCGTCGGTCGCCCGCCACGGAAACCGCGGCCAGTCGAACTACGTCGCGGCGAAGGCCTCCCTCGCCGCGAACACCGTGACCTGGGCGCGCGAGTTCGCGCCCTTCGGCGTCCGCGTGGCCGCCATCGCCCCGGGCATGATCGAGACGCCCATGACGGCGGGCATGAACGCGAAGGCGCGCGAGGCGCTCGTCGCCGCGGTGCCCGTGGGGCGCATCGGGACGCCGGACGACATCTGGCGCGCGGTGCGATTCGCGGTCGAGTGCGACTACTTCGACGGGCGCTGCGTGGACGTCGACGGCGGCCTCGTGATGTGAGGCCGATCGCGCCCGTCGAGGTCGGCGGAGGTGCGCCGAGGGCCTCGACGGGCGCGTTCACTCCCGGGGCCCGACGATCAGAACGCGCCGGTGCCGTCCGGCGTGCCGAGGCCCGTCGGGCCGTCGTAGCCGCTCCCGGCCGTGCAGAGGTACGGCGCGCTCGAGCTGCACGTCCCGTTCGATCCGGCGACGACGTCGAACAGGCTGGCCGCATGGGCGTACGGCTGCGAGCCGTACGTGGTGCTCGCCGCGTTGCCGGCGAGCGCGTACACGGAGCCGATCACGGGCGCGCTGACGCTCGTGCCGCCCACGACGAACCAGCCGGACTGCCCCTGGTACTTGTAGGTGTCGTAGACGGCGACGCCGGTGTTCGGGTCGGCGTCGGCCGACACGTCGGCGACGGTGCGGTTCGAGCAGCCGGGGTCCGCCTGCCACGAGGGCTTCGTGATGTACGCGCTGCAGCCGCTCCCGGCCCCGCTCCACGCGGTCTCGGTCCACCCGCGCGGGTTCGACGCCGTGACGGCGGCGCGCGCGAGCGTCGTCCCTCCCACGGCGGTCACGAACTGCGACGCGGCGGGGTACTCGACCCCGTAGCCGCCATCCCCCGAGCTGACCGTGATGGCGACGCCCGGGTGGTTGAAGTGGCTCTCGTAGCTCGTCTCGCCCGAGAACTCGGCGCCGCCGTAGCTGTTGCTGATGACGTTCGCGCCCAGCCGGTAGGCCGTGTCCACCGCCGCGGCGAGGTTCGCGAAGCTGCTCGAGGCAGCCTCGACGAGCACGATCCGGCAGTTCGGGCACACCGCGCTCGCCATCTGGACGTCGAGCGAGATCTCGAGCGCCCAGCCGCGGTTCGGACGCGGATAGCTCGCGCCGCCGTTCTGGTCGACCTTGGTGAAGCAGCCGTTCGCCGTCGTGCAGGGCGGGAGACCGAACGTCGACCGGTACACGGCGAGATCGCTCTCCGCGTTCGGATCGTCGTAGGCGTCGACGATCGCGATCGTCTGGCCCGACCCGCCCGTCGCGGACGGGAGGGCGTACGCGTTCTGCAGGTCCGCTGGGACGTAGCCCGACGGGCTCGCGCTCGCGAAGGGCTGGGCGGATTCGTCGAGCCGGATGCGCGAGTGACAGCGCGCCTCGCCTTCGGCGACGGGTCCTGGGCAGACCGGTGCGGAGGCGAAGATGGGCCTGCCCACGGCGTGGCCCGCGCCGGCGGGACTTTCGCCCGGGGGCCCCCCGGGCGCGGCGGCGAAGAGAAGCAGGGCGGGTATCGCGAGCAAGTCCATGGCGGCTCCGATTCACGTGTGGGACTGGAGTGCGCGGGTGCGCGCACCCGGCTTGACGCTAGTCGGCGTGCGCTTCGCTCGCCGCGGAATGACCCGTCGCACCGTCGATGGCCCTGCTTCGGCGTGTCTCCTTGCGGGGGTGAAGCCCGGATGGAGTGCAGGGAAGCAGCCGGACAGCCCTTCGAGCGCCAGCCACCACGGGCGCGGAGGAGCTCCTCCTTCACGCGGGTCGAGCCTGGCGCGGATCTACCGAGCATGCCGGTGTACTTGTCGAGACGTCCCAGTGCGATCGGTTACGGATTTCCCCGATCTCAGGGACGGCGCACGTCGAGAAGCTCAAGGTTGGGAATGCTCAGGCGCGACCACGCCGTTCTCGCGAGCGAGCGCGATGCCGTAGTACCGGAGTTCCACGCCCGACTTCCCACTCGCGCTGCCGACCGCAAGTCCGTTCGGAGCCGCGTAGCTCCCGCTGCTGAAGCTCGACGCCTCGGAACGTGTTTCGTACACGATCACCGTGTCCACTCCGTGACGCGCCGCCTCCGCCCGGATCGCCTCGACCTGCCCGCCCGGATCGCGCGCTCCCTTGTAGCCAAACCGGGTGAAGACGCGCCCGACCTCGACGTATCCCGCCGGGA
>DASVZX010000357.1:0-18055 GCA_036391435.1 Anaeromyxobacter sp. | reverse complement strand
CTCGCCGTACCCGGCGCCGCAGGCGGCGTCGATCTCGGCGCTCATCAGCACGTTCACCATCTCGGTGAGCATCGTCCTGAGCCCGTCCGGCGCTGCCTCCACCTGCTTGCGCAACCACTCGATAGCGTCGATGCTGGCCGTGGCGGCCATCGTCTCTCCTTGTCGGAAATCACACCTGCCAGGGTGTTTCCTCAAGGATGACGCACTGGCCGCCGTTCTCTAGTTCACGGTCGGTCTCGTACACCACTCAGATGGACGTTACTCGGAGTTCGGCTGCGGCACCGGGTTCTTCACGACGGTCCTGGCTGAGGCGGCTGACCATCTGGTCGTGACGGACCTCTCGCCGGCGATGCTGGAGCGGGCGCGTGCGCGCGTCCCGGCCGCCGGCAACGTGACGTTCCAGGTCGTGGACTGTCAACGCACGCCCTTCCCCGACGCGGCGTTCGACACCGCCTTCCTGGCACTCGTCCTCCAGTTCACCGAGCCGGAACGCGCCATCGGCGAGATGCGCCGCGTGCTGCGACCAGGTGGGCTGCTGCTCGTCGCCAACCTCGACCCGACCGCGCTCCGCGGTCTTGACCGACTCCGCGCGCGCGTCCGCATCGTCTACGAGGGCCTCCGCGGGTATCGCATGAAGCCGCCACCCCGCTTCGGTCGCAACGTCCTCGACGAGCAGAAGCTCTGCGAGCTGCTGCGGAGCGACGGGTTCGAGGTCCTCGGCGCCGAGGAGTTCCGGGACGCGTCCCGGACGTCGCACATCCCGGTGCAGTACGTGCGTGCGCGGAGGGTGGCAGCGCAGTGAGCCGCGGGACCGGCACTCCCGGTCTTCGGCGAGCTCCGCCCCCGGGGCGGGCACGCGCCCGTGCGCGACGCTCTTCACGAGCGCGAAGATCCGGCTCGCCAGGTTCGCGAGCAGCGCCGCCTACGCACCGCGAGCGGCGCGCCGGCCCGGCCCGCGCGCCGGACGCAGCCCCGCGGGTACGACGACGCGCTCGAGGAGGTCGAACCCGGCCTGCACGGCGAGCGCGAGCAACGCCGCGGGCACCGCCCCCTCGAGGATGAGCGGGACCGACGCGAGCCGGATCCCGGTGAGGATCGGCTGACCGTACCCGCCCGCGCCCACGAGCGCGCCGAGCGTCGCGGTCCCGACGGTGATCACGGCGGACGTCTTCACGCCGGCCAGGATCGCGGGCGCCGCGAGGGGGAGCTCGATCCGGCGGAGCCGCGCGCCCGCGGGGAGGCCCAGGGCCTCGGCCGCCTCGCGCAGGTCCGGCGCGATCCCGGCGAGCCCCGCGTGCGTGTTGCGGACGATGGGGAGGAGCCCGTAGAGGAACAGCGCGGCGATCGCGGGGCCCGCGCCGATGCCGAGGAGCGGGATCATGAACACGAGCAGCGCGAGCGACGGGACGGTCTGCACGGTCCCCACCGCTCCGAGGATCACGCGGCCCGCGCGCGGGCGCCTCGCCGCGAGGACGCCGAGCGGGACGGCGAGCGCGATCGCGCCGACGAGCGCGGCGGCGACGAGCGCGAGGTGCTCGCGCGTGCGGCGCAGGATCCTCGCCGGGACCGTCTCGACGGAGAAGCGCGGCGCGAGACCGAGCGCGTCGCCGAGGAAGGCGGCGGCGACCTCCTCGGGCGGCGTCCGCTCGACCTGCGCCCGCGCGTTCATCGCCGTCATCTCCGCCGCCGAGATGCGCCCCTCGAGCCGGCGGACGGCGGCGAGCGCGCCCGGCGCGCGGCGGGCGAGGTCCCCGCGGTAGACGAAGATCGCCTCGTAGGGCGGGAACGCGCGCAGATCGTCCTCGAGCAGGACGAGGCCGAGCCGCGGGATCTCGGGGTCCGTCGTGTAGACGTCGGTCGCGTCGATCTCGCCCGATGCCAGCGCGCGGTACGCGAGGTCGTGGTCGAGGCCGCGCGCGTCCCGGGCCGGCAGGTGATAGCGCGCGCGGAGCGCCGGCCAGCCGTCGGCGCGATCCATGAACTCGTTCGTGAACCCGAGCCGCAGCTCCGGGTGCCGCGCGAGATCCGAGACGCGCGAGAGACCGAGGCGCGTGGCCACCTCGCGCCGCACGCCGATGGCGTACCGGTCCTCGAAGCCGAGCGATCGCGTCGCGCCCATCCCCCGGGCGGCGAGCGCGGAGCGGAGCGCGTCCTCGTCGACCGGCCCGCGATCGTCCAGGATCTCGCGCGCGACGGTCCCGGTGTAGTCGGGGTAGAGGTCGATCTCGCCCCGGCGGAGCGCCTCCCACAGGACGCGCGTCCCTCCCATCGCGCGGCGGTGGACCGCGGGCGCGCCGGCGGACGCGGCGAGCTGTGCGGCGAGCTCGCCGAGGACGACGGACTCGGTGAACGCCTTCGATCCCACCCGCAGCGGCTCCGGCGACCCCGGGGGCGAGGCCGCGAGGAGGAGCGCGAGGGCGGCCCCCGCGCCGCTCACGCGCGCGGCTCCCCGGGGAGCGCGAGCGCCCGCTGCGCGCGGACGAAGCGCGTCACGAACGCGTCCGCCGGCGCGCGCGCCAGGTCGTCGAGCGAGCCTTCCTGCACGACGCGGCCGTCGCGGAGGAGCGCGAGGCGCCTCGCGAAGAAGGCCGCCTCGGGCAGGTCGTGCGTCACGAGCACGACGGTCTTGCCGAGCTCGCCGAACGCGCGGCGGAGATCGTCCTGGAGCTCCGCCCGCGTCAGCGGGTCGAGCGCGCCGAGCGGCTCGTCGAGCAGCAGCACCTCGGGATCGAGGAAGAGCGCGCGCACGAGCGCGACGCGCTGCGCCTGCCCGCCGGAGAGGGCGAGCGGGAAGCGCGCGAGCGCGTCCGCAGGGAGCCGGGCGAGCGCCGCGAGCTCGGCGAGCCTCCGGGCCACGCGCGCGCCGTCCCAGCGGAGGTGCCGCGCGACGATCGAGGCGTTGTCCGCGGCGGTGAGGTGGGGGAAGAGCGCGCCGCCCTGGACGACGTAGCCGATGCGCCGGCGGAACGCGTCGTCGCCCGCCCGGACGGGCTCGCCCTCGAAGCGCACCTCACCCGCGTCGGGACGGACGAGCCCGAGCAGGAGGCGCAGCAGGGTGGACTTCCCCGACCCGCTCGGTCCGATGAGCGCCAGCGTCTCGCCGCGCGACACCGCGAGATCGACGGGGCCGATGTCGGCGCCGCCGGGGTGGCGCCGCGTCGCGCCGCGCAGCTCGATGAACGGCGCTGCCACCTCGTTCGAGTGCGGCCCGGGAGAAGGCGCGGCAAGCCCGGTCCGGGGCGTCACCCGCGCCTTCCGGGCTTGACCCGCGCGAAGCCGGCGCGGGCCGGAAGCCGCACCGGCCGGGCGAGCGCGCGCCCCGGGTTCACGGTTTGAAACCGCGCGGGGTTGGCGCTAGCTTGGCGGCGTTCCGCCACACCCGAGGCGACGCGCCCGGTGACCGTCCACGGAGATCCCATGACCTCGAAGAGCGGTCGACACTTCCTGCAGATCCCCGGCCCCACGAACGTGCCGGACCGGATCCTCCGGGCGCTGGCGCAGCCGACGATCGATCACCGCGGCCCCGAGTTCGCGAGGCTCGGCAAGGAGGTGCTCGAGGGGCTGCGCGGGATCTTCAAGACGTCGGCGCCGGTCGTCGTCTACCCCGGCTCCGGCACCGGCGCCTGGGAGGCCTCGCTCGTGAACACGCTCTCGCCGGGCGACCGGGTGCTCATGTTCGAGACCGGACACTTCGCGACGCTGTGGAGGGACGTCGCCGTGCGCTTCGGCCTGTCGGTCGAGTTCGTGCCGGGCGACTGGCGGACCGGCGTCGATCCGAAGGTGGTCGAGGCGAAGCTCGCCGAGGATCGCGCGCACGCCATCAAGGCCGTCGCGGTGGTGCACAACGAGACCTCCACCGCGGTCGCGAGCCGCATCCCGGAGATCCGCAAGGCCATCGACGCCGCGCGCCACCCCGCGCTCTTCCTCGTGGACACCGTGTCGTCGCTCGCGTGCATCGACTACCGCCACGACGAGTGGGGCGTGGACGTCGCCATCGCCTCCTCGCAGAAGGGGCTCATGCTGCCGCCGGGCCTCTCGTTCAACGCGCTGAGCGACAAGGCGCTCGCCGCGGCGAAGGCCGCGCGCCTGCCGCGCTCGTACTGGGACTGGCAGCAGATGCTGCGGGACAACGCCGGCGGGTTCTTCACCTACACGCCCTCGACGAACCTCCTCTACGGGCTGCGCGAGGCGATCGCGATGCTCTCGGAGCTGGGGCTCGACGCGGTGTTCGCCCGGCACGCGCGCCACGGCGAGGCGACGCGCGCGGCCGTGAAGGCCTGGGGGCTCGAGCTCGTCGCGACGGATCCGCGCGAGTACAGCGCCTGCGTGACCGCCGCGCTCATGCCCGCCGGGCACGACGCGGACGCGTTCCGCAAGCTCGTCCTCGACCGGTTCGACATGTCGCTCGGCACCGGGCTCGGCAAGCTCAAGGGGAAGATCTTCCGCATCGGGCATCTCGGCGACTTCAACGACCTCATGCTCGCGGGGACGCTCGCGGGCGTCGAGATGGGGCTCGCGAACGCGCGCGTCCCGCTCCGCGCGAGCGGCGTCGTCGCGGCCCTGCAGGTCCTCGGCGCCGCCTGACGGGCCACGCCGCGCGCGACGAGCGGTCGGCCGTCGCGCGGCGACTCATCCTCCGTCGCGCCTCGACCTCTCGCCGGCCGCGACGCTGCCCGCCCGCGACTCCTCCAGGAGCCGCTCCGCCCGCTTCGTGTTGAACACGCCGCACGAGCAGAAGCGGGCCAGGTAGGCGGCGGCCTCCGCCGGCGTGCGGCGGTTCTCCTTCACCCAGTCCTGCATCTTCCGGGCGAACGACGCCGAGACCATCCCGTGGCCGCACATCGTGGAGAGCTCGAGGGTGCGCGCGTCGGGCAGCTTCTCGACGCGCCCCTTGAAGCCGACCGAGTACTCGACGCTGTGGCGCGTGATGCCGGCCTCGCGGCAGCAGCGGTGCGCCGCGTCCATCGGCGCCGCGATGTTGATGGAGACGCCGAGGTCCGCCTTCGCGAGGTCCTCGACGAAGGCGCGCATCTTCTCGAACGTGTCGAAGACCGCCGCGACGGTGGTCGGGCCGTCGATCCCGCGCAGGACGGCGTCGGGATCCGGCCGGTGCTCGCGCTTCCAGTGGTTCAGCGGCGTGAGGTCCTTCTGCGGCCGCAGCCAGCCGCCGTGCGTCGCGTCGCCCACGTTCACGGGGTCGTGGCGGAGCGCGATCTCGAGGAAGGAGCGGTACTTCCGGACGAGGTCGTCGTCGTTCACGCCCTTGGTGGCCATCGCGAAGACGATGAAGTCGTCGGTGACCGGCCGCGCCTCGTCGCCGGGCTCGCGGGCGTAGTGGTCGCTGTAGCGGTGGAGCGTGTTCGTCATGGACGTCCTCTCAGGGGTGACGCTCTCCGGAGGCAGCGGGGACCTGCGCGCCCGTGACGGTGACGCGGCCGAGCCCGAGGTTCGTCTTGCCGCGGTAGGCGGGGAGCCCCTCGCGCTCGAGCATCGCCCGGAGCGGCTCGGCGCCCTCGGGATCGCAGCGCGTCGAGACGCCCACCGCCACGACGGTGTCGAGCTTGCGCGAGACGTCGCGGACGCAGGCGAGCACGGCCGGGACGCGGTCGAGCGGCACCTTGATCTCGACGATCACGGAGAGGACCTTCTCGCCGAGGATGTCCGGGCGGATCGTCCCGCGCTGCACGTCGCTCATGAGCGTCGTCACCGGGTTCATCGGCTCGAAGGCGACCGGCAGGGCGGCGAGCGCGGTCGTCATCCTCTCCACGTCGCGGAAGCGCGTGCCCACCCCCGGGCGGCCGAACTCGATGACGAACCCGGCCTCGCCGGCCTTCACGCGACCGGTCACGTCGTTCGTCTTCACCTCGGCCGTGCCGCGGCCGTGGATGCCGGTCGACTCGTGCGGGACCTGCGGGTCCGAGAACGCCCGCCGCACGATCCGCGGCCAGACGAGCTCCTCCGGCGTGATGGCGTCGGTGGGGCAAACGTCCGGCTCGGGGTCGAAGCGGAAGCGGGCGAGCTTCGCGAGGCGGCGGACGGCGCGCACGAACGTCGGGTTCATGTGCTCCTTCGACATGCCGCGGTAGCAGGTGAAGCACTCGACGCAGGCGTCGGTGTCCACGACCGCCCGCTGCAGGGCCGGGGAGACGGCGATCGCGCCCATCGGGCAGACGGGGACGCAGTTCGCGCACGCCACGCACTTCTTCGGATCGATCCTCATGTCGATGTCGCTTCCGGTGTTCTTCGCCCCGGTGAGAGCGGGGGCTTTAAGGCTCGCGCCGCGGTCGTGTCAACGCCGGCGCGGGCGGCGAGCGCCCGCCCGGCGCGCCGGTCGTCACTGCCCGTAGACGAGGTGGACGAGGCCCATCCCGGTGACGGGCACGTACGTGACGAGGAGGGTGAGGACGACGAGGACCATCATGTACCAGAAGCCCGTCCTGAAGACCTCCCACATGGAGAGGTCGGCGATGGCGCAGGTGGTCATGAGCACCGTCGCGACGGGCGGCGTCTGCTGGCCGACGCCGAGGTTCACGGTCACCATGAGCCCGAAGTGGATGGGATCGATCCCGAGCCGCGTGACGAGCGGCAGCACGATCGGGACGACGAGGATGATGGCCGCCGCGCTGTGGAGGAAGCAGCCCGCCACGAAGAACGCCACGTTGAGCAGCATCAGGATGAGGAACTTGTTCGAGGTGAGGCCGAGCATCGCCTCCGCGATCCGCTGCGGGACGCCCTCGTTCGTGAGGTACCAGCCGAGGACGGCCGAGGTCGCCACGATGAGCATGATGACCGCGGTCTGGATCGTCGAGTCGACGAGCGTCTTCCAGAAGTCGCGCCACGAGAGGTCCCGGTAGACGAGGACGCCGATGACGATGGCGGCGAGCGCCGCGAGCGCGCCGACCTCGGTCGCCGTCGCGAGCCCGCCGAAGATGCCGCCCCAGATGACGAGCGGGATGAGGAGCGCCCACACGCCCAGGCGGAGCGCGCGCCAGAGCGCCTTCCAGGAGAAGGCGGCCTCGACCGGGTAGCCGCGCGTGCGCGCGAACCAGTAGGAGAGCCCCATCATCATGCCGCCGCCGAGGATCCCGGGGACGATCCCGGCGATGAACAGCTTCACGACGGAGGTGTCCGCCATCGCCGCGTAGATGATCATCGGGATGGAGGGCGGGATGATGATGGCGAGCGTCGCGGCGTTCGAGACGACGCCCGCGCTGAAGGCCTTCGGGTAGCCCTTCTTCTCCATCTCCGGGATGACGACCTGGCCGATGGCGGCCGCGCCGGCGACGGCGGAGCCGGAGATCTCCCCGAAGAACATCGAGGCGACGATGGTCATCATGGCGAGGCCGCCGCGGATGAAGCCGACGAGCGCGCTCGCGAGGTTGATGAGCCGGTTCGAGATGCCCGACGTCGTCATGAGCCCGCCGGCGAGGATGAAGAGCGGGATGGCGAGCAGGGGGAACTTGGAGCCGCCGCCGAAGATCATGAGCGGGATCGCCGCGAGCGGCGCGGTGCCCTGGATCGCGACGACCACGATGGTGGCGATGGCGAGGACGAAGCCGATGGGCACGTTCAGCGCGGAGAGCGCGATGACCATGCCGAGGACGAGCCAGCCCATCACTCGGCCTCCACGACGGTCTTGGGCGGCTCGACGTGGCGGACATGCGCCCGGGGCTTGCTCGGCGCGCCCGCGATCGCCTGCGCGAGCTGGACCAGGCCGATGACGAGCATGAGCCCGCCCGTCACCGGCATGACGCTGTAGACCCACGCCATCTTGATGGCGGGGATCGAGACCGCCGTCTCGTCCGCCATCTCGCGCACGAGCTTCCACCCGGAGACGAGGAGGACGAGGGAGAAGGCCATGACGCAGAGGATGCCGAAGACGTCCGCAACCCGGCGCGCCCGGGGCGGGAGCTTCTCCACGAGCGTGTCGAAGCCGATGTGCTTGCGCTTGGCGAGGGCGACGACGGACCCGAACATCGTCAGCCAGATGAGGGTGTAGCCGGCGAACTCGTCGTACCAGGAGAGCGACTCGTCCACGACGTAGCGGTAGAAGACGCCGACGAGGACGATCGCCAGCATGGCGACGGCGAGCAGCGTGGAGAAGACCTGGAGGACCTTCACGAACCATTCGTAGGCTGTCTTCATCGGACCTCGCCCTTTCCGCGAGCGGTCGACGGCGTGCCGGGGGGTGGAGGGGCGGCGGCCCGCGCCGGCGGACCGCCGCCGTCCCGTGACGCGGCTACTTGTCCCGGAGAGACTGGATCCGGTCGATGAGCTCCTTGCCGCCCGGGACCTCCTTGCCGAAGTCCTCGTAGACGGGGGCGGACGCCTTCACGAACGCGGCCTGGTCGACCTCGTTCACCTTCAGCTTCGAGCGCATCTTCTCGAGGATCTCCTTGTCGAGGCGCGCGCCCTCGGAGCGGGCGAAGTCCCCCACGTCGACGGCGGTCTTCTCGAGCAGCTGCTGCACGTCCGGCGGGAGCGTCTTCCAGTAGCGCTCGGAGACGACGAGGTAGGCGGGCGTGTAGACGTGGTTCGTGAGCGACAGGTACTTCTGGACCTCCTGGAACTTGCCGCCCCAGATCTGCGGGAACGGGTTCTCCTGGCCGTCCATGACGCCCGCCTGGAGCGCGGCGAACACCTCGCCGTAGGCGAGGGGCGTGGGGTTCGCGCCGTAGGCGCGGAACATCTTCACCCGCCAGACGCCGCTCGGGACGCGCAGCTTGATGCCCTTGAGGTCGGCCGGCTCCACGATCGGGCGCACGTTGTTCGTCACGACGCGGAAGCCGTTCTCCCAGACGCCGAGCACGCGCAGCCCCTTCGCCGGGAGCGGATCGAGGAGCAGCTTCTTCACCTGCGGGTCCTCGAACACGCGCTTCACGTGGGCGCGGTCCTTGAACAGGTACGGCATCTCGAACACGCCGAACCTCGGGTCCACGGTGCTCATCGTGGTGGACGGGAGGAACATCTCGAGCACGCCCACCTTGATACCCTTCAGCATGTCCTCGTCCGAGCCGAGCTGGCTCGAGTGGAAGACCTTGACCTCGTACTTGCCCTTGAGCTTCTCGTTGACCCGCTTCGCGTACTCGTCGCTCGTGATGGCGAAGAGCGAGCCCGGGTAGCCGACGTGCCCGAGGCGGATGACCTTCGCCTCCTGGCCGCGCGCGATCGCGGGCGCGAGGAGCGCCGCCCAGGCGACGAGGGCCCACCGCGAGAGCTTCCGTACGCTGCGTGACGCGTTCATGGCGTTCTCCTTCTCCGTTAGGCTTCCGTGCTTCATCCGCGCGCGCCCTCGACGGCGGCGCGCAACACGACCGCCGAGTGGACGGAGGTCCGGCGCGTACCGTCGTGGATCTGGTGCCGGCAGCTCGTCCCGTCGGCGACGACGACCGTCTCGGGGTCCGCCGCCCGCACGGCGGGGAAGAGCCCCATCTCGCCGATCCGCATGGAGAGCTCGTGGTGCTCCGCCGCGTACCCGAACGCGCCGCCCATCCCGCAGCAGGTCGACTGGACCGTGGCCACCTCGAGCCCGGGGATCATCCGCAGCATCGTCTCCACGGCGGGGAACGCCCCGAGCGCCTTCTGGTGGCAGTGGCCGTGGAGGAGGGCCTTCTTCCACGGCACGCGGCCGAGCGCGACCTGCATCCGCCCGGCGGCGCGCTCCGAGACGACGAGCTCCTCGAAGAGGACCGCCTTCGCCGCGACCGCCTCGGTCGCCTCGCCCGGCAGGATCGCCTTCGCCTCGTCCCGCAGCGTGAGCAGGCACGAGGGCTCGAGCCCGACGACGGGGACGCCGCGGCGGGCGAAGGGGAGCGCGGCCTCCACGAGGCGCGACAGCTCCGCGCGGGCCTCCTCCACGAGCCCGGAGGCGAGGAAGGTGCGCCCGCAGCAGAGCGGCCGGCCACCGTCGCGCGGGCGCAGGACGTGCACCGCGTAGCCCGCCGCGTTCAGGACCGCCACGGCGGAGCGGAGCGTCTCCGGCTCGAACCAGCGGCCGAAGGTGTCGGCGAGGAGCGCCACCTCGCCGCGGGCGTCGGGAGCGGGGAAGGTCGCGTCGCGGAACGGGTCGGGGTGGAAGCGGGGCAGGGAGCGGTGGCGGCTCATGCCGGTGAGCCACTCGCCCGCGGCCGCGAGGGCGCGGCTCCGGTCGCGCAGCGCGAGGAGGCCGCCCGCGCGCCACGCGAGCGGCGCGTAGCGGGGCAGCCACGACACGAGCCGGTCGCGAGCCGAGAGGCGGCGCACGCTGCGCTCGTGGTGGAGCACCTCGATCTTCATCCGCGCCATGTCGACGCCGGTGGGGCACTCGCGCTTGCAGGCCTTGCAGGAGAGGCACAGGTCGAGCGCGTCGTGCATCTCGCGCGACGCGAGCGCGCCCGGGCCGAGCTGGCCGGTCAACGCGAGCCGCAGCACGTTCGCCCGGCCGCGCGTCACGTGCGCCTCGTCGAGGGTCGCGCGGTACGACGGGCACATCACGCCCGCGTCGCGCTTGCGGCAGGTCCCGTTGTTGTTGCACATCTCGACCGCGCCCAGGAGCCCGCCCCACTCCGACCAGTCGAGCGCGGTCTTCAGCGGCAGGCCGGCGTACCCCGGCTTGAAGCGGAAGAGGGTCCGGTCGTCCATCCGGGAGGCATCGACGATCTTGCCCGGGTTCATCCGGCCCGACGGGTCGAAGACGGCCTTCACCTCGCGGAACGCCCGCACGAGCCGCTCGCCGAACATCGCCTCGTTGAACTCCGAGCGGACGAGGCCGTCGCCGTGCTCGCCGGAGTGCGAGCCGCGGTACTCGCGCACGACGGCGAACGCCTCCTCGGCGATCGCCCGCATCTTGCGCACGTCCAGCTCCTGCTTGAGGTTCAGGACGGGCCGGACGTGGAGGCAGCCCTCGGAGGCGTGGGCGTACCAGGTGCCGGTCGTGCCGTGCCGCTCGAAGAGCGCGGTGAGCCGCGCGGTGTAGTCGGGCAGGTGCTTCAGCGGGACGGCGCAGTCCTCGATGAAGGAGATCGGCTTCCCGTCCCCCTTCATGGACGTCATGATGTTGAGCCCCGCCTTGCGCACCTCCCAGATCTGCCGCTGGAAGGCGGGCTCGAGCGCCTCGACGAGGCCGTCCGGGAGCCCGAGCGCGCCCATGAGCTCCTTCAGCTCGCGCAGGTGCGCGATCTCCGCGTCGCGGTCGTCGCCCGCGAACTCGACGAGGAGCAGGGCCTCCGGCGCGCCGCGCACGAACCGGTCCACGGTGTCCCGGAACATGGGGATCGCGCGGGCGAGGTCGATCATCGTCCGGTCGACGAGCTCCACCGCGGCGGGGCGCAGCCCGACGACGGCTTCCGTCGACTCCATCGCCTGGCGGAAGGTCGGGAAGTGGCAGACGCCGAGCACCTTGTGGCGCGGCAGCGGCGAGAGGGCGATCTCGATGCGCCGGAAGACGGCGAGCGTGCCCTCCGAGCCGACGAGCAGCTTCGCGAGGTTCGGACGATCGCCCGCGAGCTGGTCGAGGTTGTAGCCGGAGACGCGCCGCTGGATCCCCGGGAAGCGCGCCTCGATCTCGTCCGCGTCGCGCCGGTGGATCGCCCGGAGCGCCTCGACGAGCCCGGCCGGCGCCCCGCGGCCGTCCTCGTCGAAGCGCGCCCGCGTGCCGTCCGCGAGCAGGGCTTCGACGGCGCGGACGTTGTGGACCATGTTCCCGTAGCGCAGCGAGCGCGTGCCGCAGCTGTTGTTGCCCGCCATCCCGCCGAGCGTGGCCATGGCGGACGTCGAGACGTCGACCGGGAAGAACAGCCCGGAGGACGCGAGCCGGGCGTTGAGCTGGTCGAGGACGAGGCCGGGCTCGACGACCGCGGTGCGCGCCTCGACGTCGACGGAGACGACGCGGGTCAGGTACTTCGTGAAGTCGAGGACGAGCGCCGCGCCGACGGCCTGCCCGCTCTGCGACGTCGCCGCGCCGCGCGGCAGCAGCGGCACCTTCGCGTCCGCGGCGATCTGCACCGCGGCGACGAGGTCCTGCTCGTCCCGCGGCACGACCACGCCGAGAGGCTCGATCTGGTAGATGGACGCGTCGGTGCTGTACCGGCCGCGCGAGAACGCGTCGAACAGCACCTCGCCCTTCAGCTCGCGCCGGAGGCGCGCGGCAAGCTCGTCATCTCCTGCCGGCCCCCGCGACCGACCGGGGGCGGGCGGCGACTCTGCCCGCATTCGCTCTCCTCGCCGGGGGGGCCCGCTGGAACACGTGGTGCCGGCACGGAGGTGAGGTTCAGCGACCGCCGCAAGGCGTAACCCTGTCGTCGCTGTGCTGTCAACATGCCACACCCCATCGGGGGCGTGACCAGCGGTGCGCGTGCGTCGCGATCGCGCGAAGTTGATCAAGGCGTTCCTTCACTCGAACGGCGAAGACGTCGAGACGCCATGGGCCGAGGATTGCGGTTTGAGGGCTGCCACGGACCGAAGCGCGATCAACCCGGGCGAGCGTACCTCGCGATGCCCAGCTCGCTGAGCGTCGATACGGCCTTGGCGCTTCGCCGACGACGAGGAGTAGGTCGTCCGCTTCGTGCTCGGGACCGCCGTGGGCACGTGGGCCTGGCGCAGCTTCCCGGGAGCCCGCCCTCCTTGCGCGGGCCGACCGGCCATCGTAGACAGCCGACATGCCAGGCGTCGCCCGCCGCCTCTCGTTCCTCGATCGGTACCTGACGCTCTGGATCTTCCTCGCCATGGGCGCGGGCGTCGCGCTCGGGTTCCTCGTGCCGGGCGTCGTGCCGATGCTCGACCGGATGTCGGTCGGGACGACCTCGCTCCCGATCGCGGTCGGTCTGATCCTCATGATGTACCCGCCTCTCGCGAAGGTGCGCTACGAGGAGCTGCCGCGCGTCTTCCGCAACGGGAAGGTGCTCGCGCTCTCGCTCGTCCAGAACTGGATCGTCGGGCCGATCCTGATGTTCGCGCTCGCCGTGATCTTCCTGCGCGACAAGCCCGAGTACATGGTCGGCCTCATCATGATCGGCCTCGCGCGCTGCATCGCGATGGTCATCGTGTGGAACGACCTCGCGAAGGGCGACACGGAGTACTGCGCCGGCCTCGTGGCGTTCAACTCGATCTTCCAGGTGCTGTTCTTCTCGGTCTACGCCTGGGTCCTCATCACGGTCCTGCCGCGCTGGCTCGGCCTCCAGGGCGCCGAGGTCCACATCACCATCGGCGAGATCGCGAAGAGCGTCTTCGTCTACCTCGGCATCCCGTTCATCGCCGGCGTGGCGAGCCGCTTCGGGCTCCGCGCGCTGAAGGGCGAGGACTGGTACCGGAGGGTCTTCATCCCGCGCATCTCGCCCATCACGCTCGTCGCGCTCCTCTTCACCATCGTCGTGATGTTCTCCCTCAAGGGAGAGACGATCGTGCAGGTGCCGCTCGACGTCGTGCGGATCGCGATCCCCCTCCTCGTCTACTTCGTCGTGATGTTCTTCGTGTCGTTCTTCATGAGCCGGAAGGTCGGGGCGACGTACGGGCAGACCGCCACCCTCTCCTTCACGGCCGCGTCGAACAACTTCGAGCTCGCCATCGCGGTGGCGGTGGCGACGTTCGGGATGGCCCACGGCGCGGCGTTCGCGGCGGTGATCGGTCCGCTCGTCGAGGTCCCGGTCCTCATCGGCCTCGTCACCGTCGCCCTCCGGCTCCGCGACCGCTTCTTCCCGGGCGAGACGGCGGAGCTCGCCGCGGTGAGGAACTGCGCGGGCAGCTTCCCCGCGCCGCGGCCCGGGGCGAGCCCGTGAGCAGCGCGAGCCGTTCGGCGGCCGAGCCCGGACGGGCCGTTCCTCCGTTCCAGGGAAGGCGCTGCGGCCTTCGAGCGTTGGGTTGGCGCGAGCAAGGTATTCCCCGGGGGCTACGCACCTTCGGCCGGCGCGCCCGTTGCACCACCGGACGCGCCGGCCCCCACAGAATCGAGCGTTGACATGCGAATCGGATCCGTCGTCGTGGCGTGCACCTCCCTGCTGACCGTCGTGGCGTGCGGAAGATCCTCGAGCTCACCGGCAGGACCCTCCGTCGCGAGCAGCGCGGCCATCACGCAGTACCAGGACCTCACGGCGAGCGTGCAGTCGGCCGCGGTGACCTACGGGACCACGATGAGCGACCCCGCCATGACGGCCGGGGGGTGTGCCGCCGCGCACGACGCCTACGACGCGCAGGTGCGCCCGTGGATCTCGCAGATGGTGCAGATGAGCGGCGCCATGGACGCCTTCATGGACGCGCACAACGGGTACGCCTACGCGGACATGGCGTGCGTCGCGAACGCGATGCTGCAGGAGCTCGACGCGCACCGGACCGTCGCCTGCACGTTCTCGACCCTGGGCGGCGACCAGACCGAGGCCTCGCGCCACGTGGGGGTGATGACGTCGCTCACCGGCCACGCGTACGACCGCTGCGGGCAGATGATGGGCGGCCAGTACTCCTGGTCGCCACCGGCGCCCGCGTGCGGCGGAACCTCGGGCGGAACGCCGACCGATCCCCTCGCGCTCGGCCAGCGCATCTTCGACACCGGCATCGGCACGAACGGCCTGCCGATCGCCCGCACCGGCGGCTACATGATGATGGGGAGCAGCGGCTGCGCGACCTGCCACGGCTACGACGGGCTCGGCCGCATCACGATGATGTTCACGACCCCGAACATCACGTACGCGAACCTCACCGATCCGGCCGGCATGCTCGCCCCGGACGGCACCCGCGGCACGACGTACACGGACGATCTGATCCGCCGCGCCGTCACCCAGGGCCTGGACGCCGACGGCGCCCCGCTGTCCACCGTCATGCCGCGGTGGCAGCTCGGCGATCTGGACTGGGCCGATCTCCTCCTCTACCTGAAGGCGCTCCCGGCCGCCGGAACCACGGGTGGCGGCGGCGCCACGCCCCCGCCCCCGGCCGGCGCCGGGACGATCGGGGGCACGGCGTTCATGGGCGGGGTGCGGTCCGGCACGATCGCCGCGTACGCGGTCGACGGCTCGACGATGGGGCCGCTGCTCGGGACGAGCACCGTCTCCTCCTCGGGGAGCTTCACCGTCCCGGTGGGCGGTTACGCGGGCGTGGTCCTGCTGCGGATGTCCGGCGGCACGTTCGTGGACGAGGCGACGGGCACGACGATGACGATGCAGCCGGGCGACGTCCTGACGAGCAGCGTCCCCGCGTTCACGGCGAACTCGGCGATGACGGGCGTGCAGGTCACGCCGCTCACCTCGATGGCCCAGGCCCGCGCGCAGGACATGGCGGGCGGCATGACCGCGGCGAACGTCGCGGCCGCGAACGCCGGCGTCGGCACCTACTTCGACGTGGGCGACATCCTCATGACCGCGCCGATGGACCCGGCGGTCGCCGGATCCGGAGCCGCCGCGGACGCGAGCGCGAAGAACTACGGGATGACGGTCGCGGCGATGTCGCAGTACGCCCGGACCATCGGGATGACCACCTCCTCCTCGGGCATCTTCACCGCCATGATGCGAGACGCGTCCGACGGCGTGATGAACGGGATGATGGGCACGAGCGCCATCTCGATGGGCGGCATGAGCGGGATGGGGGGCGGGATGATGGGCGGCGGGTACACGATGCAGGCGAACGCCGGAACGACCGGGCTCGCCGGCGCGATGACCGCGTTCGTCGGCTCGTCGAGGAACGCGTCCGGCGTTCCCATGGCCGACATGCAGCCGCTCGTGGACAAGCTGAACGCCTCCAGCGGGACGATCCCGTAGGTCGGAACCGCGCGCTGCGCGGCCCGCGCCGGGCCGCGCACCGCGCGCCTCGTGGCCGCGGTCCGGCCCTCGGCCGCCGCTCCCGAGGCCGTGCGGCGGCGCCGGCCTCGCCCGGAGCTCCGGCTGCCCGGCGTCACCCGCCGCCGCCGTATCGCAGCACGACGCCCGCGACGACCTCGTCGTACTCCGGGGCGCGATGGACCGCGCCCGTGGCGCGCAGCTCGAAGCCACCGATCGAGACGCCGAGCATCGCGTGCGCGTCGAGCGCGAACCCGTTCACCGTCCGTCCGGGGTAAGGGTCGAGCGACGGGCGCCCGGCGGTGGACACCCCCGGGACGTCCGGGAACGCCGGTGCGCCGGCGGTCTCGAACCGCTCGAGCGCGGGCTCCGCGACGAGCTCCCAGTGGACGGTGCCCTCGCGCCTCCAGCCGACCGGGACGCCGCCCCGCACGAACCGCTGCGGAGAGAAGTAGCCGCCGTGCCCGAACGTGAAGAAGCTCAGGTTCCGGTCGTACGCCATCCCGAGCGCGGCGGCGCCGATCGTGACCGCGCCCCACTCGCCGCGCAGGAGCGTCACGTCCGCTCCCGCTCCGCCGGTGGTGCGCCGGTTGTCCGCCACGTGGTAGCCCTGCAGCCCGTCGTAGGCGCCGTACGCGTACACGCGGGTCCGCGGGAGGTCGAGCGCGAGCTCCGCGCGGCCGCCCTGGCTCACCACGCCGCCCCAGTAGCTGCCCGTCGCGGGATCGCGCACGCCCGCGTAGGACAGCATGCTCTCGGTGACGCTCCGGCGGGCGCCCTCGACGGCGAGGCGCAGCCCGCCGAAGTCGTGCTGCAGCCGGAGCCGGCCGAGCATCCAGTAGATCGGGAAGCCGAGCGGCGACGTGCCCAGCTCCGCCTCGAGGTCCCTCCCCGCGTAGCCGACCGCGATCGCGACGCCGTTGGCGGTCATCGCGCCCGGGCTCGCCCCGGCGCTTCCGGTGCCGAAGCGATTGAGCGCCGAGCTCGCCGGACCGCCGGCGTCGAGCTCCACGCCCGTCGGCCTGAACCAGGCCCGGCCGGCGTAGCCGATGGGGACCTCCGACGCGAGCGTCTGCCGGTACTCCGCGAGCGCGCTCAGGCCGGGCTCCCCCCGGCGGACGCGGATCTCGCCACCCGCCTCGAGCCCGGGCTGGTGGCGGTCGCGGACGCGCTCCATCTCGCGCGCGATCTCGGTGCGGGTCCCAGGGTCGGCGGCGGCGCGCATCGCGGCCGCGACGTCGGCGCGAGGCTCGGCGGCGCTCGAGCCCGCGCTCCCGGCGGCGAGCGGCGGATCGCCTCGCGCGGCCGCGTCGGAGATCTCCTGCGCCCGCCGGAGAGCGCGCATCGCGGCGGAGTCGTCGCGCTCGCTCTCGGCGACGCGGGCCGCGAGGAGCTGCATGCGCGCGTCGTCGGGTGCGCGCCGGACGCCCTGCCCGGCGAGCGAGCGCGCCTCGCCGAGATCGCCCGCCCGGAGCGCCGTGTCCACGGCGCCGCGCCGCGCGTCCGCGTCGCCGGGATTCCTGGCGAGGACGCGCAGGTAGGTCGCGTGCGCCCGCCCGGGATCGCTCGCCTCGAGGAGGCGACCGAGCGCGTCGAGCACCCGCGGGTCGTCGGGATAGTCGCGCACGACCGGATCGAGCGCGGCGGACGCGGCGCGCCGCCGGCCCGCCGTGCGCTGTCCGTCCGCGACGCGCACCGCGCGGGAGATCCGCAGATCGGCGAGCCAGCGCCGCTGGTCCGGCGTGAGCTTCGGGTCGAGCTGGAGCCCCTCGATCACCGCGTTCGCGCCGGCGTCGTCGCCGGCCTGGAGGAGCGTCGAGGCGAGCTCGAGCCGCGTCGCCTGGGCGCCCCCTGGCGCGCGCGCGATGACGGCCTGCATCAGCGCGACCGCACGCTTCCGCTCGCCGATCCGCGCCCACGCGAGCGCCACCGCGCCGGTCAGCTCGGGCTCCGCCGCGACCTCGCGCTCGAGGGCGGTCAGTTCCCGGACGGCCGCCGCGCGCGCGCCGCCGCTCGCGCGATCGACGATGACGGGGACCCGCACGTCCACGTCGAGCCGGTGGCGCAGCGCGACCAGCCCGGGGTCGCGCTCCGCGCCGGGGACCGTGGAGAGGACGTCGAGCGCCCGCGCGCTCTCTCCCCGCGCGGCGAGGAGGCGCGCCTCGACGATGCGGGCCTCGCGGAGGCGCGGCGCCGCGGCGAGGAGCGCCGACACGACCGGCCCCGCCGCGGCGGTGTCGCCCGCCTCGAGCAGGACGTTCGCGAGATCGTGCAGCACCCAGACGTCCGCCGGGTCGTCGCGGCGCGCGGCCTCGAGGCTC
>DASVZX010000356.1:0-5644 GCA_036391435.1 Anaeromyxobacter sp. | reverse complement strand
GCCCCGCCCGGCGCGGCGGAGCGGCTCGCGGAGGCCGACCGGCTCGCGCGCGAGGCGGAGCGCCGCCTGCCGGCGATCGAGGGGCTCGGCGGCGCCCCGGAGGAGACGGCCGCCCTCCGCGCCGGCCGCACCTACGAGGAGGGCAAGGCCCGGTACGACCGCGAGGACTGGCTCCACGCCGCGGTCCTCCTCGCCGAGGCCGTCGACGAGCCGGCGTTCCAGGGCGCGAGGGAGCTGCCCGAGGCGACCTTCCTCCTCGCCGACGCGCTGCGGCGGCAGGGCGAGTGCGGCGCCGCCCGCCCGCGCTACGCCGCCTACCTCGGGCTCGGCGCCCGCGAGCGGCGCGCCGCCGCCGTGTCGGGGGCGCTCGAGTGCGCGGTGAAGGAGCACCGGTCGGCGGACGTCGACGCGCTCCTCGCCGAGGCGGGGCGGACCTTCGCCGGGGAGCCGCCCGCCGAGGTGCTCTACCTCTCGGCGAAGGCGGCGTTCCAGCGGGCCGACCTGCCGCAGCCCGAGCGGCTCGAGCGCGCCGCCGCCGCTTTCGGCAAGGTCGGCGCGCCGTTCGAGCAGCAGGCCTGGTACTTCCTCGGCGTCATCGAGATCGAGCGGAAGGACCTGCACGGCTCGCTCCGGTGGTTCGACGCCTGCGCGCGCGCGGAGCCGCGGGACGCGCGCCAGGCGGACGTCCGCGAGCTGTGCATCCTCGCCCTCGGCCGCGTCCACGCGGAGATGGGGAACGCGGACGCCGCGCGCGACTGGTACTCCGCGGTCCCGTCGGGCTCGGCGCGATACGCGGAGGCCTCCTACGAGCTCGCGTGGGGGTTCGTGAAGGGGAAGCAGTACGAGCGTGCGCTCCGCACCACCTCCTTCGTCCCCGAGCTCGCGCCGGACTCGCCGCTGGCGCCCGAGGCGCGGCTCCTCCAGGGCCACCTCCTCCTCCGGCTCGGGCGCTACACCGAGGCGACCGACGCGTACAACGCGGTGATCAACGCCTACGCGCCCGTCCGCGACGAGCTCGACGCGATCCTCGCGATGCGGGAGGATCCGGTCCGCTACTTCAACGAGCTCGTCGGCCGCCGCGGGAAGGCGTTCGACCTGGAGGCGGTGCTCCCGCCGGTGGCCGCCCGGTGGGCCTCGACGAACCGGGAGGTGGCCCTCGCGCTCCAGCTCGTCCGCGCGCTCGACGAGGCCCGCAAGGACGTGCAGGAGTCGGGGGACGCCGCCTCGCGCGTCGAGGTGCTCCTCGCCCGCGGCGCCGGGCTCGACGCGTTCCCGGGCCTGCAGCGCGCCTACGCCGCGGCGGACGCCGTCGAGAACGACGCCGCCCTGCTCGAGGGCGAGGCCGTGGCCGCGCTCTCGGGGATCGCGGAGCGGACCCTGCAGGGCGAGGCGCGGGAGCGGCTCCTCCAGGCGCGCGCCGCGCGCGCCGCGCTCGAGGCCCGCATGGCGCCGCTCCCGCGGACGGGCGAGGCGGCCGAGGCGCGACAGCTCCGGATGCGCGGCCGGCTCGGGAAGGTGGACGCCGAGACGTTCCGGACCGGGTTCCGCGTCGACGGGCTCGCCGCGGCCGTCGACGGCACCGAGACCTGGGTCGAGCGCCACCGGGCGGAGATCGACTCGGACCCGGAGGGGCGGCAGGAGCTCGCGGAGGAGCTGCGCCGCCACCGCGAGGTGATCGCCGCGTACGGGGTCGAGCTCCGGGCGCTGCGCCAGGAGGTGGTCCGGGTGCGCGACACCGCGGGCGGCACGGACGCGCTCGCCGACGAGTCGCGGATCCGCGCCGACTACCTCGCCGCGGTCGAGGCCGAGCGCGCCGTCGCGGATCGGGCGCGGGGCTCGGCGGCGCCGGCGGACGCGGCGGCGTTCGCGCGCGCCGACGGCGTGCGGGAGCTCCTCGCCGCCGTGCGCTCGCGCGCCCGGACGGCCAAGCTCGGCTTCGCGGAGGCGGCGGGCCGGCGGGCCGGCGAGCTGCGCGCCCGCGTCGCGTCGGAGCGGGACGCCATCGCCGCGCAGGAGGTCGCGCTCGACGGGATCCAGGCGACCGCGAAGGAGATCGTGGGCGAGATCGCGGTCCGGGCGCTCTCCGAGGTGCGGACCCAGTTCTACGCGCTCGTCCTCAAGGCCGACGTCGGGGTGGTGGACGTCGCCTGGAGCCGCAAGCGCGTCCGGCTCGACAGGATCCAGCAGCTGTCCATGCAGAAGGCCTCCGAGGTCGACCAGCTCGAGCGCGAGTACCGCGCCCTCACGCGGGAGCAGGAGTAGCCGTGCGGCGCGCGCTGGCCCTCGCCCTCGCCGCCACGGCGCTCGGCCCCGCCGGCGCGTCCCGCGCCGCGGAGGCGGCGCCCTACGTCTCCTGCCAGGACCGCTCGGAGCGGGCGAAGGTCCGGCGCGGCGGGATCGTGCGGCGGCACGAGGCGCGGCCGCTCGTCTCCGAGGAGCAGGCGCGCGGCGAGCTCGAGGAGTCGGTGCGCCGGTGGGACGAGGAGGCGCGCGCGTTCCGCGCCGAGCTGGCCGCGACGATCCAGAAGCAGTTCGACGAGCGGCGGCGCTTCCTGTCCGACAACTACGAGCAGGCGATCCTCGACCTCGAGACGCTCGAGCGCAACGAGCGCGAGGCCGCCATCGTCCGGTTCGAGGAGTTCCTCTCCCGCTACCCCGACGACCCGCAGTTCACGCCGGACGCGATGTTCCGGCTCGCCGAGCTCTACTACGAGAAGGCGAACGACGACTACGAGCTCGCCCTCGAGACGCACCGGCAGCTCGCGCGGGACGCGGTCGCCGAGGGGCGGGACGCGCCGCCCGAGCCGGCGAAGAACTACGCGCCGTCGATCGCGCTGTACCAGCAGCTCATCACCGGCTTCCCCGACTACAAGTTCATCCACGGCATGTACTACCTGCTCGCGTACTGCCTCGGGGAGATGGGGCAGGGCGAGGAGGCGCAGGCCGCGTACCGCACCCTCATCGAGCGCTACCCGGACAGCCCGTTCGTGCCCGAGGCGTGGGTCCGGCTCGGCGACTGGTGGTTCGACGAGGTCCAGGCCGACTCGCTGCAGCGCGCCGCCGAGGCGCTCTCGCACATGTACGAGTTCCCGGCCCACCCGCTCTACGCCCGCGCGATCTACAAGCTCGGCTGGACCTACTACCGGATGGACGACTTCGAGCACGCGGTGGAGTCGTTCACGCGGCTGCTCGACCACTACGTGACGCTCGCCCGGAGGACCGGCGAGAAGCCCTCGGGCGACGTCTGGCCGGAGGCCGTCCAGTACACCGCGATCAGCTTCGCCGACGAGACCTGGGGCGGCGTCGAGAAGGCGAAGGCGTTCTTCGCGGCGAAGGGGAAGCCGCCGTACGAGAGCGAGGTCTTCGCGCGCCTCGGCGACGTCTACTTCGACGAGACGAAGTACGGCCTCGCGGTCGAGGCCTACAAGCAGGTGCTCGTCGGCGACCCGCTCTCGCCCGAGGCGCCGAAGGTCCAGGCGAAGATCGTCCTCGCCTGGTCGCGCGACCGGCAGTTCGACCGGGAGGCCGCGGAGCGCGAGACGCTCGTGAAGACGTACTCGGAGGGGACGCCCTGGTGGGACTTGAACAAGGGCGATCCGGATCTCGTCGCGTCGGTCCGGGAGCTCGTCGAGCGCGGGCTGCTCCGCGCCGCGAGCTTCCACCACGCCCAGGCGCAGTCCTACAAGGCGGACGGGAAGCTCGAGCAGGCCGTCGCCGAGTACCGCGTGGCGGCGCGCGCCTACGGCGACTACCTCGCGAAGTTCCCGCACTCGAAGCAGGCGTACGAGCTCGCCTACGACTACGCCGACTGCCTCTACAACGCGCTCGAGTTCGACGGCGCGGCGCGCGTCTACGCCGCGGTCCGCGACGACCCCTCGGGCTCGAAGTTCGAGGCGGAGGCCGCGCTCTCGGCGGTGATCTCCTGGGAGGGCGAGATCACCCGGCTGCAGCGCCAGGGCGAGCTCGAGACGCGCAAGGTCCTCCTCTCCACCGACCGGCGCGAGAAGGACGTCGTGAAGGCCGAGCCGCTCCCCGACGTGTACGCGCACCTCGTCAGCGACTCCGACGTCCTGCTCGCGCGCTTCCCCGCCCACGAGAAGGGCGCGGCCATCGCCTACAAGACGGGCGAGGTCTTCTACGAGTACGGCGACTACGACGAGGCGCGCTGCCGGCTCGAGGAGGTCGTCGCGCGCTGGCCGAGGAGCGAGGTCGCGACCTTCGCCGCGAACCTCATCATCGAGAGCTACCTCACGATGAAGGACTGGGCCGCGGTGGAGGAGGCGTCCGCGCGGCTGCAGTCGGCCGACGTCGCGAAGGCGAACCCGGAGCTGAACACCTCGCTGCAGAAGTTCAAGCTCGGCGGCCGGTTCCAGCGCGCGATGCAGCTCATGGACCGCAAGCAGTGGGAGGACGCGGCGAAGCTCTTCCTCGCCCTCGTCGCCGAGGAGCCGCGGCACGAGTTCGCGGACAAGGCGCTCTACAACGCCGCCGCCTGCTACGAGGGGGCGCGGCGCTTCGAGAGCGCGCTCAAGCTCTACGAGCGCATCGCGGTCGAGTACCCGGACGCCGCGCTCGCCGACGAGGCGCTCTTCCGCGTCGGCTGGAACGCCGAGAACACCTACGACTTCGAGAAGGCCGTCGAGCGCTACATGGCGCTCGTGAAGCGCTACCCCGGCTCGAAGCACCGCAAGGACGCGCTCTACAACGCGGCGCGCTCGCTCGAGAACCTGCAGCGCTACGAGGAGGCGGCGACGGCCTTCGCGGCCTACGCGCAGGCCTACCCCGACGCCGAGGACGCGGCGCGGACGCTCTTCCACGGCGCGCTCATCTACGAGAGGACCCAGGAGTGGCGGAAGCTCGTCGCCGCGCTGCGGGAGTTCGTGAAGCGCTTCTCGCGATCGAAGGAGCACGAGCTGGTCGTGCAGGCGCACCTCAAGCTCGCGCTCGCGTACCGCGCGCTCGAGGACGAGAAGGCGGCGCGCGCGAGCTACCAGGCCGCCGTGTCGGAGTTCGCGAAGCGCGGCCTCAGGGCCGACGCGAGCCCGCTCGCGGCGGCGGCCGCCGCGGAGGCGGCGTTCCGGCTCGCGGAGTACGACTTCGAGCGCTACGACCGGATCGCGCTGCCCGCGACGACCAACACGAAGAAGCTGAAGCAGGCGCTCCAGGCGAAGCTGGGCGAGGCGAAGAAGGTCGCGCCGGAGTACGACGACGTCATGAGGTACCGGCGGCCGGACTGGATCCTCGCCGCGTTCTACCGCAAGGCGTTCCTCCTCGAGCGGCTCGCCCAGACCCTGTACGACGCGCCCGTCCCGCCCGAGTTCAAGAAGAAGGGGGCCGAGGAGTACCTCGCCGCGTACCAGGACGGGCTCGCGCAGGCGGCGCAGCCGTTCGAGGACCAGGCCGTCGCCGTGTACGTCCAGGCGATCGAGGCCGCGCGCAAGCTCCACGTCAAGAACGAGTGGACGAAGAAGATCGGCGAGTCCCTCGCGCGGTACCGGCCGAAGGAGTACCCGGTCCTGAAGGAGGCCAAGGCGCGGCTCCTCCCCGAGGACCTGGCGCCCGTCGCGTTCGCGGACTCGCTCGCCGGCCCGACGCGGCGCGCGCTCCCGGGCCGCGAGCAGCCCGCGGCGGCCGGCGCGGCCCC
>DASVZX010000355.1:0-12784 GCA_036391435.1 Anaeromyxobacter sp. | reverse complement strand
GGCGGGCCGGGCGGCTCCGGCGGCTCCGGCGGGCCTCCCGGCGGCACGCCGAAGAAGTGAGCGCGCACGCACCTCGCCGCGGCCGGACTCGCCGCGGCGAAGGCGCGCGCCCGCGTCACATGGGCGGTACGACGCCGCTCTTGCCGACGTAGACGCGGCCGGCGGCGACGGTGCCGTCGGCCTGTCGCGGCCCGACCGCGAACACGTGCTCGCCCGCCCGGATCGCGGAGCGATCGGCGGGCTCGAGGGCCACGACCGGCGTCCGGGGCGAGACGAGGACGGTCTTCTTCTCGCCCTTGTAGGTGAGCTCGAGCTTCTTGCCGCCGGCCGCGCTCTCCTCGCCCGAGACGGTCGCGTTCGTCATCGAGCTCCCCGCGCTGCCGCCCTTGCCGGACTCCTGTTGCACGCCCGAGACCATCGCGTTCGTCATGCTGCTCCCCGGCTTCAGGTCCCAGGGCTTGCTCCCCTCGCCGGTGCCGCGCGCGGACTCGGGGAAGACGTGCACCTCGAGCGCCTTCAGCGCGCCGCCGGGCCCCGGGACCGCCGCGGTCCCGATGAAGGCGTTCTCCTTGATCGCGTTCAGGTCGGCCTTCGCGGCGTACGCCACGAACGTCTTGTCGGCGAGCTTCAGCGTGGTCTTTGAGCGGCCGTCGGGGCTCGTCACGACCACGGTGTCGCCCGAGACGGACGCGACGACGCCGCGGACGTGCTGCTCGGGCTGCTGGGCGCCGGCCGTCGCGGCGAGCGCGGCGACGGCGAGCGAGACGGCGATCCTGGCGCGATCCATCGGTGCTCCTCCTGCGGGCGGCCGCGCACGCGACCGGGCGGCGCTCAGACGCCCGCGAACCACTCGTAACCCTGGTCCTCCCAGTAGCCGCCGGTCCGGACGGGGAGGAAGCTCACCTGGGCGAGGTACTTCACCATCTTGTAGCCGAGCTTCACCGCGGAGTAGAGCCGGAGCGGCGCTCCGTACTCCGCCGCGAGCGGCACCCCGTTCATGCCGTAGGCGAGGATCGTCTGCGGGTGGAGCGCGCTCTCGAGGTCCCAGGAGGAGTAGTAGCGGGGCTCGAACGAGCGGAACTCGACGTAGCGGGCGCGCGGGTCGGGCTCGACCAGCCGGGCGACCTCCGAGAGGCGCACCCCGTCCCACCCCGCGACCGCCGACCAGCCCTCCACGCAGTGGTGGCGCACGCGGACGCGGGCGCGCGGGAGCCGCACGAGCGCGTCGAGCGAGAGCGTCATCGGCCGCCTCACGAGGCCGCCGACGACCAGCGCCCACCCCTGCGGGACCTCCGGGAAGTCGTCGCCGATCTTGTACTGGGGGAACGCGCCGGCGGGCGTGAGGGCGTCCTCGCCGAGCTCGGGCGCGAGGCGGTGCGGGTCGAAGAGCGCGCGCTGGAGCCGCTCGTTGACGCGCTCCATCGCGCCGAGGAAGCCGGCGCGCGGCCGGTCCGAGTCGCAGGCGAGCGCCCCGAGCCCCACGAGGCCCGCCGCGCGGACCCCGCCCGCGAGGAAGCCGCGCCGCGAGGAGGTCACGCGCGCGCCTCCTCCCGCTCGCGCCCGCCGGTCGCCATGTCCGCGATCGTGCGGGGGTGCAGCGCCGCCTGGACGACGTGGATCACGAGGAAGGCGCAGAGGAGGGCGAGCACGCCGAGGTGGATCGCCCGCGCGAGGTCGTAGCCGCCCATCGCGGCGGTGAGGCGGGGCAGCTGGACCGGCTTGTACATCGCGAGCCCCGACAGGACGAGGAGCGGCGCGACCGCGAGCACCACCGTGTACGCGAGCCGCTGCATGCCGTTGTAGAGGCCGACGGGGGCCGGCGGCTGCCGCCGGAGCCGCAGGTCGTGGAGGAGCGTGTGCCACGCGTTCCGCGCGTCGCGGCGGGGCAGGAAGATCCGCCGGCGCCACTCGCCGCTCGCGAAGAGGAACACCGCGTAGACCAGGGCGTTCACGGCGAAGGGCCACATGAACGCGAAGTGCCAGTGGCGCCCGCCGGCGAGCCAGTGGCCGATCGTGAGGAGCCTCGGCGGCGCACGGCCCTGCAGCGGGTACCAGCCGTACGGCTCGCCCTGCGCGCCGAGGAACGGGTAGGCGGCCAGGATCTGCAGGCCGCTCCCCGCCATGATCGCGAACAGGATCACGTGCGACCAGTGGGTCGCCCGGACGAGCCAGGGCTGGGCGGGGCGGGACACCGGCTCTGTGCGCCCTCCGCGCCCCAGGGGGGCGCGACGTCGACGGTACGCACCCGACCGTAAGCCGGCCAGCCGCCCCGCGCGAGGGCCGGTTGGGGCGCCGCCTGTGGTGGCCGTCCGCGCCGGCTGCCGAGTGCGCCGGAGGTCCCCGTGAAGGCGCTCGCCCTCGCCGCCGCGCCGCCTCGCCCGCCGCGCTCTCGCCCGTCGCGCTGCCCGGCGGCGCCGGCGGCATCGGCCTCGACGACCTGCGCTGGTCGAGCGAGCTGCACGCGCTGCTCGTCCCCGCCGGGCGGACCGGCCGCGTCGATCTCGTGGATCCCGCCACGCGCGCCGTCGTGCAGGTCGAGGGGTTCGGCGCCGCGCCGCGCTGGTCGGGCGGGCACGAGGGGCCAGGCGTTTGTCCGCGATCCGCGGAGCGGGCGCGTGCTCGTGCTTCGCGACGCGTATCCGCCGTCCCGGCCGCGGTGAGCCGTGCTCGTGTTCTCCCCCTCCCCTGCCGGCGCAGGGGAAGGGGAGGAGCTTCGAGAGGACGGGCTAGCGCTGTTCCTGCTGCTGCGCGTCGCCGCCGGGCGCCGCCCGCCCGCCCATGCCGCACGAGCCCGTCTCGCTCATGCGCTCGACGTGCGACCGGACCGCGGCCTGGAGGCGCTGCAGGTCGGCCGGATCGTCCGGGGTCACCGTGACGCGCGCGCCGCCGTCCACGTCCTCGACCACGGCGTGCGACGGGTGCTGCATCATCCTCCTCCCGGTGTCCGATCCCGCCTCGCCGCTCGAGCCGCTGCCCGCCCCCGCCTCCGCGCCCTCCCCGCTCGCCTCGCCGGAGCCCGCGGAGCCTTGGCCCGTCTCGTCGGCGCGCGCGCCCTGCTCGCCGGCCTCGCCCTGCATGCCGCCGCTCGTCCCCATCATCTGTCCGCCCTCGTGGTGGCGGTTGTGCATGTCGGCCATCGCGTGGACGCGGCTGCGGAGGTCCGCCACCGCGTCGGCGGAGGAGGTCGTGAACGTGATCGCCTCGCCGTCCGGCGTGTCCGCCGCGGCGACCTGCGCGCCGGGCACCGCCATCGGGCACTGCGCCGCCATGCCCATGCCCATGCCCACGCCGCTCCGGTCGGTCGCCCCGGTTCCACCCTGCCCCTCCGCCTGGGCCTGCGCCTGCGAGGGCTGCGTCTGCGCCGGCGCCGTCGTCGCCGTCCGCGACGAGCGCGTCGTCCCCATGCAGCCTGCCCCGATCGCGGCGACCGCGATCGCCAGCACCGATATGCCCTTCGTCATGTTCACACCTCCGGGTCCGGCGCGAAGGTAGGGTCGTCGGACGCCGGGCGGCGCCCCGCCCGTCGGGTACTTCCGCCCGCGGCTCCCTCCGTCTCGCCCGCGCGCCGCCTCCGCGGGACGCGGGCGTCCTCCGGCTCGGCGGGCTTCGGGCCGCCCGGTCCGACGATCGGGAAGCGGGCCGCGGGCCCCATGACGACCCGGCGCGGCCGGGCGTCGGGGGGTAACGTTCGCTCGGGGCCCGTCCGGGCCCGCGCTCCATTCCGTGCTCGACGTCGACACCGAACAGGCCCTGCCGCCCCCGCCCCCGCCCGCGGCGCCGCGCCGCCCCCGCCCGACGCTCGCCGCGCTGGTCGTCGAGTCGCTGAAGCTCGGCCTCGTCGGATTCGGCGGAGGCCTCGCCGTGCTCTCGGCGATCGAGATCCTGCTCGTCGCGCGTCGGCGGTGGCTCACCCCGCGGGAGTTCGCCGTCACCGCGACCGTCTCCCAGATGCTCCCCGGCGGCGCCGCCGCCAACGCGCTCGCGTACACCGGGCTCCGCTTCTTCGGCGTGCGCGGCGCGATCGCCGCCTACGTCGCCTTCATCGGTCCCGGCGCCGCGATCGTGCTCCTCCTCGCCGTCGCCTACGTCCACCTGGGGGTCACGCCGAGCCTCCAGCCGCTCCTCGCCGGCCTCAACGCGGCGGTCGTGGGGATCGTCGGCGCGATCACCCTCCAGCTCGCGCGCTCCGGCATCGCCCGCGCGTGGCAGATGGCGGTGGCGGCGGCCGCGCTCCTCCTCGCGATGGGCGGCGGCGCGTCCGCGGGCGAGGTCGCGGGGCTCGGGATCGCCGCCGGGCTCGTCCTCGATCTCGGCCTCAAGCGCATGCGGCTCTCGCGCGTGCGGCGGACGCGAACGCCCAGCCCGCCGGTCGGGCTCCCCGACGAGGGCGGCCCGCTGCGCCCCCCGCAGCGGGAGACCCCGGCGTTCCTCCCGCTCGGCCTCGTCGGCCCGGTCTCGCTCGGCGCGGTGGGGGCCATGGGGCTCCTCCTCTTCCGCGCGGGCCTCGGCGCTTACGGGGGCGGCTTCGCGATCATCCCGAGCCTGCAGGCGGCGGTGCTCTCGCACGGCTGGATCACCGCGGGGCAGTTCACCGACGCCGTCGCGATCGGCAAGCTCACGCCCGGTCCGGTGCTCCTCATGGCGACCTTCATCGGGTACGTCGCGCACGGGTTCCCCGGGGCGGTCGTCGCGACCGTCGCCGTGTTCGCGGGCCCGCTGCTGCTCCTCGTCGGGGTCGGCGCCTGGCTCGC
The DNA here is from genome assembly GCA_036391435.1 of Anaeromyxobacter sp. Classification (GTDB taxonomy): domain Bacteria; phylum Myxococcota; class Myxococcia; order Myxococcales; family Anaeromyxobacteraceae; genus Anaeromyxobacter. Next base: position 8,033 of record DASVZX010000355.1, on the reverse strand, counting down.
GCGCGTGCGCGGCCGCCGCTCGGTCCGCGCGGCGCTGCGGGGGCTCACCCCCGCGGTGGTCGGGCTCATGGCCGCCGCCGCGCTCACGCTCGGGCAGTCGCTCGACGGCGCGCCGGGCGTCGCGATCGCGGGCGCGACGCTGCTCACGCTCTCGCGCTTCCGCGTGAGCCCGGTGCTCGTCATGGCGATCGGCGGGATCGCCCGGCTCGCGCTCCAGGCGGCGGGGATCTGACCGGCGGCGCCGGATCGTGACGCTCGGGGTCAGCCGCTCCGCCGCGCGATCGCGCGGCAGCGCCGGTCGAAGTAGTTCACCAGGATCCAGAACCTCCGGAACGCCGGGTTCCGGGTCTCGCGGTGGTGGTACCGGTAGTAGATCTGCTGGGCGATGGCGGCGAGCCGGAAGAGCCCGAAGACCTCGTAGAACGCCCAGCGCTCCGGCTTCAGGCCGGTGCGCTCCAGGTAGCGCGCCACGACCTCCTCGCGCCGCAGCATCCCCGGCGCGTCCGTCGGCTGGCGCCGCGTGAGGCGCAGGAGCCACGGGTCGTCCGCGTGGACCCAGTACGCGAGGGCGCAGCCGAGATCCATGAGCGGGTCGCCGACCGTCGCCATCTCCCAGTCGAGGACGCCCACGATCCGCGTCGGCTCGGCGCGGTCGAGCACCACGTTGTCGAGCCGCCAGTCGTTGTGGATGACGCAGGTGCCCGCGTCGGGCGGGATCCGCTCGGCGAGCCAGCGGCGGACCCAGGCGAAGCTCGGCACGTTCCAGGTGCGGGCCCGCAGGTAGCGGTCGGACCAGCCCTCCACCTGGCGGCGCGGATACCCCGGCCCCTTGCCGAGCGTCGCGAGCCCGGCGGCGGACGGATCGACCGCGTGCAGCTCGACGAGCCGATCGACGAGCGCCTCGCACAGCCGGCGGGCGCCGCCCGGCCCGAGCCGGGCCTCCCCGGGCAGCCGCGCGCGCGGGACGAGCCCGTCGATCCGCTCCATCACGTAGAAGTCCGTCCCGAGGACGGCGGGATCCTGGCAGAGGCCGACCATCGCCGGCACGAGCGGGAAGACCGGCTTCAGCGCGCGCTGCACCCGGAACTCGCGGGCCACGTCGTGCGCGGACCTCGCCTTCGTGCCCGCCGGCGGGCGGCGCAGCACGAGGTCGCGGTTCGCGTAGCGCAGCCGGTACGTCCAGTTCGACGCGCCGCCCGCGTACTGGGTCACCTCGGGCAGGCCCGGGGCGAGCGAGGGGTCGACGCCGCGGAGCCACCGGTCGACGGCGCCGACGTCGAGCGCCTCGCCGGCGCGGACGCTCATCGCCCCTCCGCCACCGGCCGGGGCGGCGGCGCGGCGAGCCGCCCGATCCCGTCCCCCTCGAGGCTCCCCACCCAGAGGACGCCGTCGCGCTCGCGCACGCTCGTCACGGGCGCGAACGCGCCCGGCGAGGCGTCGCGCAGCACCGCGGAGATCCGCCCGTCCTCGCCGATCGCGACGGCGAACGCCTGCGGGAGCGGCTCCGGCTGGAGCGCCCGCGGGATGCGGAGCACCACCCTCCGGAGGAACGGGTGGCGCGCGAGCGCGTCGAGCGCCGGGACGCGCGGCGAGAAGAGCGCGACCCAGAACGCGCGCCGCGAGGGCGACCAGGTGACGTTGTCGGGCAGGCCGGGCAGGTTCTCGACGAACGGCTCGGCCGTCCCGCGCCTCGGCCCGGCGAGCCAGTAGCGGACGATCCGGTACGCGCCGGTCTCGTTCACGAGGACGTGGGAGCCGTCGCCGGAGACGGCGACGCCGTTCGCGAACTGGAGCCCGGAGAGGAGCAGCTCCGTCCTCCCGGTGTCCGGGTGGTACGCGAGGAACCGCCCGTCGCCGCCGTGCTCGAGGATCGCCTCGCGGGTCCGGTTCACGCCGAACCGCGACGACGCGTCGGTGAAGTAGACCGTGCCGTCCGGCCCCACGTCGACGTCGTCGGTCAACCGGAACGGCACGCCGCCGTACCCGCTGACGAGGGCCGTCAGCTCGCCGGTCGGCGCGAGGCGGAGGAGCCCCTTCTCCGCGTCGCAGATCCACAGGTCGCCGGACCGGTCGAACGCGAGGCCGAGCGGGCGGCCTCCCGTCCTCGCCACCTCCTCGAAGGCGCGGGTCGCCGGGTCGAGCCGGAGGATGCGGCCGTCGCGCGTGCCGGTGTACGGGCGCCCCGCGGCGTCCACGGCGATCGCCTCGCCGCCGCGCGCGACGCCCGCGCCGAGCCGCTCGAGGCCCCGGAAGCCGCCGTTCGGCGCGAAGGCGGGATCCTCGGGAGGCGGGGGCGCGTCCCACGCGACCGGCGCGATCGGCACCGGCCAGAGCGCGAGGTAGGCGGCGAGCGCCGCGAGGGCGACCGCCAGGACCGCTCCGGCCGCGCGGGGGCGAGAGGTCACGGCGATCGCCGGTCCTTCATCCCGTACCCGCGGAGGATCCGCCGGGCCACCGCGTCCACGTGCACCTCGTCCGCGCCGTCGTAGATCCGCGCGCCGCGCTCGTGCGCCCACCAGAACGCGAGCGGCGTGTCGTCGGTCATGCCGAGGCCGCCCAGCGTCTGGATCGCGCGGTCCAGCACCCGCTGGAGCGTGCGCGCGACCGTGAGCTTGATGAGCGAGATCTCCTCGCGCGCCGCGTGGACCCCCTCCGTCTCGATCCTCCACGCGGCGTGGAGCACCATGAGGCGCGCCGCGTGGATCTCGGCGCGGCTCTCCGCGATCCACTGCTGGACCATCTGGCGCGTGCCGAGCGGCTTCCCCGGCGCGAGCTCGCGCGTCGCCGCGTGCCCGCACATGAGGTCGAAGGCGCGCTCGCACACGCCGATCCAGCGCATGCAGTGGTGGATCCGGCCGGGGCCGAGCCGTTCCTGGGCGACGAGGAACCCCATCCCCTCGCCGCCGAGGAGGTTCGCGAGCGGCACGCGCGCGCCCTGGTAGCTCACCTCGCCGTGCGACGCCCACCCGGCGCCGCGCTCGCCCATGACCGACAGGTTCCCGACGAGCTCGTACCCGGGCGTGGTCGTCGGCACGACGATCATGCTCGCGCGCCGGTAGCGGTCGGCGGCGTCCGGGTCGGTGACCGCCATGCAGATCGCGAACGCGGCGCCGTCCGCGCCCGTCGCGAACCACTTGTGGCCGCGGATCACCCACTCGCCGCCCTCCTTCCTCGCCGTCGTGCCCATCCAGACGGGGTTCGACCCCGCGAACTCGGGCTCGGTCATGGTGAAGCAGCTCCGGATCTCCCCGCGCACGAGCGGGAGGAGCCACCGCTCCCGCTGCTCGTCGGTGCCGTACTTCAGGAGGATCTCCATGTTGCCCGCGTCCGGCGCCTGGCAGTTGAAGACGTAGTGGCCGAGCGGGCTGCGGCCGAGCTCCTCGGACAGGTGCGCGTACTCGCTGAGCGTCAGGCCCGCTCCCCCGTGGGCCTCCGGGACGAACGCGGCCCACAGGCCCGTCTCCCTCGCCTTCGCCCGGGCGCGCTCGAGCTTCGGAGCCAGGGCCGCGAACCCGTCGCGCCTGAGCCCGGCCTCGAGCGGGACGACCTCCTTCTGCACGAACGCGCGCGCCACGCCGCGGATCGCGCTCACCTTCTGCGACTCGGAGAAGTCCATGGAAGCTCCCGCGGCCTCACGGCCGCCGTGGCGCGGCGCCCCCGATCATCCGGACCGGCGCGGGACCTTCAACGTCCCTTCGGTGACGGGGGCGATTGCGCTCCCCGTGCATCCCGTCGGACAATCGCCCCTCGGGCGCCCTGCGCGCGCCGGGGAGGACGATGAGGGAGGAAGGCGCCGGCGAGGGCGCGGCATCGAGCACGGAGCGACCGGCCCGCGGCACGCGGCTCGCCGTGTGGGTGCCCGCCGCCTACGCGGTGGCGTCGACCCTCTGGATCTGGCTCTCCGACGCGTTCCTCGCCCGGATCGAGCCCTCGATCCAGGACCTCTCCTGGTGGTCGACGGTGAAGGGGCTCGGGTTCGTGGCCGTGACGACGCTCGTGCTGCACGTGGTGCTCCGCCTGGAGACGGCGCGCGAGCGGCGCGCGCGGGAGGCGCTCCGCCGGGCGGAGCGGCGGTACGAGCTCCTCGCCGAGCACGCCCGCGACGTCATCCTGTTCGTCCGGCGCCGCGACGGACGGATCGTGGACGCGAACGCGGCGGCCACGGCGGCGTACGGCTGGTCGCGCGACGAGCTGCGGGAGCGGACCATCCACGACCTGCGCCCCCCCGGCGCGGCCCCCCTCACCGAGGGCCAGCTCGAGGCCGCCGACTCGGGCGGCGTCCGGTTCGAGCACGCGCACCGGCGCCGAGACGGGAGCACCTTCCCGGTCGAGGTGAGCTCCCAGGGCGCGACGCTCGACGGCGAGCGCGTGCTCGTAAGCGTCGTCCGGGACGCGACGGAGCGGCGCGCGACCGAGGAGGCGCTCCGCGAGAGCGAGGAGCGGCTCGCCCTCGCGATCGAGGCGGCCGGCCTCGGCACGTTCCACGCCCTGCCGTACGGCAGGATGGAGTGGTCCCCCCGCTGCCGCGAGATCTTCGGCGTGGGCGACGCCGAGATCCCCGACTTCGAGGCGTTCCTCGCCCTCGTCCACCCCGACGACCGGGAGGCGGTGCGGGCGGCGGCTGCGCGCTGGACCGATCCCTCCGGCGACGGGCGCTACCAGCAGCAGTACCGGACCGTCCGGCCGGACGGGACGGTGCGGTGGGTCTCCGCCCACGGCGTCGCGCGCTTCGGCGAGGTGGACGGCGCCCGGCGGCCGGTCCGCCTCGCCGGCACGCTCCTCGACGTCACCGAGACGAAGGCCGTCCAGGCGCAGCTCATGCAGTCCGACCGGCTCGCGTCGGTCGGGATGCTCGCGGCCGGCGTCGCCCACGAGATCAACAACCCGCTCGCCTACGTGAGCGCCGCCCTCGACTACCTGCACGAGCACGCGGAGGAGCTGGCGCCCTCCTCTCCCGCGCGCCCCGAGGTGCTCCGCGCGCTCGCCGAGGCGCGCGAGGGGGCCGAGCGCGTCCGGCTCGTGGTGCGGGACCTGCGGACGTTCTCGGGGACGCGCGAGGAGCGCCGCACGCGGGTGGCGCTCGAGCCGGTCGTCGAGTCCGCGCTCCACGTCGCGGCGAACGAGCTCCGCTACCGGGCCCGGGTCGTGCGCGAGTACCGGGAGGCGCCGGCGGTCATGGCCGACGAGGCGCGGCTCGGCCAGGTCGTGCTGAACCTGCTCATCAACGCGGCGCAGGCGATCCCGGACGGCCACGCGGCGGAGCACGAGGTCCGGGTGGTGACGGGCGTCGACGCCCGCGGCCGCGCGGTCCTCGAGGTGCAGGACACGGGGGTGGGCATCCCCCCGGGGATCGCCGACCGCATCTTCGACCCGTTCTTCACGACGAAGCCGACCGGGGTCGGCACGGGGCTCGGGCTCTCCATCTGCCGCGGCATCGTCCTCGCGCTCGGCGGCGAGATCTCCGCCGGGAGCCGGCCCGGCGGCGGCACGACGATGCGGGTCGCGATCCCGGCCGCGCCCGCGGCGCCGGCGCAGGCCGCGCCCGCCGCGCCCGGCGCGCCCGCCGGACGGAGGGGGAACGTCCTCGTCGTGGACGACGAGCCGGCGGTCGCCGCCGCGATCCGCCGCGTCCTCTCGTCGCAGCACGACGTCGTCGTGCGCGGGTCGGCGGAGGAGGCGCTCGAGGCGATCGGGCGCGGCGATCGCTTCGACGCGATCCTGTGCGACCTCATGATGCCGAGGATGAGCGGCATGGAGCTGCACGACGCGCTCGCCCGGCTCGCGCCCGATCAGGCGGCGCGCATGGTCGTGCTCACCGGCGGCGCGTTCACCGAGCCGGCCCGCGCGTTCCTCGACCGGGTGGCGCTCCCGTGCTGCGAGAAGCCGTTCGACTCGGAGGGGCTGCGCGCGGTCGTCCGGAAGGTCGTGGGCTGACGCGCGGCGTCCGCTCAGGCCGGGAGGCGGATCGTGAAGACGGTGCCCGCCTGCGGCGACGACGCGAACGAGACCTCGCCGCCCAGGTAGCGCTCGCCGAACAGCTTCATCGCGTACGTCCCGAGGCCGCGGCCGCGCGCGGCCTTGGTGCTGAACGAGCGCTGGAACACGCGCGCCTGCACCTCGGGCGGCATCGCGCTCGCGTTCCGCACCGAGAGCCGCACGACGCGCCCCTCGCGCACGCAGGCGAGCCCGACCGCGCCGCCGGCCGGCGTCGCCTCGAACGCGTTCCGGACCATGTTGACGACCACGCGCTGGAGCAGCGACCGGTCGGAGACGAGCTCGACGTCGTCGAGCTCCGGACCGAGCTCGAGCCGCCGGTCGCGCGCGGCCGGGTGGACGGAGAAGATGTCCGCGACCTCGCGCACGAGCTGCCCCGTCCGGAGCGGCGCGCGCTGCGGCACGAGCGTGCCGCTCTCCGCGAGGAGCAGCGCGCGGTGGTCCTGGATCTCGCGCTCGACCCGCTTCGCGAGGAAGTCGATGCGCTCGCAGGCGTGAGGGTCCACCGCGGCGCGCCGGAGCCGCTCGGCCCAGCCGCGCAGCCCCGCGACCGTGTTGAGCACGTCGTGGAAGAAGACCTGCTCGAGCGCCTCGCGGCGCTTCTCCGCCGAGACGTCGCGGAACGAGACGACCGTGAACCGCGTGTCCTCGACCGTGACCGGCACGGCGCGGACGTCGAACTCGTAGGTGCGCTCGGGGGAGCGCTCCGTCCGGATGACGCACTCGGCCTCGACCGGGCGCCCCCGCCGCTCGCACGCGAGGATCGCGCCGAGCGCGCCGCACCTCTCGCACGCCGGGACCGAGCCGCAGCCCCCCGGCCCCTGGGCGTTCACGCAGCCGAGCGCCTCCCCCGTGCGGAGCCCGAGGACGTCCTCCGCGGCGGCGACGTCGGGGACGCGGCTGTTGAACCCGACGACCTGCCGCTCGCGGTTCAGGACGAGCATCGCGGCGTCGGCGACCTCGAGCACCGCCGTGACGACGGGGCTCGCGCTCACGGCGCGGATCTCGCGCTCCAGCCGGTCGCGGTCCACCCGGCGACCCTCCGGCAACTCGTTCCGGAGATCGGCCGGGAGCCGCTCGAACCGCTGCACGCCGTCGTCGGACATCGCGAGGTCGGGCCCACGCGCCCGCGTCGGGTGATTCTTCCCACATCCGGCGGCCCGAAGCGAGCGGCCGGGCTCCGCGGGGGGCGCCGGGGGGTCAAGGGGCGCCGTGGAGCGGCAGCGGCGCTGTCCCGCGAGCGGCCGCTCCGGTGTTCCTCGGTCGGGATGAGCGGAGCTCGCAGACCGGACGCCCCGGCAGTGACCCGAACCGGGCCCGCGGCCCCGTTACCCGCCGTCCTGGGGCGCATCGAAGGAACGAACGACGAGGCGGTGACATCGGCATGGAGGCAGGAGCGGCGCCTTCCGAGCGGGAGCGGATCGTCTCCCTCTACCGGGAGCTGGGTCCCGTCGTGTACCGGCGGTGCCTGCGGCTGCTCCACGACCGCGAGGCGGCGCGCGACGCGACGCAGGAGGTCTTCGTGAAGCTCGTGCGCGACGCCGGCCGCCTCTCCGACCGCGAGACCGCCCTCCCCTGGATCTACCGGGTCGCGACGAACCACTGCCTGAACGTGCTGCGCGCCGCGCGCCGGCGCGGCGGCGACGCTCCCGGCCCGACGGACGGCGCGCTCGAGCTCGTCCCCGCCGCAGCGCCGTCCTTCCCGGACCGACAGCTCGCGCGGCAGGTGCTGTCGCGCTTCGACGTCCAGACGCAGGCCATCGCCGTCGGCGTGCTCGTGGACGGCATGGAGCACGAGGAGGTCGCCGGCGCGCTCGGCATCTCGCGCCGGACCGTGCACCGCAAGCTCGCGCGCTTCCTCGAGCGGGCGCGCGCGCTGCTCGGAGTGAGCGAGCGATGACGCGCTGCCCGTCCGCCCTCGAGCTGGAGGCGTACCTCCTCGACCCGGCCCGCTCGCCGCTCGCGCCGCACCTCGAGGCGTGCGCCCGCTGCCAGGGCGAGGTCGCCGCGATGCGCGCCGCCGGCGAGGCGTTCCGGCG
>DASVZX010000354.1:0-8073 GCA_036391435.1 Anaeromyxobacter sp. | reverse complement strand
GATGGCCCCGACGGCGAGGGCCTGCGCCGCGGCGCGCGCGAGCCGCGCACGGAGGGGAAGTGCCGGCAGCCGCCCGGCGGCCCGCCGCTCCGGGTAGGGCCCCATCGCCCCGCCGCGCCGCGCGAGGGCGAGGACCTCGGCGAGGTGCAGGCCGCGCCGGTCGCTCCCCTGCGCGATCTGCTCGCGGCAGGAGAAGCCGTCGGCGAGGACGAGCGCGTCCTTCGGCGCGCGGCGCACGGCGGGGAGGATGCCGCGCTCGCCGGCGGCGACCGAGACGGCGTAGTGCGCGCCGCGCTCGAACCCGAACGAGCCCGCCATCCCGCAGCAGCCGCTGTCGGGCCGCTCGAGGTCGAGGCCGAGCCGCTTCAGGACCGCGAGCTCCGCGTCGAGCCCCATCACCGCGTGGTGGTGGCAGTGGCCCTGGAGCACCGCCTTCGCCGCGAGCCGCGGGAGCGGCACGCGATCGCGCTCGAGCAGCTCCGAGAGCATGAGCGTCGCGCCCGACACCTGCCTCGCGCGCGGATCGTCGTGCAGCAGGTCCGGCAGCTCGTCCCGGAGCACCGCGACGCACGACGGCTCGATCCCGACGATCGGCACGCCCGCCGCGACCCGCGGCGCGACGACGTCGAGGAGCTCCTCGAGCTTCCGGCGCGCGAGGTCGAGCATCCCGAAGTCGTAGAGCGGCCGGCCGCAGCAGATCCGGCGCCGCGGCAGCTCGACCGCGTAGCCCGCCGCCTCGAGCGCCTCGACGGTCGCGATCGCGGTGCCCGGGTGGAAGTGGTCGTTGAAGGTGTCGGCGAAGAGGAGGACCGGCCCCCGCGGCGCGGTCGCGGGCCGGGCCGCGCGCGGCCGCGTCTCGAACCAGCGCCGGAACGTGTACGGCGCGAAGCGCGGGATCTCCCGCTCCGGCGCGATGCCGCCGGCGAGCTTCGCGAGCCGGCCGAGCCCGGGCGCGTGCGCGAGGAAGTTCGCGACCCCGGGCGCGAGCGCCGCGACGCGCGCCCACGTCATGATGAGCCCCATCGCGTAGGCGCTCCGGGGCCGCAGGCGGCGGGCGTAGTGGTGCGAGAGGAACTCGGCCTTGTACGTCGCCATGTCGACGTTCATCGGGCAGTCGCTCTTGCAGCCCTTGCAGGCGAGGCACAGGTCGAGCGCGTCCTTCACGTGCGCGGAGCGCCAGCCGTCGCGGAGCGGGTCGCCCTGGAGCATCTCGAACAGCAGGCGCGCGCGACCGCGGGTCGAGTCCTTCTCCTCCCGCGTGACCATGTACGACGGGCACATCACCCCGCCCTTCTCGCGGCGGCACTCGCCGACGCCGACGCAGCGGGCGGTGGCGCGGCCGAAGCTCCCGTCGTCGGAGGCGAACCGGAACCTCGTGGGCGGCCGGGTCTCGACGTAGCCGGGGCCGAGCCGCAGGTTCTCGTCGAGCCGGTACGGGTCGACGACCTTGCCCGGGTTGAGCTTCCAGTCCGGATCCCAGATCCGCTTGAAGCGGCGGAACTCCTCGACGAGCGCGTCCCCGAACATGATCGGGAGGAGCTCGGCGCGGGACTGCCCGTCCCCGTGCTCGCCCGAGAGCGAGCCGCCGTGGGAGACGACGAGCCGGGCGGCGTCGTGCATGAAGCGGCGCCACCTCGCGACGCCCTCGGTGGTGGTGAGGCCGAAGTCGATGCGGGTGTGGACGCAGCCCTGGCCGAAGTGGCCGTACAGCGCGCAGCCGTAGCCGTACCGGTCGAAGAGGGCGCGCAGGTCCCGCAGGTACGCGCCGAGCTTCTCGATCGGGACCGCGGAGTCCTCCCAGCCCTCCCACGTGTCCGGCTGGCCCGGGACGCGCGCCGTCGCGCCGAGCCCGGACTCGCGCACCTTCCAGAGGATGCGCTCGTGCTCCGGGTCGTCGAAGAGTCGCGTCGTGGGCGGCGCGCCGGTCTTCTCGAGCGCGTCGATCATCGCGCGGGCGTGCGCGTCGGCCTCCTCCTTCGTCTCGCCGCCGAACTCGACGAGGAGCCAGCCCCGTCCGTCCGGGAGGATCTTCGTCCGCTCCGGGTGGAGCTTCTTCTTCTTCATGTCCTCGACGAGCCGGTCGTCGATGCCCTCGCAGCCGATGGGCCGGTGCCGCATGATCTCGGGGATGTGATCGCCCGCCTCGTAGACGCTCGGGTAGCCGACGGCGACGAGGGTCCGGGCCGGCGGGCTCGGCACGAGCCGCACCTTGGCGCGGAGCGTGATGGCGCACGTCCCCTCGGAGCCGACGAGCGCCCGCGCGACGTGGAAGCCCGCCTCGGGCAGCAGCTCGTCGAGCGCGTAGCCGGAGACCGGGCGCGGGATGTTCGGGAACCGCTTCCGGACCAGCTCGGCGGTCCGGTCGCGGAGCGCGGCGAGGTCGCGGTAGATCTCGGCGCGCCGGCCCCCGGCGCGCTGGATCGCGGCGAACGCGGCGTCGTCGGTCGCGCCCACCCGCAGGATCGTGCCGTCGTAGAGGAGGACCTCGAGCTCCTCGACGTTCTCCGACGTGCGGCCGGCCATGACGGAGTGCACGCCGCAGGAGTTGTTGCCGATCATCCCGCCGAGCGTGCAGTGGGTGTGGGTGGACGGGTCGGGGCCGAAGGTCAGGTGGTGGCGCTCCGCCGCCTCGCGCAGGTCGTCGAGCACGAGCCCGGGCTCGACCCAGGCGCTCCGCGCGACGGGATCGAGCGACACGATGCGGTGGCAGTACTTGGTGAAGTCGACGACGACCGCGACGTTGCAGCACTGGCCGGCGAGGCTCGTGCCGCAGCCGCGCGCGAGCACCGGGGCGCCGTGGCGCCTGCACACCGCGACGATCTCCGGGATCTCCTCGATCGAGCGCGGCACCACGACGCCGATCGGCACCTGCCGGTAGTTCGAGCCGTCGGTGGCGTAGAGCGCGCGGCTCCCGCGATCGAAGCGCACCTCGCCGGCGATCCGGCGGGAGAGGTCCTTCGCGAGCGCGCGCGCCGCGCTCGACGGGAACGGCCCGGTGGCGCCGTGCGGGATCCGCTCCGAGCGCAGCCGCCGGCGGGGCTCCGCCGCGCGTCCGATGCCGCGGATCCGTGGATGTCGCCCCTGCCGTTCGCTGTCGAGGACCCGCATCGCCCCTCCCGCTCAGATTCGAACCTCGTGCTTCTCGAACTCCGGCCAGCGCGGCTCGGCGCCGACGCCGGGCCGCGAGGGGTCGGGACGGAGCCGCCCGCCCTCGGGCCGGATCGCCCCGTCGAGGAGCGTCGACTCGATGCGCGCGTGGTCGTGGAAGAACTCGACGTGGCGGGCGCGCGCCGCCGCGCAGCACAGGTGCGCGTGGAGCTGCGGCCCGCAGTGGGCGGAGAGCGGGAGCTGGAAGGCGTCGCAGACCGCCGCCGCGCGCAGGAACCCGCTGGGCCCCCCGCAGCGGGTGGCGTCCGCCTGCAGCACGTCGACGGCGCCCGCCTCGAGCATGCGCCGGAAGTAGGAGGGGTCGTAGCCGTACTCGCCCGCGGCGACGTCCATCCCCGCCGGCGCGCGGTCGCGCAGGAGCCGCAGGCCGTCGAGGTCGTCCGACGAGACCGGCTCCTCGAACCAGGAGACGCCGAGCCCCGCGAACCGCTCCGCCTGCGCGAGCGCCTGCTTGCGCGAGTAGGCGCCGTTCGCGTCCACGAACAGCGCGACCTCCGGGCCGATGGCCTCGCGCGCGGCGGCGACGCGGTCCACGTCCGCCGCGGGATCGCGGCCGATCTTCATCTTCACCATCCGGAAGCCCTGCTCGGCCCAGCCGCCGAGCTGCTGCCGCAGCCGCCCGACCGGGTAGGACGTGAACCCGCCGCTCCCGTAGGCGTCGATCGCGTCGCGGGCGCCGCCCGCGAGCCGGAAGAGCGGCACGCCGAGGAGCCTCGCGCGGAGGTCCCAGAGCGCGGCGTCGACGGCCGAGATGGCCATCGACGCGACGCCGGGGCGGCCGAGGTTCCGGATCGCGGCCACCATCGCCTGGTACGCGGCCTCGACGTCGAGCGCGTCGCGCCCGAGGACGCGCGGCGCGAGCAGATCGCGCGCGAGCCGGGCCGTCGCGACGTCGGCGTAGGTCCACCCGTGGCCGCGCTCGCCGCCTCCGCGCGCGATCGCCACCACCATCGTGGTCCGGTCCCACTCGAGGGTGCCGTCCGACTCCGGCGCGTCCGTCGGCACGACGGCGCACCGGATGTCGATCGCCTCGACGGGCGCGGCCGCACGCCGGGCCGTCATCACTTGAGCCAGGTGTCGACCATCTGTCGCCACGACTGCCGGATGATGTCGCCGCGCGCCGGGTCGCCCTTCAGGATCGCCTCGAGGAGCTTCTTGCCCTGGTCGAACGTGATGTGCGGGGGCAGGGGCGGGACCTCGGGGTCGGTCACCGCCTCGAGCACGCAGGGCCGGTCGGCCGAGAGGGCCCGATCCCACGCCGGCCCGATCTGCTCGGGGCGGTCCACCCGGATCCCGAGGAGCCCGATCGAGTCCGCGTAGCGAGCGTAGGGGAAGTCCGGCACGTCCTGCGACGCCTCCAGCTTGGGATCCCCCGCCATGACCCGCTGCTCCCAGGTCACCTGGTTCAGGTCCCGGTTGTTGAGCACCAGCACGACGAGGCGCGGGTCCTTCCAGCGCTTCCAGTACTTCGCCGCGGTGATGAGCTCGGCGCTCCCGTTCATCTGCATGGCGCCGTCGCCGACGAGCGCCAGGACGACGCGGTCGGGGTGGGCGAACTTCGCGCCGATGGCGTAGGGCACGCCCGGCCCCATCGTCGCGAGGTTCCCGGAGAGCGAGCAGCGCATCCCGGGGCGGATCTTGAGGTCGCGCGCGAACCAGTTCGCGGACGAGCCCGAGTCCGCGCAGATGATGCAGTCGTCGGGCAGGCGCGGCGAGAGCTCCCAGTAGAGCCGCTGCGGGTTGACGGGCTTCGCCGGGCTCATCGCCCGCGCGTCGAGGACGCGCCACCAGGTCGCGACCTCGCGCTCGATCCGCTCGCGCCAGGCGCGGTCCTGCTTGCGGCGCAGGAGCGGCAGGAGCGCGCGCAGCGTCTCCGCCGAGTCGCCCACCAGGCCGAGCTCGACGGGGTAGCGGATCGACAGCATGCGGCCGTCGAGGTCGATCTGCACCCCGCGCGCCTGCCCCTCCCTCGGCAGGAACTCCGCGTACGGGAAGCTCGTCCCGACCATGAGGAGGGTGTCGCACTCCATCATGAGGTCCCAGCTCGGCTTCGTGCCGAGCAGGCCGATGGACCCGGTGACCCACGGCAGGCCGTCGGGGAGGACGTCCTTGCCGAGGAGCGCCTTCGCGCAGCCGGCGCCGAGCCGGTCGGCCACCTCCTCGAGCTCGGCCGCCGCCCCGCGGGCCCCCGCGCCGACGAGCATCGCGACCTTCTTCCCCTCGTTCAGGACGTCGGCCGCCCGCTTCAGATCCGCCTCGCGCGGCACGACGCGCGGCGGGAGCCAGCCGCGGCCGATGCCGGTGTGGATGGTGTTGTGCGCGTGCGGCGGATCCTCGTAGGCGAGCTCCTGCACGTCGTTCGGCACGACGACGCAGGTCACGGTCCGCTCCGCGAGCGCGATCCGGATCGCCCGGTCCACGAGGGCGCGGGCCTGCTGCGGGACGTTCAGCGTCTGGACGAACTCGTGCGCCACGTCCTTGAACAGGTTCGGCAGGTCCACCTCCTGCTGGAAGGAGCCGCCCATCGCCTCGCGCGCGGACTGGCCGACGATCGCCACGACGGGCTGGTGGTCCATCTTCGCGTCGTAGAGGCCGTTCAGCAGGTGGATGGCGCCGGGGCCCGAGGTCGCCATGCAGACGCCGACCTGGCCCGTGAACTTCGCGTGCGCGCAGGCCATGAAGGCGGCCATCTCCTCGTGGCGCACCTGGACGAGGTCGAGCTCCTTCACCCGCCGGAAGGCCCCGAAGATGCCGTTGATGCCGTCGCCCGGGAACCCGAACACGCGCCGGATGCCCCACTGCACGAGCCGCTCCAGGATGAACTCCCCGACCGTCCTCGCCATCTCGCCTTCCCCCCTTCGCTAGTCCGCCGCCCACGCGATCGTGCTGAGGAGCGCCGTCTCGGCCTGCCGCGCGTCGAGCCGGGTGTGCTGCACGACGATCGGCACGTCCGACTCGATGACGCTCGCGTAGTCCGTCGCCGCCGGGATCGGCTCGGGATCGCGCAGGTCGTTGAACCGCAGGTGCAGCGTGCGGCGCGCCGGCACGATCACGCGGTAGGGGCCCGCGGGCTCCCGGTCGCGGAAGAACACCGTGAGCGTCACGTGCGCGTCCTCGTCGCCGGCGTTGAGCAGGCAGGCCGCCTCGTGGCTCTCGAGCGCGCGGCCGCCCTGGCCCTCGCTGTACGCCGGGAGCCAGCCCTCCGGGATGGCCCATGTCCTCCGCCCGATCGCGCGTGCCATCGATTCCCCGGAGCCCGCGCCCGGCGCGCGGGCGTCGTGGCGAGGCTCCGAGGGTGACGGTGGGGACGGCGCGCGTCCCGCGCGACCCCGCGCGACCGAAGTCGAGCGCGGTCGCCGTCCGGCTGACGCCGAGCGCGCGCGTCCTGCCGCGCCTTTTCCGGTGGCGGCCGCGGGCCGAGTTGGTATACGCCTGCGTGCCGAAAAAGCGGGCGTTCGCAGGGCAAGGCTCGTTCGAAGGCGAGATAAGGTTCGATCGTCGGCCCCGTAGCTCAGCCGGATAGAGCGGCGGTTTCCTAAACCGCAGGTCCCGTGTTCGAGTCACGGCGGGGTCACCAGTTCCGAGGGAAGGGTGGGCGATGGACAGGCTGAGGGAGAAGCTCGTGACGCTCGCGCCTGGCCGGCTCTCGGGGATCCTCGCCCAGGGGCTCCGCGGCCACCACCCGCTGTTCGACCGGGCCGCCATCCGCGAGGCGTTCGACACGCCCGACGCCCCGATGGCCCGCGAGGACGCCGGCGCCGTCGGGCACGCGCTGCTCGCCATCTGCAAGGAGCCGCTCGACGTCGCCCGGGCCGAGGTCGCCGCGCTCTCCGGCTCGGCCCGCCTCTCCCTCGTCCGCCTCTACTTCCGGCTCCTCGACCGCGCGCAGGAGGAGCAGCCGCTCCGCCACTGATGCGGGTCCCCGCCGCCCTCGCCCGCGCACGCGCGGCGCTCCCCGCGCCGGTCGAGAAGGTCCTCCGCGCGCTGGACGGCGCCGGCCACCGCTCCTGGATCGTCGGCGGCGCCGTGCGCGACCTGCTCCTCGGGCGCCGGCGCGAGGGGACGGACTTCGACGTCGCGACGCCCGCCACCCCGGAGCAGGTGTCGGCGCTGTTCCGCAAAGTGATCCCCACCGGCGTGGACCACGGCACGGTGACGGTCGTGCTCGGGGGCGAGGCGATCGAGGTCACCACGTTCCGCGGCGAGGGCGCGTACGTGGACGGACGGCGCCCCGAGTCCGTCACGTTCCACACCGACCTCGAGGCGGACCTCGCGCGCCGCGACTTCACGATGAACGCGCTGGCGTGGGACCCGCTCGCGCCGGAGTTCCGCGATCCGTTCGGCGGCCGCGCCGACATGGCGCGCAGGCTCGTCCGCGCCGTCGGCGACCCCGCCGCGCGCTTCGGCGAGGACGGGCTGCGCGCGATGCGCGCGGTGCGCTTCGCGGCGCAGCTCGGGTACGGGCTCCACCCGGGGACGCGCAGGGCGATCCCCGGCGCGCTGGACGTCGTGCGGAAGGTGTCCGTGGAGCGCGTCTCGGAGGAGCTCTCGCGCCTCGTCGTCGCGCCGCACGCGCCGCGCGCGCTCGGGCTCATGCGGAGGACCGGCCTCCTCGGCGTGGTCCTCCCCGCGCTCGCCGCTTCGCCCCCCGCCGACCTCGACCACGCCGTCGCCGTGCTCCGCCGGGTCCCCCCCGAGCCCGCGCTCCGCCTCGCCGCCCTGCTGCACGGGCTCGGGCCGGCCGAGGCGGAGCGGATCCTCGTCGCGCTGCGGCAGCCGCGGCGCGTCTCCGACGAGGTGGCGGCGCTCGTGCGGGCGCACGCGTGCCTGGCCGCCGGCGCGGGGCCCCTGCCGGCCTCCCCCGTCGAGGTCCGCCGCTGGCTCGCGCGGGTGGGGCTCGCGCGG
>DASVZX010000353.1:0-2050 GCA_036391435.1 Anaeromyxobacter sp. | reverse complement strand
CCCGGCCGGCGCGCTCGCGCCGGCGCCGCCGGCGAGCGGCCCGGCGTTCGTCTCGGCCGCGACCGCCTTGCGCCGCGAGCCGACCGACGCCGCCCGCGTGAGGGGACCGACCGGCAGGGACGTCGCGAACGCGCTCGCCCTGCTGCTCCGTGGCGAGCGCGTCACGATGCTCGAGGCGAAGGAGGACTGGGCGCGGGTCCGGACCTCCGACGACAAGGAGGGGTGGCTCAAGCGGGCGTCGATCCTCGAGGGCGATGGGATCGCCGAGGCGACCGTGCTCGTGGCCGCCGACGTCTTCGACCGGCCGGACCTCCTCGCCGCGAACGCGAGGCGGAAGATCGACCCGGGGACGCTCCTCCTCGTCGTGAAGACCCGGCCGCCCTTCAGCGAGGTGAACGTCTCCTCCGGGCCGGACGCGTGGGTGCTCTCCGATCGGCTCGCGAGCGGCGAGCGGGAGGTCTCGGTCGCGAAGCTCGCCGAGAAGGCCCGCTACCTCAAGCGGAGCGGGAAGGACGAGGAGGCCCGCCAGATCGTCGCCCTCGCCCGCGAGAACTTCGCGGGGGTCCCGCTCGTGGACGCGCTCGCGGCGGAGATCGAGGGGACCGGTCCGGTCGTGCCCGTCGCCGGCCAGACGCCCTGATCCCCGCGCCTTCCCGCTCCCCTGGGCAGAGCTCCAGGGCGTCGGGAGAGGGGCCGGGTCTCGCCCGGATCACCCTCGCCGCAGCGCCTCGATCGCCGCCGCCATGTCGCCCGGCAGCGGCGCCTCGATCGCGAGCGGCCCGCCGGTCCCGGGGTGCCGGAGCTCGAGCCTCGCCGCGTGGAGCGGCGTCCGGGCGACGAGGATCGCCCCGTCCGGCCCGCGCAGCGGCACGTCGTCGCCGTAGTCCGGGTCCACTGCCAGCGGAAACCCCTCGGCCGCGAGGTGGACCCGGATCTGGTGCGTCCGCCCGGTCTCGGGCGCCGCCTCGACGAGCGCGAGCGCGCCGCCCGCCCACGGCCGCGGCGCGAACGCCTCGAGGAGGCGGATCCGGGTCGCCGACGGCTTGCCGCGCGGATCGCCGGGGCGGGCCGGCCGCATCCGGCCACGCCGGGCCGGCGCGATGGCGAGCGCGATGCGCGCCTCGGCGGGCGGCGTCCCGCGGACGAGCGCGAGGTAGCGCTTCGCGGGCTCGCCGCGGTCGAAGGCGAGGTTCAGGGTCCGGTGGGCCTCGGCGGTCCGCGCGAACAGGAGCACGCCGGTCGTGCCGCGGTCGAGCCGGTGGACGACCCACAGCCGCCCGTGGACGGCCTCGAGCTCCTCGCGCAGGCTCCGCTCGTCGGTGCCGCGCCCGGGGATGACGAGGCGCCCCGCCGGCTTGTCCACCGCGAGGAGCTGGTCGTCCGCGAGCAGCACGGCGACCGCGCCGCCGCTCACGCGAGCTTCCTCGCCGGCACCACCGTCACCGGCCCGAACCTCTCGAGCGAGCGGGCGATCGCCTTCGCCGGGCCCACCGCGACGACGACGCGCTCGCCGAGCGGGAAGTAGCGGCGCGCCACGTCGCGCGCGGCCTCGGCGCCGACGGCGCGGACGCGCTCGCGGAACGCCGTCACCTCGTCGTCCGGGAGCCCGAACAGCGCGAGATCGGCGAGCTTCTCG
The DNA here is from genome assembly GCA_036391435.1 of Anaeromyxobacter sp. GTDB lineage: Bacteria > Myxococcota > Myxococcia > Myxococcales > Anaeromyxobacteraceae > Anaeromyxobacter. Next base: position 414 of record DASVZX010000353.1, on the reverse strand, counting down.
GCGAGCTGGTCGTGCGTCTCGAGCGAGAGCGGGAACAGCCCGCACAGGTAGCTCCGGGTCCGCTCCAGCTCCTCCTCGCGCGGGCCCTCGTCGCAGAACCGGGCCGTCTCCTCGAGCGCGACGTCCACGATCTCCGCGGTGGTCTCCACCTTCGTGAACGTCGAGACGAGGAAGATCCCGCCGGCGCCGCTCGTGAGGAAGCGGCTCCGGACGCCGTAGGAGAGCCCGCGGTTCACGCGGATCGCCTCCATGAGCCGCGACGTGAAGCCCCCGCCGAGGAGCGCGCTCGCCACGACGCCGGGGAAGTAGTCCGGGCTCTTCCGCGCGAAGCCCGCCGACGCGATCCGCACCTGCACCTGCGTCACGTCCGGCTTGTCGACGACGACGACCGCGCGGCGGGGCGGCGCCGGCGCG
>DASVZX010000352.1:0-10256 GCA_036391435.1 Anaeromyxobacter sp. | reverse complement strand
CGTCCCAGCCGCTCCGAGATGAGCCGCGGGGCGGGGCCGCCCCAGGCCGGCGACGGGGCCGCGCGGACACCCGGGCGAGGCGCGGGCCGGGCCGGCGCCGGCGCCGTCCGGTAGTACCACTGGCGCGTGTAGGCCGGCGCGTAGGCGACCTGGTAGACCGGGACCGAGACGAACTGCACGGTCGGGACGAACGTCCACCAGAAGTCGTAGAACGGGTAGGTGCTCACGTAGAGCGAGAAGCCCGGCGCGAGCGGCGCCCAGCCGACCGCGTCGCCCGAGTACCGCCACGACACCCAGGCCGGGGCCCACTGGTAGCCGGGGACCCAGATCCACCCGTAGTACTGATCGTACGCCCAGCGGCCGTAGTGGTACGCGGCCCAGCCCCACGGCTCGTCGGACACCCAGAGCCACCCCTCGTTCGTCCACTCCCAGCGGCCGTAGTAGTACGGGCGCCAGCCGGCGGCGACGCTCGGGCGCCACACCTGGCCGTAGCGCGGCACCTGCACCCACTCGCCGTAGGGCGCGAGCGGGGACTGGAAGGTCTCGAGGGTCACGCCGCCGGGGTTCACGTCGACGGACACGTCGTAGCTGTCGGCCGGGGGCTCGTTCCAGTCGGGTCCCTCGGTCTCCCAGTCGTCCGCGCGAGCGCTCGCCGGGCCGACGGTCATCGCGGCGGCGAGGAACAGCGCGATTTCGATGGTGCGCCTCATGACGGACCTCCACAGGGCCCAGTAGCAAGGCGAATGCCGAAGGAACTGCCCGGATCGTAGCCGGTTTTCGGCCGCGGCGGGCGGTCCGGAGAGCACAGTGTGCGGGGGGTTCACCCGACCCCTGCCGGCGACGGCTCCGCGGCTGCGAGGGACCGCGGAACCACCCCCGGTCGGGCCTCGGGCCCGTGCACGTGAACGAGCCCGCGCCCGAACCCGGCTTCTCCTCGGGCGCGGGCCCGGGCTCGGGCTCGTTCACGGGGAGCACGCGCGGGCGGCCCTACGCGAGCTTCTTCTCCTTCTCGAAGGAGAGCAGCGGGGGCTCCTTGTTCAGGATGACGCCCTCCGTGATCTTGCACTCCTTCACGCCTTCCCGGTACGGGACGTCGTACATGATGTCGAGCATCGCCTGCTCGAGGATGGCGCGCAGGCCGCGGGCGCCGGACTTCCGCCGCATCGCCTCGCGGGCGGTGGCGCGGAGCGCCTCCTTCGTGAAGGAGAGCTTCACCTTCTCGAGCTCGAAGAGCTTCACGTACTGCTTCGTGAGCGCGTTCTTCGGCTGGGTGAGGATCGTGACGAGGTCGTCCTCGGAGAGGTCGGACAGCGTCGCGATCATCGGGAGCCGGCCGACGAACTCCGGGATCATCCCGAACTTGATGAGATCGCCCGGCTCGACGCGCGCGAGGAGCTCGCCGAGGCTCGCCTCCTCCTTGCGCTCGATCTTCGCCCCGAACCCGAGCCCCTTCACGCCGGCGCGGCGGCGGATCACCTGCTCGAGCCCGCAGAACGCGCCGCCCACGATGAAGAGGATGTTCGAGGTGTCGACCTGGATGTACTCCTGCTGGTTGTACTTCTTGCCGCCGCGGGGCGTGACGTTCGCGCGGGTCCCCTCGATGATCTTGAGGAGCGCCTGCTGGACGCCCTCGCCGCCGACGTCGCGGGTCGGGCTCGGCTGATCGCCCTTGCGGGCGATCTTGTCGATCTCGTCGACGTAGACGATGCCGCGCGCCGCCTTCTCGACGTCGTAGTCGGCGTTGTGCAGCAGGTTCTGGATGATGTTCTCGACGTCCTCGCCGACGTAGCCCGCCTCGGTGAGGCTCGTCGCGTCGGCGATCGTGAACGGGACGTTCAGGAAGCGCGCGAGCGACTGGGCGAGCAGCGTCTTGCCCGAGCCGGTCGGGCCGATGAGGAGGATGTTCGACTTCTGGAGCTCGACCTCCTCGGTGCCTGCGCGAGCGGCGCCGGGCCGCGGGGGGCGCTGCGGCCGGCGGGAGTACACGCGCTTGTAGTGGTTGTACACCGCGACCGAGAGGACCTTCTTCGCGCGGTCCTGCCCGACGACGTAGTCGTCGAGGAAGCTCTTGATCTCGGCGGGGGTGGGCAGCGAGACCGCGGGGCGGCCCTCGTCGCGCTCCGCCTCCTCCGCGATGATGTCGTTGCAGAGCCGGATGCACTCGTCGCAGATGTAGACCGTCGGCCCCGCGATCAGCTTGCGGACCTCGCGCTGCCCCTTCCCGCAGAAGGAGCAGGAGAGATTTCCGTGGTGGTGCTCTTTGCGGCTCACGCTCTCCTCGTCCACCGGATGTTACCACCAAAACGGGCGCTCGCGACCTCGCAGCTCCGCCTCGGCAAGATAACCAGCGCACCTGCGCGCCGCCCCCACAACTCGCGGGCCACGCCCCTCACGGCTCCCGCTCGCCGAGGAGCGCCGCGATCTCCCCGGCGAGGTCCTCGACGCGCCGGGCCACCGGACGGGGGATCGCGCCCTCCGCCCGGCACGCCTCGGCGAGGCGGCGGGCGAGCGCCGCGAGGGCGCGGAGCCGGTCGGCCCTGGGCGGCGCCGGCGCGGGCGGCGGAGGGCCGAGCTTCTCTGCGAGCCGCCGGGTCATCGCCGCCGCGGAGGGCGGCCGCTCGAGCACCTCGTCGCGCAGCTCGCGCCACGCGGCGTTCGACAGCTGCCCCGCGGCCTCGGCGCGCGAGAGGACCTCGACCACCTCGAACGGCGGGGCCCCCTCCGCGCGCGGCCGCGCGAGCTGCGGCTCGTGGCGCTCCAGGAAGCCGTAGCTCGCGGTGAGCTTCTCCGCGGTGGCCGGCCGGACGAAGAGCTCCTTCGCGCAGTACCGCTCGAAGCTCGGGTAGCCCCACTCGCGCCAGAGCCCCTCGCGCTTCACCTCGCTGAGGAGCCGCCCGAACTCCACCCACGCCGCCTTGAAGCGGCGGGCGCCCTCGAGCACGCGGCGGCGGACGGACCCCTCGGGCAGGTCCTCCGCGCGCGCGACCAGCTTCTGCGCCGTCGTCGTCATCGTCCGATGCGGAACGCGAGCGAGACCGTCGGGCGCTGCCCCGGGAACGGGTCGAACCGCCAGCCCGCGAGCGCCGACTGGAGGCAGTCGCGGAGGGCGCCCTGCTTGAACCGGGGCTCGTCGATCCAGAGCGCCGCGACCCGGCCGTCGTTCCCGATCGCGAACTCGATGGGCACGTCGCCCTCGAAGTCCGGGGTGCGCGACGCCTCGGCGCGGAAGCACGGCGCGAGCGTGCGCTGCTCGCGCCCCACCACCGCCTGGATCTTCCTCTCGTCGAACTGGGCGAGCACGATGTCGCCGCCCTCCACCGCGCCGGCCGCGCCGGCCGAGGCGGGCACGGCGTGCTTCGCCGCCCGGCGCTGGGCGCCCCGCTCCGCGTCCGCGGGACCCGCGAGCGTCACCTCGACGAGGTCGTCCCCCGCGGCGCGGTGCGACACGCCGACGCGGGCCGCGGACGCGATCCGGATGCCTGCGCCGAAGTCCTCGAGGAGCGCGCTCGTCTTCCCCTGCCCGCGCGTGAACCAGAGCACCCCGCCGACCGAGCCCGCCACGAGGAGGACGAGGCCGGCGACGGCGAGGGCGCGCTTCCGGCGGCGGCGCCGGGCGCGCAGGATCCGCGCGCCGGTGACCTCGCGCTCGACGCGCACCTGCGCCTCGGCCTTCTTCGCGTGGACGAGGAAGATCGAGATCTCGCCGAGCTTGCGCCAGCTTCCGTCGCCGGTCGAGAGCGGCGTCTGGGCGTCGATCTCGCCGCGGTACAGCATCGCCGCGATCCCGCGCGAGTCGACGGGACCGAACACCTGCCCGGCGCGGCGGAACAGCCACTCGCCGCCCTCGAGCTTCGGGTCGTTCTCCAGGGAGGTCTCTCGGCTTCGGTCCGCCATGAACTTCGACGATAGTTAGCACACGATGGAAAGGCGCTTCTACGCCGTCGAACTCGCGTACGACGGGACACGCTTCCGGGGCTTCCAGCGGCAGCCCGGGCTGCCCACCGTGCAGGAGGCCCTCGAGGCCGCCCTGGCGTCGGTGGGTGTGCGCGCGCCGCTCGCGGTCGCGGCGCGCACCGACGCGGGCGTGCACGCGCTCGCGCAGGTGGTGAGCTTCTCGGTGCGCGCGGCCCTCGACCCCGAGGCGCTCCGCCGCGGGCTCAACGCCGCGCTGCCGGAGGGGATCCTCGCGCGCGCCGCCCACCGGGTCGCCCCGTCCTTCCACGCCCGAAACAGCGCCGCCGCTCGCACCTACGTCTACCTCGTCGGCGCGCCACCGCCCGACGGGCTCGCGCCCTACGCCTGGACGCTCCCGGACGAGCGCGCCTTCCCGGGCGGCGGCGCGCTGCGCCTCGATCCCGCGGCCGTGCGCGAGGCGCTCGCGCACGCGGTCGGCACCCACGACTTCGCCGGGTTCGCGCGGCCCGGCGAGCAGCGCGGCAGCGTCCGCACCCTCCTGCGCGCCGAGGTCGTCTCGGCGACCTGGGCGCCGCTGCACGCCGTCGTGCTCGAGGGGCGCGGCTTCCTCCGCGCGATGGTTCGGAACCTCGTCGGCACCGCGGTCGCGGCGGGGCTCGGGCTCGCCCCGCCCGGCATCGTCCGGGACCTGCTCGCGGCGCGCGGGCGATATCGCGGCGTCCGGGCCCCGGGCTGGGGGCTCACGCTCGCCGCGGTGCGTTACGCGCCGGGCGACCTGCCGGCGGAGCGGTGAGCGGGATGGCGCCGCCCTCCCGCACCGCCGCGATCCGGACGAGGCGGACCCGTCCGATCGCGGGCGGCACGGGGGGCGATATCGCCGGCTCGCCCGAGGCGAGAGGGCTCACATCGGGCTCCCGTCGGTCGGCAGGTGGCCGTACTTGGCGAGGAGGTCCGCGACGGCCTCGCGCAGGTAGTCGGACTGCCGGACGCGGGTCTTCCGGGCCAGGTTCCGGAGCTCTGCGGCGAAGGCGGGAGGAAGCCGGATCAGCATGGGCTCCAGGCGAGCGTGGTTGTCGGCCGGATTCATCATCTGGGTATCGACTTCGAAGGCTGCGCTCATGTAGGCTCCTTGCGACATGTGAATACGTTTGCCTACACGCTACCACCCGATACCCTACCCGCAAGAAAACGGATCCCTTTCGTGATCCCGGGTGAGTTCGCCGAGGCCTAGGGCAGCTCGAACCGGAGCTGCGCCCCGGCCGAGATCGCGAGCGACGCGATCCGCGCCTCGCCGAGCGCCGTGGAGAACGACGCCGCGGCGTAGATCCCCGCGCCCCGCGAGAAGTCCCAGACGGTCCCGATCCCGACGAGGGGTCCCACCGCGAGCCGCGATCGGAACGGCACCCACAGGCCGACGTCGAAGAACGTCTTCAGCTGCTCGCTGCCGAAGTACCCGCGATAGCGGGCGTCCGCGGACGCGAGCACGCGCGTGCGGCCGGGATCGTCCGGCCAGCCGAGCGACATCGCCCCGCCGAGCAGGATCTCGTCGCCGTCGCCGCTCACGGCGAAGCCCCACCCCGCGCGCACGGCCGTGTGGCTCCAGGAGGCGGTGGGCTGGCCCGGGCGGGCGACGGCGTCGTGCACGAGCACGAGCTCGGCGAAGGGGCCGAGGGTGTCGCGGTGGTCGAACCGCGGCTCGAGCGCGGCGGCGCCGGCGGGGGCGGCCGCGAGCGCGGCGAGGAGCAGGGCGAGCGGCCGGCGCACGCCGCTATCCTGGCACGACCGGGAGCGCGATGCCCGCGAGCTCGTTCATGCGCCCGGAGCGGAACGGCTCGAGGTCGAGCACGGCGAGGCGGAACCCCGCGTCCTTCACGGCGCGGGCGATGTCGGCCCGCCGCGCGAAGGCCGCGGCGAGCTCCCCCTCCCCGATCTCGACGCGCCCGATGTCGCCGTGGTGCCGCACGCGCAGGTCGCGGAACCCGAGCGCGCGCACGGCCGCCTCGGCCCGCTCCACCTGGCGCAGGCGCTCCGGCGTCACGGGCGTGCCGTAGGGGATGCGCGAGGCGAGGCACGCCATCTGCGGCTTGTCCCAGGTCGGGAGGCCGTACGCCTCGCTCCAGGCGCGCACCTCGTCCTTCGAGAGCCCCGCCTCGGCGAGCGGAGATCGGACCCGGACCTCGACGGCGGCGCGGTGGCCGGGGCGATGATCGCGCCGGTCGTCGGCGTTGAACCCGTCGAGCACCGCCGCGACGCCCTCCGCGCGCGCGACCTCGGCGCACAGCCGGTACAGCTCGCGCTTGCAGTAGTAGCAGCGGTCCTCCGGGTTCGAGACGTAGCGCGGATCCGACTGCTCGAGGCTCTCGCGCTCCACGTGGCGGACGCCGAGGCGCGCCGCGAGCCGGCGGGCCTCCTCGCGCTCGGCGCCCGGCACCGCCGGCGAATGCGCGGTGAGCGCGACGGCGCGCGCGCCGAGGACCTCCGCGGCGACGGCGAGCACGAAGGTCGAGTCGACCCCGGCCGAGAAGGCGACGAGCGCGCTCCCCAGGCCGGAGACGTCGGCCTTCATCCGGGCGAGCTTCGCCCCGGACGCGCGCCGGAGGGAGTCGAGGGAGAGCCCGGGCATCGTGGGCGGGACTTATAGCGCCGCGCGCCGCGGTCTCGCCAGCCGGGGGGCCGCGCGCGACGAACGGGCCGCGAGGATCGGAGCCCTACCGCTTCCTCGCCGGCTTCGCCGTCCGAGCGGCCACCTTCCGGGGCGCCTTGCGGGCCGCCGCGCGCGCGGCGAGCTTCTTCCGGGCGCCGCCGCGCGCCGCCTTGCCGCGCCGCGGGCGGAGGCCGCCCGTGAGGCGGCCGAACTCGGTCGGGCCGACGAGCTTCAGGTCGACGAGCGTCTGGAACACGCGGGTGCCCGCCTCGGAGACGGAGATCTGGTCGGTGTGGAGCGTGAGATCCGCGTGGGCCGGGGGCTCGTACGGGACGTCCACGCCGGGCACCTGCTTCAGCTCGCCCGCGAGCGCCCGCCGGTAGATGCCCTCGGGATCGCGCTCCTGGAGCTTGTCCATCGCGCAGTCGGCGAAGATCTCGACGAACCGGCGCGCCTCCCTGCGCAGCTGCTCGCGCGCGTCGCGGTACGGGGAGAGCGCCGCGCAGACGGCGACGGCGCCCGAGCGCATCGCGATCTTCGCGGCGAACCCGAGCCGCGCGACCGCCTTCGCGTGGTCCTCCTTCGAGGGCCCGAGCCCGTCGAGCAGCACCGAGGCGTCGCCGTCCTCGTCGAGGAGCTCGACGCGGCGGCCGGCGGCGGAGAGGCGAGAGGCGAGGAGCGCGGCGAGCGTGCTCTTGCCCGCCCGGTTCATGCCGGTGAGCCAGATCACGAAGCCGTTACCCTGGGTGTCCATCCTGACCTCCGGTCACCACCGCGGCCGGACGTGGAGTCCGGCCGCGCGAGAAGAGCGTGGATCTGCCGCAGTATACCCCGTGGGTCCGGGATCGCCAAATCGACCCCGATCGTCGGGTTCGCTGTTTCCCTCGTGATCACGCCCGCTTGCGGCCACGACCCCTTCTCTGTCCGTCAATCGGCGGGCGCGCCGCGCGGCGTTCCGGACGGCGATTGCGCGCCGCACGCGCACCCCGCGAGCCTCGTCGTCGCACGCACCGTGACGACGCCGCGCACGATCTCGAGCCTTCGCCCCGCGATCGCCCCCGGGATCGCGATCATCTGGACGAGCTCGCTCGCGGCGAGGGCCGCCAGCGCGGCCGCCCCGGGGGCGGGCGGCCGGCCGGCGCTCGCCGTCGAGCGCGCGCAGGCGAAGCAGGGCGCGCCGGGCGGGACCGACACGACCGTGCCGCCGTCGGCGTCGGGCTGGAGCACGACGTGCGGGATCCTCATCCGCCTCGCCGCCTCGGCGGCGTGGAGCGCCTGCGCGATCGAGGGCGCGGCGACCACGGCCGCGTTCGGCACGCCGCCGACGGGGTACGGCTCGACGTCGCAGAAGCGGGAGAGCCGCCGGAGCGCGTCCACCGCGGCGGCGGCGCGCGCGGTGCCCACCGACCCCGCGCCGTAGAGCCACCCGGTCGCGTCCGCGGGCGCCACCGGCTCCGCGTCGTCGATCCAGAGCCCGCCGATCCCCGCCTCGACGAGGTACGCGAGGGCGGCGGCCGCGGCGCCGCTCGCGCCGACCGCCCGCACGCGGGTGGCCCCGAGCCGCGCCTGCGCCGCCTCGCCGAACCCGGGGACGAGGAGCTGGCGCGCGAAGCGCGCGATCCGGTCGTCGGCGAGCGTCACGGCAGCCCTCCCCCGCCGGCCGCGAGCGGGGCGCGCTTCTCGAGCCAGACCCGCACGGCGCCCTCCGCGCCGCAGCCGAGCGGCTCGACGCGGAGCACGCGGTGCCCCTCCTCCGCCGCGCTCCGCGGAACGCTCTCGGCGGGCTCGCCGCCCGCGAGCCAGACCTCGAGGACGTCGCCCGGCCCGAGCCGCTCGAGCGCGATGCGCGTCTTCACGAACGTGATCGGGCACGCGTACGGCCGCAGGTCCACCGTGGCGCGCGGGGCGATCACGCCGCCCCCCCGGGGCGCGAGGCGGTCCGCTCGCACGACGCCGGCTCGGCCTCGAGCGGCTGCGTGCCGGCGCACGCGGCGCAGCCGTCGCGCTTGCGCACCAGGACGATCCGCGACCGGGCCGTGCGCGCCTCGAAGACGAGGAGGCGCCCCTCGTGGGCGCCGCGCTCGCCGGCGAGCAGGCGCAGCGCCTCGGTGCCCATGAGCGATCCCGCGAGCCCGGCCACCGGCCCGAGGATCCCGGCCTCGGCGCACGAGGGCACCGAGCCCGCCGGCGGCGGCGCCTCGAAGAGGCAGCGCAGGCAGCCGCCGAGGCCGCCCGGGACGACGGAGAGGAGCTGCGCGGTGGTCCGGAGGACGCCGCCGTGGACGAGCGGCCGGCGGGCGCGCAGCGCGGCGTCGTTCGCGAGGAACTTCGTCGCGAAGTTGTCCGACCCGTCGACCACGACGTCGGCCGCGCGCGCGAGCTCGACCGCGTTGGACGGCGCGTACCGCTCGTCCCGCGCCTCGATCGCGACGGCGGGGAACAGCGCGCGGACGCGCGCGACGGCGGCGGCGGCCTTGCGGGCCCCGAGGTCGGCCTCTCCGAAGAGCGGCTGCCGGTTCAGGTTCGACGTCTCGACGACGTCGTCCTCGACGACGACGATCCGCCCGACGCCCCCCGCCGCGAGGACGAGGATCGCCGGCCCGCCCAGGCCGCCCGCGCCGACGACGAGCGCGCTCTTCCCTGTGAGATCCATCCGGGACGAGGCCTATATCCCGCGCGCCGGGGACCGGCAAGCCGCGCGTCCGCGCGTCCGCGCGGCGCAGCGGCGGGCCGGGCCCCTCGCCGTCAGATGGAGACCTGCCGGCCGTCGCGGGCGGCCTTCCAGAGCGAAGGGAGCGTCACGATCCCGTCGAGCGCGCCCCGGACCGCGTCCGGCTCGAGGCCGGCGAGCCGGACGGCGGTCTCGCAGGCCACGACCCGGAGCCCGAGGTCCCGGCGGGCCTCCTCGAGCGAGTCCCGCAGCGGCGCGACCCGGGCGGCGCCCGCCTCCGGCGGCGTGCCCTCGTCGAAGCGCCCCTCGGCCCAGAGCCGGAGCGCGTCGAAGAAGAGCGCCACGGTGACCCGCTCGCCGAGCGCGGCCGCCGTCACCGCGAGCGTCACCGCCTGGTAGCGGTCCGCCCACCCTGCCCGGTGCAGCAGCACGACGAGCGGCCCGGGATCGCTCACCCGCGCCCTCCGAACAGCCGGCCGAAGAGCCCCCTTCGGCCCGGGAGCGCGGCGGCGGCCGCGGAGGCCGGGATGGGCTGCGCGCCGCGGGGCGCCGTCTGCGGCCCGGGGATGCCGAGCTTCTCGCGGAGCGACTCGGGCGTGTCGAGCGTCGCGAGCTTCAGCGCCGCCGTGCGACCGCTCGCGAGGTCCTTCGCGGTCACGTCGAGGAGCCCCTCCGCGCCGACCGAGAACTCCACCGAGACCTTCACCTCCCCGCGCGGCCGCGGGGGGAGGCCCGGGACCCGGAGCGTCCCGAGGTACTCGCACTCGGAGGCCTTCTGCGAGTCTCCCTGGAAGACCTGGAGCTCGAGCTCGCGCTGGCCGTCCTTCGTGGTCGCGATCTGGTAGGCCTTCCGCGCGGGGAGCGAGCTGTTCCGCGGGAGCACGGTCGCCATGCGGCCGCCGGGCAGCCCGACGCCGATGCCCATCGCGAGCACGTCCACGAGCACCACCGAGTCGACGCGGGTCGCCGAGTCGGCGAGGAGCGCGGCGCCGATCGCGACCGCCTCGTCCGGGTGGACGCCCTTCG